>JAZKTH010000073.1:0-11947 GCA_036625675.1 Haloferacaceae archaeon
CAGGCGACAGATGCGACGCGACGAGTTCGAGGAGCGCGACTACAAGTTCACCGCGACGCTGGACCCGGTCGCGGTTCTCTTCGAGGACACCGCGGGCGAGGGAGACGACGCCGAACTGAAGCGACGGATGACCGATCGGGTGCCAAAGCCCGGCGCAGTCGTCAGGGAGGCCACGGACGCCGCCGACATCAAGACCGGTCTGAACATCCCGGAGGACGGCGTCTTCCTCGGGCACCTCTCGGTCGGCGGCGAGAAGGTTCGAACCGCCGCCGAGCCGCCGACCGTCGACTACCGCATCGCGGACGACTACGCCGACGGCGACCCGCTGGTGTTCCGGCACACCCTCGTCGCCGGCGGCACGGGCTCGGGGAAGACCCACGCCTCGAAGAACGTCCTCCGGCAGTACCTCGCCGACGAGCGGACCTACCCCATGGACGACGGGCGTCGGGTCTCACCGGCGCTCGTCCAGTTCGACCCGCAGGACGAGTACGCACAGATGCACGACGACAATCCGGAGATGGACGACGCGCTCCGCCGCCGGCTCGACAGGGAGGGAGTGGCGTACGGCGGGTACGACGACACGGTCGCACTGATCCCGGAGGAGTCGGGGGTCCAGTACGACGGCGGGGCTCACCGGGCCGAGCAGCTCCGGTTCAGCGTCCCCTTTTCGATCGTCGACGACTACGACATGCCCTGGCTCGTGGCGGGCGCGTCGCTCAACGACAACCAGTACGGCGCGCTCACACACCTCCTCTCCAGGTTCTTCCGGCAAACCGGCGGCGAGGGGACGCTCCGCGAGTTCCGGACGTTTCTCGACGACCCGGGCCTGAAAACCGAACTCGACGAGTCCGGGCGGGTCCACGAGGCGACCTTCGACGCGGTGAAACGCCGGGTGTACGCCGTCCCCGGCGGCGTGTTCGACGGCGACGCAACGGCCATCACGGACCTGGATCACGAGCTCGTGCGTCCCGGCGGACTCTCGGTCGTGCCGACCTACCACCTCTCCTCGAGCCGGGCGAAGGAGCTCGTGGTGCTCGCGGTCTCGACGATGCTCGTCGACGACAAGCTCTCCAACAGCCCAAACAGCGAGCGCATCAAGGAAACGCCCCTGATCCTCGGCATGGACGAGGCGCACAACTTCCTGTCGGACGCCGACAACGTCCAGGCCAGGAAGGTCGTCCAGAAGTTCACGGAGGCGGCCAAGCAAGGGCGAAAGGAGCGGCTCGGGCTCTTCCTCATCACCCAGGACCCGCAGGACGTGGCCGAGCCGGTGTTCAAGCAGGTGAACACCAAGGTCGTGCTCAACCTCGGCGACGAGGACGCGATCAACAGCGTGAACATCCCCGCGAACCTCCAGGAGAAGGTGCCGTACATGGAGAAGGGACAGATGGTGGTCTACTCGCCGGACAACTCCGATCCGGTCGAACTCGTCGGGCTGTCGACCTGTCTCACCCGCCACGGCGACTGATCGTCGTCGCTTTTCCGGGCAATCGAGTGCCGGCCCCCCCTTACTTTTGTAATCCGGGATCGAACGCCCAGACATGAGCAAAAACGTGGTGATCGGGCTGGACGAATCGGCGAAATCCAAGGCTGCCCTCTCGTTCGTCGTCGACGAGTGGGAGGAAGGGACGCTGACGCTGGTTCACGTTCTCAATCCCAACGAGGCCGCAAGCGGTGGATACGTCGGCGGATTCCCGGCCGGGGCGGAGGACTGGTACGAGGACGCGGACGAACGCGCTAACCGACTGCTCTCGGAGGCGGCCGAGACGGTTCCGGAGGGGTTCGAGGTCGAGACGCGCGTCGAGATCGGGTCCCCCGCCGAACGGATCGTCGCGGTCGCAGAGGAGGTGGGCGCCGATCACGTAGTCGTGGGAAGCCACGGTCGGAGCGGGGTCTCCCGGCTGCTTCTTGGCAGCGTCGCGGAACGCGTGGTCCGGACCTCGCCGGTCCCGGTGACGGTCATCCGCTAGTCCCGTTCCGTTCCTCCTGGCGACCGGCGTCGGCGTCCGTCCGATTCGGCTCCGCGGATCCGAACCTGTCAGTCTCACCCCGGTTGCTGAGTTCGCGCTGCGGGTACGGGATCCGGATCCCTGCCTGCTGGAGCGTTCCCTTTACGCCCTGAATCAACTCGTCCCGCGCTCGGTACACCCGGGCCGGAGTCGGTTGCTCGATCCAGCAGTGCACGATCAGGACCACCGCCGAATCGCCGAACCGGTCGACGTGTACCGCCGGCGAGGGCGAACCGAACAGGTCGGGGTGCTCCTCCACTCGCTCCTCGACGGCTGCGAGGGTGAGTTCCCGCGCCCGCTGCACGTCGTCGTCGTAGTCGATCCCGACCTCGATATCCGTCCGCAATTGCCCGTTCCGGGACCGGTTCGAGACGATCTCGTTGCCGACGACGTCGTTGGGTACGACGACGTATTCGCCGTCGAAACCCTGGATACGCGTGCTCATCAGGGTGATGTCGGAGACGACTCCCTCGTTGTCTCCGAGGACGACCCAGTCGCCGACCTCGAAGGGGCGCGAGAGCATGAGCACGAACCCGGCGATCAGCGAGCCGATCGTCTTTCTCGCGGCGAGACCGACGACGATCCCGGCAAAGCCGGCGCCGACCAGCAGCCCGGCGACGTCGACGTTCCAGACCCCGAGGAGGACGACGGCGCCGCCGGCCCAGAGGGCGACTTGCGTGGCCCGCAGACTCACCTCGCGCTGGTGTCGCGTCAGCGTCTGGCTCTCGGCGGCGACGTCGTTCAGCAACCGCGTGACGATTCCCACGAGCACCTGTATCGCGACCACGATGACGACGGTGACGGCGACCTGGGGGGCACGGGCGTCGAGCTGAAGGACGCCGATCTCACCCAGCAGCGTTCGGGTCTGGCCCCACACGTCCGCGACGGCAAGCGCCGTGGCTACCACGAGTCCGACCACGAGTATCGAACTCCCGAGGTCGACCGCCACCGGGTTGACCCGGTCCGAGAGCCGCCGTCCCGCACGGCGCAGGAAGTAGGCGCTCCCGATCCCGGCGGCGGCGATCAGTATCGACGCGAGCAGTTTCCCTTCCCACGAAGGGAACAGGCCCTGGAGTCCGAACATGGAGAGTATGCCCGTGGTTTGGGCGTCCGTCTCGGGCGAGATCCGGCGCGGACGCACATGTATTCAATGGTTCCTCGGCCCGGTGGGCTCTGCGGTCGAGAACAGTAGGTTTGAGTACCAGCCAGGGGTTCGATCGGACATGAACTCGCAGGGCTCCCCCGACCCGGGAGCGGGCGCCCCGGATCAGGGCGACGGCTCCCGCCTCACGCTCCGGCGTCGATTCGCGCGCGGACTCGCCGGGAGCGATCGGCTCCCTACTTCACTCCGTGCGGCGCTGGATCACTACGCCGCCACCGGCCGGCTCGCCCTCGACTCGATCCGCGCTCATCGGGCGGCACAGGACCGCGTCGAGGGGATCGTCGACGAAGCGTTCGCGGACGTCGAGCGGGAGATCGCGTCGGCGTTCGACAGGCCGGCCGACGAGGTCGAGTTCGACTACGGCACCAAGCTCACGATGCCCGTCGAGCTGACGCTCGCCCACGTGTACGCCCGGTCGTCGCAGGAACCCGACGGGGCCGTCGACGGATCAAGCGACGTGGCGGTCGCCGAGTCGATCACCGAACTGGTGGTGATCGCGCTCCTCGACGGGGACATCCGGGACGCGCTGAACGACGAGGAGTACGACGACTTCCGGGTGAACGTCAGGCTCGAGGACGAGGCAACCCGTCGTCGGGTCGGCGAGATCGCCCAGTCCACGCTCCAGGGCGCCGTCGAGGAACGGTTCTCGAAGTTCGACGACGAGATCAGGCGGGCGTACGAACGCGCGGTCGAGTTCTCGGAGGCTCACCAGGAGCGGGATCCGTACTACCGGACGCTCCTCTGGCGGGCCAGGGACGGCGATTCCGAGGCACTCGAGGACATCCGCCGCGAGTACAAGTTCGCCTCGTTCGACGACTCCCCGGCGATTCTCTCGGAGCTCCCGGTGGAGTTGCCGTACTTCAAAACCCAGTACGGCCGCGTTGGCGTCATCTACGACGCCATGATCGACATGTATCGTGCGGCCGGGATCGAGATCGATCCCGCCTTCGAACTGTCGATCGTGCTCTCGATCATCGGCGCCCAGATCTGGCTCGACGACGTCGACGACTACGAAGCGGACCTGGAGGAGGGACAGCTGACCCCCGTGACGGCCGAATACCTGCTTCGGGAGTCCGACGCGGCGGCGTTCGATCGGATCGTCGACATAACCGAGCGGTACCTCGACGCTGCGAAGGAACGCGCGTTCGCGGCC
Source organism: Haloferacaceae archaeon (assembly GCA_036625675.1). GTDB lineage: Archaea > Halobacteriota > Halobacteria > Halobacteriales > Haloferacaceae > Halalkaliarchaeum. The sequence continues at coordinate 4,325 of JAZKTH010000073.1, forward strand.
GACTCCGACCTGGTGAGCATCGGCGCGCGGTACATCTACTACTCCGGATCCCCCGACGCGTTACCCCGGTGAGCGACGCGCTCGCGGCGGTCTCGGCCACGTCTCCCTCGCGGCGATCTCACGCCACGTTTCGCTCGACGTGGGGCGTCCCCTCGTCGAACCGGTCGAGTCGTAGACTCGACACCTCCACCGTGGTCGGGTCCCCGTCGAGCAGGAGCTCGGCGACGACCGTCCCGGTCGCCGGGGCGTGCTGGAACCCGTGACCCGAGAACCCGACGGCGTTGAGGAACCCCGGAACCGTCTCCTCCAGGATCGGGTGATGGTCCGGCGTCACGGCGTACAGTCCGGCCCATCCGCGCCTGATCCGCGTTTCGGGGCCGAAGTAGTCCGCGACGTCGGCCGCCCGCTCGATCGCGGTGGCGGCCCAGTCCAGGTCCGTTCCCTCGTCGTAGTCGTCGGGGTCCTGTCGGGGGTCCTCGCCGCCGAACTCCCCGCCGACGACCGCCGCGCCGTCGCGCTCGGGGCGGAAGTAGGCGCCGACGTCGAGGTCGATCGTGAGCGGCGTCCCGTCGGGAATCGGGGTTGCCGGATCGACCACCAGCGCCTGCCGTCGCCGGGGCGTCACCGGAAGGTCGATCCCGGCCATCCCTGCCACCCGGGCGGCCCACGGCCCGGCCGCGTTCACGACCGCCTCGGCGTCGATCCGTTCCCCGTCGACCACGACCCCGGCGACCGGGGCCTCGCCGTTACCGTCGCAGTTGTCGGCGCCTCCGTCCCCGCCGGTGCCGCCGGCGTCGCCCTCCCGAATCACGTCCGTCACCGGCGAGTGCGTGTGGATCGTCGCCCCCTCCTCCCGGGCGGCGGCCACGTACCCCTGCAGCGCGAGGTACGGATCCGCGAACCCGTCGCACCCGGCGTAGGTTGCGCCCCGGAACCCGTCGGCGTGGATTTCCGGGTGGCGTTCCCGGAGCGTCGACGGCTCGAGGAACTCCACGGGAACGCCCAGGTCGCGCTGCATCGCCGCGTTCTCCCGGAACGCCGCCGCCGTCTCCGGCTCCCTGGCCAGCAGCAGGTAGCCGAACTGCCGGAACCCGATGTTAATCCCGAACCGATCCTCGAACGACTCCCACACCGGCAGCGACGCCAGGGAGAGCTCGACGTTCACCCGCGTCGAGAACTGTGTGCGCACGCCGCCCGCCGCGCGGGCGGTGCTGCCGCCGCCGATCGTCCCCGATTCGTACACCGCCACGTCGACGCCCCGGCGCGCGAGCTCGTGCGCGCACGCCGCCCCGACGATCCCGCAGCCAACCACGACGACGGCCATGCTGGTGCCTTCGTGCCGGGGCGCAAAACCGTTGCGACGGCCGGGGGTCGCCCCCCGGCGTATCCATCACGCGCCCCCAATCGTCGCGTTCCCGGGACAAACTCCTTGTCCGGCGGCGGTGAGGCTCACCCATGCGCGTCCTTTCAGACGACGACGTGAACGCGGTGCTCGACCTCCCCGCGCTGCTTCCGGTGATCGCGGACGCGTTCCGCGCCGACGCCGCCGGGGAAGTCGAACGGCCCGAGCGCCACCACGTCCCCCTCGGCAGGGGACTCGACGTCGACCGGCGGACCGGCACCGATTCCCGGTCCGACGCCGATCCGTCGGCCACTACCGATCCGCTCGGGACGGGGCTCGTGATGCCCGCGTACGTCCACGGCTCGCCGTACTTCGTGGTCAAGCTCGCGAGCTTCCACCCCGGCAACCAGGCCCGGAACCTCCCGACGGTCAACGCGACGATCGCGCTCGTCGCGGCCGACACCGGGCTGCCGGTCGGCTACGCGGCCGGCACCCGGATCACCAACGCCCGGACCGGCTGCGTGGGCGGCCTCGCCGCGCGCGAACTCGCGGTCGAGGGGCCGCTCTCCGTCGGCGTCATCGGCGGGGGCGCGCAGGCCCGCTGGCAGGCCAGGTCGATCGCGGCTGCGGCGGCGGTCGAGGAGGTTCGGGTGTATTCCCCCAGCGACTCCAGGGAGGCGTGTGCGGCCGACCTCCGGGATCGGGGGATCGACGCGCGGGCGGTCGCCACCCCCGGGAGGGCCGTCGAGGGCGCGGCCGTGGTCGTCACCGCCACGACCGCGACCGAGCCGGTGTTCGACGGCGGCGCGCTCGCACCGGGCGCGCTGGTCGTCGCGGTCGGCGCGTACGAGGAATCGATGCGCGAACTCGACCGAACGACGGTCGAACGCGCGGACCGGCTTTTCGCAGACGTCCCCGCCGGCGCGGCTGAGACGGGTGACTTCCCCGACCGGGGGCCGGCGGACCTGTCCCCGTTTTCGTCCGTTCTCGCCGGAAACGCTGGCAGGGAGGACGACCGGGAGGTGATCGTGGTGAAGTCCGTGGGGACTGCGGTTCTCGACGCTGCCGCCGCCGCGTTCCTGTTCGACCGCGCCGTCGACGCCGACGTCGGGACCGTCGTCGACCTGTAGCTGCTCCCTCCGAGAGTCGGGGATTTCGGGCCGGCAGGGCACGACCGGGCGGTTCGAGTTACCGGCAATTCGTTCCGGGAGCAAGGATTAAGTCGTTCGCCCCGAACGTTGACACGAGACATCCGAGATGTACAGCCGTATCCTGATTCCGACGGACGGTTCGGCGGAGGTCGAGCGGGCGATCGAGCACGCGCTCGATCTGGCCGAGGTACACGGCGCGACCGTCCACGGGCTGTACGTCGTCAACACGGCCAGTTACGCCGGTCTCCCGATGGAGACGGCCTGGGAGGGGGTCGACGAACTCCTCCGCTCGGACGCCACCGAGGCCGTCGAGACGGTGGAGGAGCGAGCCGAGGCCCGGTCGGTCCCGGTCGAAACGTCGATCGTGGAGGGAACGCCGAGCCGGTGTATCGTCCGGGAGGCCGAGGAGAACGACTGCGACGTCATCGTGATGGGGACCCACGGACGGGGGGGAATCGACCGGCTGTTGCTGGGTTCGGTCGCGGAGAAGGTGGTCCGCGCGTCGAACCTGCCCGTCCTGACCGTCAGCGTCGCGGACCCGGCGGAGGAGGCGGCCGTCGGGATGGAGGCCGGCGAGGGGTCGCCCACCGACGTCGGGGCCGATCAGTCTTCCTGACGCGTCCCGTCCGACTCGTCCTGTTCTCCGCCGGGGTCGACCCGGCGCAGGTGGGTACACTCCCCGGCGTGTATCGTCCGCCGGCCCGCGGGCGTCTCCACCAGTAGCGCTCCCGGATGGACCACGTCCACGGCCCGTCCCGCTATCGTCCCGTCCGGCGTCTCGACCCGGACGCGGCGCCCGATCGTGGCCGCCCGGTCGCGCCACGCCCCGAGGATTGCGTCGGGATCCGCCCACAGTTCCGCGAACGCCTCGAGGAGCTCGCGGGCCACCGGGCGCCTGTCCACGTCCGTCCCGCGCTCCCCCCGGAGACTCGTCGCCCCGGCGGGGAGTTCCCCCGGTTCTACGTTCGCGTTGACGCCGATTCCGACGACGAGCCAGGAGAGCCGATCGCCCTCGCTTTGCGTCTCGGTGAGTATCCCGGCCACCTTTCGGCCTCCCCGGTCGCGGTCGGCTCCGTCACCCGGGGCTTCTGCTTCCACGATCACGTCGTTCGGCCACTTGATGGCCGCGTCGACGCCGACGGCCTCGCAAGCCCGGACCGTCGCCACGGCGGCGGCGAGCGTCACGATCGGTGCGTCGGCAGTCGGCCGGTCCGGGGAGAGCAGAATCGACGCGTAGATCCCGCCCGACGGTCCGGTCCATCCCCGGTCGCGACGCCCGCGGCCCCGGGTCTGTTCGGACGCGAGCACGACGACGTCGGACGCGCCACTGGCGGCGAGTTCGCGCGCGCGATCGTTCGTCGACGCGATCGTGTCGTGATACTCGACGTCGTACGGCGCGTCCAACTCCTCGCCGGCCGTCGCGAGCGACGCGGCCCCGTTCTCGTTCACGCCGGCCGTGGGTGCCGACGGGGTATAAACGTCCTCCCGGCCGACGGACTCCCCCCGTCGCGCCGGGTAACCGGGACGAAACGCTCGCTCTCTCGATCGGCCCTGGATCCGAAAGGCCAAACCGATCGCCCGCGCATCGTCGGACGATGACCCCGGTCAAGGACAGCGTCCACGATTACATTCCGCTGGATCCGGTGGCTGCGGAGTTGATCGACACGCCGGTGTTCCAGCGTCTCCGGCACATAAAGCAGCTCTCGACGGTCCGGCTGGTGTACCCCTCGGCGAACCACACCCGGTTCGAGCACTCGCTTGGCGTCTATCACCTCACCTCCCGCGCGCTCGAGACCCTCGACGTCGACGAGGAGCGCGCCCGACACGCTCGCGCGGCGGCGCTGTTGCACGACGTCGGTCACGGCCCGTACGGCCACCAGACCGAGGACCTCATCAGGCGCCGCACCGGTCGGGACCACGACGACGTCGAGTGGCTCCTCACGGATCCGGACCGTGCCGTCACCGAGGTGCTCGACGATCACGACCTCGATCCCCGGCGGATCGCCGGACTCGTTCGCGGCGACGGACCGATCGGTGGCCTGATCTCCGGCGAACTCGACGCCGACCGGATGGATTACCTGGTGCGCGACGCCCACCACACCGGTGTTCCGTACGGCACGATCGACCACGGCCGCCTCGTCCGGGAACTCGCCCTGGTCGACGGCCGCCTCGTTCTCGGGGAGGGGAACGTTCCGACCGCCGAGAGCCTGCTTCTGGCGCGGGGCCTGATGAACGCGATCGTCTACCGCCACCACGTCTCGCGGATCGCGGGCGCGATGCTCGAGCGGGCGGGCGAACGGCTCCTCGACGCCACCGACGGGGCCGCGGCCGACGTCGACGTCGAAACCTTCCGCAGGATGGCGGATCACGACCTGCTCGTCCGGCTCCGCGACGGCGCCCCCGACCTGGCCCGGCGGCTCGAGCGGCGGGAGCTCTACAAGCGGGCGGTCTGGGCGGAGCGCTCGCGGGTGCCGGCCGGCGTCGCAGATCTCGGCCGGAACGACGAGCGGGCGGCCGCCCGGGAGATCGCCGACGCCGCGGGAGTGGAACCCGACGACGTGATCGTCGACATTCCGCCGCGTCCCCGGCTCAAGGAGTCGAACTCGACGGTGATCGTCGACGGGACGCCTCAGCGGCTCGAGGACGCGAGCGAACTCGTCTCGGGGCTTCGCAGCGCACAGCGTGCGAACTGGCGGCTCGGCGTCTACTCCCCCCAGCGACACCGGGAGGCCGTCGCCGACGCCGCAAAGCGGGTACTCGGGCTGGGGCCGCGGGGCGGATCGTTCGCGGGCGATCGCTGATCCCCCGTCGCGCCGACGCGATCCGGCCGCGTTGCCGCTAGAGTCGACCCCTGAGGCGCTCGAACTGGTCGGGATCGTGCCCGTAAAGCACCGTCGCGTCGGTCCGACGCTCCCGGTCCAGGAGCTTCCGCCGGCTCCGGGCCCACGCCCGCGAGTCGTACACCAGGCTCGATCCCATCGATCGGCCCTCCTCGTAGTTCTCGGCGAGGAACGCCTCGTCCCCGGCGACCAGGAGCGTCTCCTCCCCGCGATCGATCTCTGCGCCGAGCAAGCCGGGCGTGTGGCCGGGGAGTTCGAGGAGTTCGATCCCCGGCAGGAGCCGGCGCTCGCCCTCGACGACCCGCCAGTTCAGGTCGCGGTCGAAGTCGTCGGCGAGATACGCCGTCCCGCCGGCGGCCGTGTTCGCGCTGAGGTAGGCGTGTTCGAGTTCGCGGCGGTGGACGTACACCGGGACGTCGGTTCCCTCGAAGTGGTACAGTCCGCCGGCGTGGTCGAGATGCAGGTGGGACTGCACGACGACGTCGACGTCGTCGATTCCGTACCCCACGTCCGAGAGTGCGGTCTCGAGGTCATGCTCGTCGGCGTCGACGTGCGCGAACGCCTCGAACAATCCCCGCGGCCAGTACCCGTTGCCGGCGTCCGGGTGCGAACCGGTGTCCCACAGCACCGTCGCCTCCGGGTGGTCGATCAGCAGGTTCCAGACGGCGAAGTCCCCGTACTCCAGCTCCGGCGACCGGTCGCTGTACGTGGCGGCAACCTGGGCGTCGAGCGCGAAGTTCAGGTCGGCGCGGATGCGTCGTCTGTCGAGCAGGTGAAGCTCCATGTTCGGTCTTGGGCGGCCGCGGTAGTGAATGGTGTGGCCGCCGAAAAACGTCGACGCGATGTGCCGCCGAAAAACGTCGACGCGATGTGGCCGCCGGAAAACGTCGATTCGACCGCCGGGACGCGCGCTGTATCGCGGGCGAAGCACCCGGATCCCGGGGGATCAGTCCGACGCGGCGGGGTCGGAGCCGACGATCGACGGGAGCTCGGTCAGCGACTCGATCTCGTAGGTCGGGTGGACCGACAGGTCGTATCCGCGCCTGTGGGCCCGCCGGACGAACGCCACGTCCATCCCCGCACGCCTCGCGGCAATCACGTCGACTTCGCTGTCGCCGACGTACAGCGCCGAGTCGGCTTCGACCAGATCGGCGGCCCGCTCGAGGTACGTCGGACTCGGTTTCCGGCTACGGAATCCGGCGACGGTCGGCGCCCTCCCGAACGCCACGGCGAAACGGTCCCGCAGGTCGAACGCGTCCAGGATGTACTCGACGGTGCCGTGCTGGTTGTTCGAGACCACCGCCCTGGTCGCGTCGAACTCCCCCAGCGCCGCCACGTCGTCGAACAGCCCCTTCCGTCCGGCGTCGATCGCCGCCTTCTGCGCCTCGACGGCGCGCGCCTCCCGTCGCGGCCAGAATCGCTCGACGTCGAGGCCGTGACGGCTGCACGCCTCCCGGACGGCTCCCAGATCCCCGTCGACTGCGGCGTCGACGTCCTCCGGCGACGGTTCGACGTCGAACCCGGCGAACGCGTCCCTCACCGCCCCCCTGACGACCCCGGTCGGCGTCGGCTCGGTGAGGACCCCGTCGTTGTCGAAGATCACCGTGTCGTAGGACATGTACGGACGCGGGCTCCGGAACCCCGATAAACTTGCTATGAGTCCTCTGAATCACCGGATTGGGCTATAGAGGGATCAATACCTCCCGGAAGGAAGGTCTCTCCTGCGAATTCGACGGACACACCACTCCCGTTTTGACGCTGGGGCCCTGAGACGGGGTGATGAACGGCCACGCGACCCGGCGCGCGTATCTGGCGGCGGTTGGCGGGATCGGGGCGACCGGCGTGCTGTCGGGCTGTCTCGGCGACGACGACACCGTGCTCGGTCCCCCCGACAGGGAGGCGGACAGCGAGGCGCTCTCGTACCCCGCCCACGGGCAACGGCTTCCCGAGGAGACGGTCCCGTCGCCGCTGCACGACAGGGAGGTGACGACCACGGAGTTCGTGGGCGAACGGGAGGCGTTCCTCACGTTCGTGTTCACCCGCTGTACGATGGTGTGTCCGGCCCTGACGACCAACCTGGCACAGGTGCAGGCGCACGCCGCCGAGGGGGACTTCGGGGACGAGGTGGCGCTTTTGCCGATGACGTTCGATCCCGTCTACGACACGCCGGAGGTGTTGCGGGAGTTCTCGGAGTACGTCGGCGCGGACCCGACGGCGGAAAACTGGCAGTTCCTCCGGGCCGAGACCGAGGAGCGAACGCGGGAGGTGGTGGCGGGGACGTTCGGAGTCG
>JAZKTH010000074.1:0-11408 GCA_036625675.1 Haloferacaceae archaeon
ATCGAGGCCGAGGGACTCGAGCACGTCGACTGCGCCCGTCCGAACCTCCTCGATGTGCTCCTCGGCGGCCCGCCGTTCGACTTCCAGGAACTCCCCGAGCCCGTCGACGGAGTCCAGCGTCACCGTGTATCCGTCGAGGTCGAAGACCGTCCGCTCCTTCTCGACGGTCGCCGCCGGTTCGAATCCCAGGCCGCCCAGGATCCCCTCCAGCTCGTCGGCGGCGGAGACCTGGATCTCGTACTCCTGGCGGGTCTTCGAGGCGTCGTCCACGAGTGGACCCTTGTAGGTGAGCGTGGTCCCGTACTCGTCTTCCCCGGCGTCGAGCGTTCGCTGTTTCCGAATCCGCAACGCCTCCTCGGTTTCGGCGAAGTCTCTGTGGGGTGCATCGTAGTAGGTGTCGACCTGCTCGACGCGCCTCGTCCGCGTCGCGTTCGCCGCTTCGAGTCGTTCGAAGACCTCTTCGTGGGACGCAGGAACCTTCAGTTCGACCTCGTACATTCGATCTCGCCCGGCGATTCGTGGAGGGCCGAGGTGAGTCTGTCGTTCCGCCTCGGGCCCGTGGACTCCACAGCGTGACGCATATGTCCGTGGGGGGCGAACCGCCGGTGATGACGGTTCCGCGAGCGCCGGCAGACATCGAGCCGGTCGTCGCCGAGGTCCCGGCGTACGACCTCCCCGAGGCGCTGGTGATCGTTCTCCTGCTGGCGACGGTCGGCACGGGAACCGTGTTGCTGCTCGCTCTCGCGGCCTACCGCCGACGTCGGTCGACTCCGTATCTCCTCGTGGTCGCCGCAGTCGGGGGACTGTTCCTCCGATCTACGGTCGGCTTCGGGACGATGTACGGTCGGGTCCCGATGGGCGTTCACCACCTCGTCGAACACGCCCTCGACTTCGGGATCGCGGCCTGCGTCCTCGCGGCGGTGTACCTGACGGGTGCACCGAGCGTCAACCAGGGGGGCATCGGACGTGAATCCGACGCACGTATCGACGAGGAGGCCCGACTCGACGAGGAGAAGGAATCGGGAACGGACTGAGGTGGGACGGTTTACAGATTCCGGGCGACGTACTCGTCGATCTCACGGACGAGCGACGGTCGGAACGTCCAGAACCCTTTCCATCGGCGGGGGGCAGTTTCGAGGGCCAGAAGCGCCGCGTGAGAGGATCCCCGGTCGCCTTCCCGAAGGTGTTCCCTACCGTCTCCCTCCCCGTCTTCCATGGCGTCTACCGTACTACCGCCCATATTTTCTGTCCGATGATCCGGGGGCGTGTGAACGACGAACCACGACCGCCTGAACTCCTCCGTGTAGCCGGCGTGGCTCACGAGGCTGAACTCCTCGGGGGGAAGCCCGTCGGGGACCCCGTAAACGTGCGTCTGGACGTCGGAACGGCCGAGAGTCCGGTAGACTTCGGCCGTCCCGCGTTCGTCGTGGATCCGGGAGAGGCGCTGAAACGACGTGCGGAGCCGCCCCGAGCCCCGCTCGAAAGCTCGGCGTTCGACGAATCTAGACATCACGATCAGGAGGAGTTTCTCCTTGTTGGAGTGTGGGTACCCTCTGAGCCGGAAGGGAACCTCCTCGAGCCCGGCGAGCACGTCGGGCAGGTCGCCCTCCGAGAATCCCGCCGTTCCCGTCCTGTACAGGTCGGAGTTCACCAGGAGGACCGTCTCCTCGAGCGCTTCCAGCGGGGAGGTCGCGATCACCTTCCGTTCCGATCCCTCATCGGACAGCAGGACGACGACGTCGTCGTCGGTCCCCTCCGGATTCGTCTCGGAGACGTCGATGGACTGGTGCTCGAAGGTGTTTTCGACCATCCGCACGAGCGGCTTGGGCTTGGAGTTGTTGACCACGACCAGGGACCGCTTCGGCGACGAGAGTTCCTCGAAAAATCGGTCGAGGGAGGACTTCATCGCCTGGAATATTCCGATCCGCTCCGCATAGTGTTTGTGTTATCGTCGCAGGACTGCGTAGGCGAGGCCGCCGCCCAACGTCACCGCGATCCCGGAACCGAGGATGAGAATCCGATAGCCGACGGCGGTGTCGGGGAACAGCGTGTCCGCGAGGAAGGTGAACGCGATCGGACCGACTGTCTGCCCGAGACGGAGGAGGCTGGTGCGCATTCCCATCATGCCAGCCCGCAGGTCGGTCGAGACCATCGTGATCACCGTGGTGTCGATCGACGGCATCACCACCCCGAAGCCGACGCCGAAAAGAAGGAGCGCTCCGCCCACCGCGACAGGCGACGGCGCAATCCAGATGCCGAGCAGGCTGAGCCCGTAGGCGAGGAACCCCAGCGCGACCAGCTGCGCGGGCGAGCGCCACTGCGAAATCCGGCCGTACTGGGAGGAGACGGTGGCACTCGCGACCGCCGTCGTCGCGAGCACGGGGCCGATCTGACCGGCGTTCAGTCCGAACTCGTCGCTCAAAAGCAGGGGCAGCGCGGTGAGGACTGCCCCGTAAAAGACGGTGAACGCCACGAAGATCGCCGCGTAGATCGCGAGCGCCTCCGGCAGGAAAAGCACCGCCCGGAGCCTCGCGAGGTACGTGCGGACGCTAGTGTTCTCGATGCCGCCGGGTTCCTCCATCAACACCGCAGCTATCGCACCGACCAGGATTCCAACGCCGAAAAACAGGAACGGCGCCGACCACCGAATCGTCGCGAGCGCGCCGCCGACCAGTGGATACAGTGCGGCACCGGTCCCGATCGTACTCGCGTTGAGCCCGATCACGGCGGTTCGTCTGGGGCCCACGTAGACGTCGCCCACGACGGTTATCGCGAGAGTGACCAGCGCGCTGGCGCCGATTCCCTGCAGGAAACGGAGCGCGATCACGCTCCGGAAGGAGTCCACGAACCCGATCGCGGCGCCGGCGACTCCGAACAGCACGAGCAACGGCACCAGCGTGTTGCGCCGCCCGATCCGGTCGGCGACCAGCCCGATGAACGGCGTGACCACGATGCCCGGGAGCGTGTAGGCGGTGATGACGAGCCCGATCTGGGCGTCCGAGACGCCGAACACCGGCCGAAGGTCCGGCAGCACGGGACTGATCAGCGACACCCCCATCACGCCGATCAGGGAGCTCGCGAGGACGAAATACAGCGTCCGGGAGTGCCACGGTATCGTCGCGGACCGTTCTCCACCGTCGGCTCCCGTCATTCACCACCTGGGCGGCTCGAAGCCAGCGTCCGCGAGCAGTTCCTTCCAGCGGGCCTGGATCGAGAGCCGGGCGACCCCCATGGCGTCGGCGACGGCGGACTGGGACCGTTCCTCGCCGGCCACCAGCGCTCCCGCGTAAAGCGCAGCGGCGGCGACTGCGGATTTCGAGCGGTCGTCCTCGGGGAGGTGAGACAAAAAGAGGTCGGCGGCGGTCGAGCGGGCCTCGCTGCCGACGCCGAGTTCGTCGGCGGCGCGGTCGAGTTCGTCGAGCCAGGGTTCGTTCGCGACCCGGTCGCTCGCCCGGTGATACATGCGGTATCATAGGACGACCCCCTTATTAAATCCGGGCGAATAGCGGTCAGCCGTGTCCCGAAGTTCGACAGGTTCTTAGGCCGATTCCCCCGTAGTAATCGAGTGCGCGCGGGTAGCCAAGCGGTCAACGGCGCAGCGCTTAGGACGCTGTCCCACAGGGGTCCGCAGGTTCGAATCCTGTCCCGCGCAGTGAGGAGCGAAGCGACGAACGAGTAGGCACGGATTCGGACCCTGGAAGTCACAGCCCGGAACGGCCGAGCGATGCGAGGCCGCAGCCCGGACTGCCTCCCTCTGGTTCGAATCCTGTCCCGCGCAGTGAGCGAACGGCGTGAATCCCCCGAAAGCGAACTGCGAACCCGTGAGCCTTGACTCCCTCCCCGCGGCGAAGCGCGGGGCTTTCGCCTTGCATCTCCCTATAACGGTCGAAGAAACGTTCTCGATCGACCGTGTCTCCTGACGGAAGGTAACACCACCTCCGCAACTTTTATGCTATGTCATAACATACCATTCTATGACGGAGGTGGTGACGCACTCCATCGAAGAACACAGACGCCGATCGTGTCGTACCGCACCCGAATCATCCAGGAGGTCTGTCGTCCCCATCGCTGAACCGTGTCAAATGGGTTTTCGCTCGGTAGTGGTAGCACCGCCACGCTTATCCTGCGAACGTCGAAATTCTCGGTAGATAGCGATGGCGTCGTGGGAAATCCCCGGACTCGGCTCCGACGGGGACAATCGTTTCCTCCCCGGTCTTGCCCGCCCCCGGGTTGTTCTCCCGGTAGCCACCGCCGTCGTCGTGACGGTGGCCGCCCTCTCGGCGGTCGCCGGCGTCGGCCCCCTGGCCACGTCCGGAGGCGGACCGGTCCTCGGGAACGCCGACACCGACCAGCAGCGCCCGGCAGTCGTCTCCGTCTCGGGCAACCGAACCGTCACCGTCGAATACGTCCTCGAGTCCGGCGACACCGAGCGTTTCGTGGTCGACGGCGTCCGGCCGGAGCTGTCGGACGAGGAGCACGGGTGGGCGATCGTCGATCGGGAGGAACTCCCCCCGGTGCTGGAACGTGCTGGTGATCCCCAGGCCCGCGGGAGCGCCGAGCCCGATCGGTCCGACGCTGACGTCGCCGCCGGGGCGGTCGACGCCGGCGTGGTGACGTTTGGGCAGTACGCGCTGGTCGGGGAGATTTCCGCGTCGACGCGGCGGGCCGGCGACTCTTCGGTGACGGTGGTGGTTCCCGCCGGCCGGGACGTCGATCCCGCCCGCAAATCGTACTTCCTCTCGGAGTACGTCTCGCCGTACGCGTTGGGTGCGGGCGGGAGCGACGTCACCATCGTCGCAGTACCTGACGCCCTCTCACACAGGGGCCTGATGTACGGCGACGACGCGGGCTACGTGACGGTCGACTGGTTCTGGGACGGGGGGATCGGCAGCGTCTGGATACACGAGTACGTCCACGCACGCCAGGAGTTCACCACCGCGTGCGAGATGACGTGGTTCCGGGAGTCGAGCGCGGAGTATCTCTCGTTCCGGATCATGGAGGAGCAACATCCGGACCTGACCGACAGGGAAGTTCGGGAGCGGCTCGACTCGCTGCCGGAGCACCGGGAGGTCTCTCTCGCGAACTGCTCGCGGGAAACGGCGCGGAACGTCGACTACACCCGGGGAGTCAGGCTTCTGTACGCTGTGGACGCGGCAATACGGACCGGCAGCGACGGCGAACACACGCTGTTCGACGTATTCCGGGCCATGAACGGGCGCGAGGAGCCGGTCACGGTCGAGGAGTTCCGCCGGCTCGTCGAGCGCTACTCGGGGGAGGACCAGCCCTGGATCGATCCGGCCGTCGCCGACCCCGGGGAGATGGACCGGTATCGGGGTTACGAAGGCGCCTTTTCCGGGGAGTGAGACCCCGAACCGACGGTCGCCAGCCGAGAAGCACTGTCCACGCCGTCACGCCTCCGACAACGACTCGACCAGCCACTCGGTCGTCTCCGGGAGCGTGCGTGCGAACTCGGCGCCGAGCTCGTATCCGCCGAGCGCCCGAACCGCGCTAGGATCCGGATCGTTCCTGCCGCGGTCGACCGCCCGGTCGCCCCGATCGATCGCACCGACCGCCGCACGGAGTCGGCGCTGTACCAGGTGCGGGTACGCCGACTCCTCCCGGACCGCCTGGACTTCGGCGATCGCGGTCCGCTTCGCCTCGCGAACCTCGTCGGTCCCCTCGGGCCTCTCGAGCGCCCCGTCCCGGATCCGCGAACGGATCGACTCCAGCGTCCGTAGTTCGTGTTCCAGCGCGTAAACGGAGACGAGTGAAAGGGCGAACCACCCGTTCTCGAACCGATCCCGGGCGCCGTTACTGCTCCCGTAGATGTCTCGCATGAGTTCTTCGCCGACGTGTTCTCTGGGCGTCCCCTCGACTGGGGCGTCGAACAGCTCCCCGGCGTCCGCCGACACCGGGGGAACCTCGCTCGCCCGGTCTTCCACCTCGTCCAGGAGTTCCGCGGCGGCTCGTTCGAACGCATCGTCGAACGGCGTTTCGCCGACCTCGGCCTGCCGGCCGAGCAGGTGCTCGACAGTTTCGACCCGCGCACGGCGCGTCTCGAGCCAGGCGGAGGACTCCCCGACCGCCACGACCTCCGACGTGAGCGTCGACTGACGATCCGCGGGTGAGTGGTCCGGCCGGATCGCCCGGAGTCGTGCCTCGATGGCGTGGTACACGACGAGTGCGTGACGCGGATTTTCCCCCGTTCTCGTCAATTCGGAGGCGATATTTCCTGCTCGGCGCTCGATGGTGTCGAGGTCCTCGTACACTTCCTCCCGGGTCCGGCCGCCCATCGCGGCGGCGTAGGCGCCTTCCGCCTCCGCCGCGTATCGTCTGGCCCGGCGCATCGGGGTCAGGCGCGCAAAGTTCGACCGGCCGGGCGTCGCCTCCTCGAGGCTCCCGCGGGCTTTCTCCCGTTCCTCGTTTATGTAGTCCCGAACGGCCTCGTTGGGGATCTCCGTGGCGAGATCAGCAGGGATCGATTCGAGCAACGAATCGACGCGGTTCTCCCACGCCGCGACGTGGCCGTCGGCGACTCCGGCCGGGAGCGTTTCGTTCACTTCGGGGAGTTGGATCGCGGCGATCTCCTCGAGGTCACGTTTCTCGACCCCGATCGGCGGCGGGTCGTCGGACGGGAGGGAGAGACAGCCGGCCAGGGCGACGCTCGAGGCCAGACTCGATCCGACCCCGGCGACCACCCCCCTTCTGGAAAGGGACCCGTTCGGGAACGGTCGGCGTTCTCGACCAGTCATCGGTCGTCACCCCGTGTCCGAGTTGCGTTCCTGGCAGGATGGTCCGGCGGGAGGTCACAGGAACTGCTGTGGCCGAGTCCCGACCCTGGCGGCGGGGAGTCGTATGCCATGGGGACGCGGACGAACGTTACCTCCCGGTGCCGTTCTTCGACGGAACACTCCACCGACGGATCACGCATGACGCGGCAAAACTGCGGCGCGAGACGGTTGCTCGATCGAATCTCGACGTACTGTAACGCAAATCGGTGGCACGCCGAGACGTCGTGTTCGACGAGAAACACCGTCGACTCGTCGTAGTCAGTTTCGCGGAGAAACTGCTTGGCCCCCTCCTCTCCGGGGAGTTCGCGCCGGAACTCCAGTTCGTCGACGTGTTCGTCGGCAATGACGTACGGCAACTGGGGGCGCGGGGCGTCCGACGACCCGTCGTACTCCGGGGAGTCGTCGTCTTCCTCCGGGTAGTGGACGATCGGTTCTTTCGGAGGGGATTCGACCTCCTCGATCCGGCGAGTCAGGACGGCGACGTCGGTGATGACGTCGTCGTCGTCCAGAGAGGGCGGTTCCGATCTGCTGGAGGAGCTGCTGTCCGCACAGCCGGCGAGCGGAACTGCGAGGAGACAGCCGGCTCGCCGGAGGAGACTCCTACGAGTGTGGGGGACCATACCGGAATGCCAGGGTGATTACTCAAATATTTTTTGTGCGTCCCCGGCCGAACTCCCGATCCCGCCGATCGACGGAAACAGGGCCGAGGGCGGACGGCGCTACCGGGTGCCGAGTTCGTCCTTGTCCTTGACGACCTGCGTTTCCGCCTCGCCGCTCGAAACCTCGTTGACGAGGTCGTAGAAGTCGTTCTGGAGACCCGCCGGGAAGGTAACCACCCCTACCCAGGAGCCGTCGTTTTGCCACTCCTCGCGCTCGAGATCGCCGAACTCCCGGACTTTCGCCTGTCCGCTTCCGGCGTGCTCGGGTGGGAGCTGTACCGCGACCGTGATCTCCTCGAACCGGATCGGGATGACCGGACGGAGCGCCTCCAGCGCGTCGTCGACCTGACTTTCGATCGGTTCCATTGGATCGACCCTGAAGCCCGCCTCCTCGAGCGCGCGCTCGATCCGCTCGGGGGGGTGAGGGGCGTCGTCCATCTGCGGGTTGACCGCGTTCCGGGTGATCGTGTTGATCAGCGACTTCCGCTTTTGCTCCTGCATCTCGCGGCGCTGGTCGGCGGTGATCTGGATCTCCCCTCGCCGTATCACCTCCGGAATGATCTCCAGCGGATCCGTGGTCTCGAAAACGGTCTCCAGGTCGCTCTCGGCGGGTCGATCGCCGCGGGAGGCGTCCTCGAAAACGTCCTCGGCGGCGATCACGTCCTCGAGGTCGCCCTCGAACTCGCCCCGCTTTATCGCCAGTGCCGCGTCCGGATCGACGAGTACTTCGAACCGTGCGCCGTGTGACTCCAGCCGCGCTGTCACGGCATCCTCCAGCGATATCATGTATCGAAGGGTTCCACCCGCGATTATAAAAAGTCCGCCCCGCCGCGGGAACTTTGACGGTGGACGACCAGGGAGAGGTGGAGGAGCAAAATATGACCCACCCGACTACGTACAGACACGCGTTCTGGAACGCGCTTCGCTCGTTTTACCGGATTTTCAGGCGGACAGTCGCCTCGGGCGAAGAACACGGCGGGGAAGCCCTCGTGGTACCGGTGACGGTCGACGAGGTGACTGCGGCCCTCGGTCGCCAGTACTTCGCCCCGAACTGGGAGTTCTCCTACTACGAGCGGGGCGAAGATCTGAACCTCGCACGCGTCGTGTACGATCCCCGGGAACTACACGGACACCAGTTCGTCTGGTGGCAAACACACGTTCGCGGCTGGCCGGAGGAGGACGGATCGGTCCGCCTGCGCCCACACTACGAACTCGAACCGACGGAGTACGACGAGGACCACGTGGACGGGATCGGACTCGACGTGTCCGCCGGCGTTCGGAACGTCGCGCAGGCTCTCGAGAGGGAAGGGCTCACGTACGAGCACCACGACCAACTCCCCCCTGGTGGAGTGAAATCGAGTTGATCCCGACTCCGACTCCGCTCTCACTCGTCCCGACGGCGCCAGCGCTCGACGCATCCGGTCCCGCAGAAGTCGTAGTGAACCGCTCGTCCGTCCTCGACGCGCGTGACGACTCGCCGCGCCGGGCCCGACGCGGGGTCACCGCACTCGACGCATTCGGGGGGATCTTCCCCCTCGCCGAGTTCCGAAATTGGATCGACCATCGTGGAGGCTTGGTCGTCCGGGATACTTAAATACCCGCTCGGCGGCAGATTCGGTCAGCGCACGGAATCGGCCGCCTCGGCCATGATCTCGATGGCACGTTTCAACTCTTCCTCGTCGGTCGCGTAGGAGATCCGGGCGAAGCCGGCGCCGTTCTCCCCGAACGCCTCCCCGGGGACGAGGATCACGCCGCGGTCGATGCACTCCTCGAGGAACCCCTCCGGAACGGACGGCATCGCGTAGAAGGCGCCCTGCGGCGTCGGGCACTCGATCCCTGCATCCGCGAGCCCCTCGAGCAGGACGTCACGCCGTCGCCTGAAGGACGCAGTCATCTCGTCGACGACGTCCTGCGGCCCGGTCAGCGCCGCCTCGGCGGCGTACTGTGCAGGGGCCGAGGCACACGCCTGCACGTACTGGTGGACGCGGAGCATCCGTTCGATTCGGCGATCCGAGGCCGCGACCCAGCCCAGGCGCCAGCCGGTCATGGAATAGAGTTTGGAGGCGGCGTTGATCAACACCACGTTGTCGGAGTCGGCGTATTCGGCGGGGGAGTGGTGTTCTCCCTCGAAGATCGTGTACTCGTAGACCTCGTCGGAAATGCAGAGCACGTCGTGCTCGTCCGCTATCCGGGCGAACTCCCGCACGTCGGCTTCGCTCGCGACGGCACCGGTGGGATTGCTCGGGGAGTTGACGACGAACGCCGCGGTGTTCTCGGTGATAGCGTTCTCGATAGCTGCCGGGTCGATGGTGAGGTCCTCCCGGAGCGGAACCGGGACGGGCGTCCCGCCCGCGAGCCGCGTCAGGGCGTCGTAAGAGACGAACCCCGGGTCAGGGACGAGCACCTCCTGGCCGGGGTCGACGTGGGCCTCAAGCGCCAGGTGAAGCGCCTCGCTTCCCCCCGCGGTCGCGATGACCTGGTCGGGCTCGAGGTCGAGACCCTGGTCGCGATCGTGTTTCCCGACGATCGCCTCCCTGAGGGGGCGGATTCCCTTGTTCGAGGTGTACGCGTCCGCCTTCCCCTCCCGAATCGCGTCGACGGCCGCTTCCCGGGCGTGTGACGGAGTCGGAAAGTCCGGCTGCCCGAGTCCCAGATTGATCGCGTCCTCTCCGGCCGCCTCGAACACCTCGCGGATCCCGCTGATCGATATCTCCTCGACCCGAGTCGAAAACTCGCTCATGTAATGGGGGGATACCTCCCAGATCATAGTTGTATGGTATCGTCCGTTCCGTCTGGCCGCTTCCCACCGGGGGGATCGGGGCACGTCCGCCCCCGCCACCCGGCAGGTCGGCATGCGACCGCCCGCCGTACCGTATCGAAAGATCGGGAATCGCCGAAACCCATATTAGTTTAGGCTCGCCTAATCCACGACATGGAAACGGACGACGTCATCGGCGGAGATCCGAGCACGGTCACCCACCGGACTCCCGCGGATCATGACGAGAGATCCCCGGACATCACGACCGTCAGGACATCACCCGGTCGAATCCTCTTTTCAGAGACGGACAACCCGGACGGCTGGATCGCCACCGATCTCTGCATCGAGGTCGAGCAGTAGCCGTCGGGCTTCGAACCGGTGGACGTCCTCCCGGGACGAGAGATTCGTGGGCTGCCGGAATTACGCCTCGCCGTACACCGGGACTGCGGCGCCGCTCGTGACCCGCGAGGCGTCCGAGCAGAGGAAAAGCATCACGCGGGCGACGTCGCCCGGATCGACCCAGTCGTCGCTCGGCGTCATCATCTCCCGGTTCATCGGCGTGTCGAGCACGCTCGGCATCACCGCGTTCGCGCGGACGACCCCGAGGTTCTCTTCGGCGATCGACTCGGTGAGAAGCCGGACCCCCGCCTTCGACGCGCGGTAGAGCGCGTCGCCCTCTCCCCCCTCCAGCGAGGATCTCGCGGACACCGAGACGATCGCCCCCTCCGACTCCTGGAGGTGTGGCAGGGCGTGTTTCGACGCGAGAAACGCCGTCTTCAGGTTGACGTCGAACAGGAAGTCGAACAGGTCCGTGTCCGTGTCCTCTATCGGGTTGCCGCCGCGCCACGTGCCCGCGACGTTACACAGCGCGTCGATCCCGCCGAACTGGGAGGCGATCCCCTCGATCGTCTCGATGACGACCGGTTCGTCGGTGAGGTCGGCCCGGTAGAAGTGGATCCCCTCGGCGGGATCCAGCAGGGAGTCGTCACCGTCGATGTCGATCACGTCGACGGCAGCGACGGTCGCGCCAGCCTCGCGGAAGGTTTCACAGACCGCGCTGCCGAGGGCACCACACGCACCTGTGACGACGACCACGTCACCCGAGAAGTCGAATTCGGCGTTCATGACGTGCCGTACGGTCCCATGTGTCATAAATCGCAGGCTCCTCGGACCGGGGACGTCGTCGGCTCACGTCCACCG
>JAZKTH010000075.1:0-11267 GCA_036625675.1 Haloferacaceae archaeon
CGGTGCCCTCGCCGGGAACTCGGAACTGTCACGCCGGTTAGCCCCTTCGTCGTCGCCATCGTCACCGGGGTGGCCGTCGCGTTCGTCGTCGACCTCCCCGCGTGGATCCGGACGGGCGTCGATCGGTACAAGCTGCTGCTGGAGACCGGCATCGTGCTCCTGGGGGCGGGGTTGACCGTTTCGCAACTCGTCGACACGGGGGCCATCGTGGTCGCGCTGGCCGGCGGCGTGGTCCTGTTCGGGGTCGTACTCGGGGAGTCGATCGGCCGGGCGGCGGGCGTCGACTCGACGACCCGGTCGCTGCTGTCGGCCGGGGCGAGCGTGTGCGGCGTGTCGGCGGTTCTGGCCGTCGCCGGGAGCATCGGCGCCGACGAGGCCGACATCACGTACGCGGCGGGGACGGTCCTGCTGTTCGACGCCGCGACGCTGCTTTTGTTCCCTGCCGTCGGCGTCGCGCTCGGGCTGCCCGACTCCGTCTTCGGGGTGTGGGTCGGGCTCAGCCTCTTCTCCACCGGGCCGGCGGCGGCGGTCGGGTTCGCGATCTCCGACGTGGCCGGCCAGTGGGCGACCGTAACCAAACTGGTCCGCAACACGTTCATCGGCGTGCTCGCGGTGGGGTACGCCGTCCACCACGCCGCCGCCGGCGAGGATCGCCCGCGGGCCAGGGAGGTCTGGAACCGATTCCCGAAGTTCCTAATCGGCTTCCTGCTGGTGATGTCGATCGCGAACGCCGGGCTACTGGACGCCGGCGCCCGTGCCTCCCTGGGGACCCTCAGCGACTGGCTGTTCACCGTCGCGTTCGTCGGGCTGGGGATGGACCTGAACCCCCGGCGACTCCGGGCGACCGGGGGTACTCCGATCGCCGTGGTCCTCGCACAGTTCCTGATCGTCACCGGACTGGGGTACGTGGCGGTGACAGTCCTGCTTTGAACGCGGGGCGGGCCGATCCGGCCGCTCGCGACCCCCCACGCGGACGTAAACGCTTTGTAGCCTCCCGATAACCCCACGGACGCGTATGGTAGAACGACATATTCAGGTAGTCGAGCCGGAGGACAACGTGGCGACGGCGTTGCGGGACATCGAGTCGGGGGAGACCCTCACGATCGCCGTGGGCGACGGGACGGTCACCGTCGAGGCGCAGGCCGACGTGGAGTTCGGCCACAAGATCGCGCTCGAGGACATCCCGAACGGCGAGACGGTCGTCAAGTACGGCAAGAGCATCGGGAACGCGACCGAGGACATCGAGGCCGGCGAGTGGGTCCACGTCCACAACGTCGAGTCCAACTACGGCCGCGGCGACCTGGCGGCCGACGACGCGGAGGCAAACGCATGAGCGAGTTCCTGGGCTACGAACGCGACGACGGGAGCGTCGGCATCCGGAACCACGTGGCGATCATCTCGACGGCGCCGTACGCCAACGACACGGTCGAGCGGGCCGCCGAGATCACCGAGAACACGGTGCCGATCACCCACCCGCTGGGCCGGTGTCAGACCAAGCCCGACGTGTTCCAGACCTACCGGACCCTGCTCGGGTACGGAACACATCCCAACGTCTACGGGACCGTGGTGGTGGCCCACGCGGGCGAGATCGTCGACGGGGACGAACTGGCCAGCGACGTCGCCGAAACGGGGCGACCGAGCGCCTCCATCAACATCCACGAGGAGAAGGGCGTGATGAACGCGCTGCAGGCGACCGTGAACGCCGCCCAGGAGATGGTGCTCGACGCGAGCGACCAGCGTCGGGTCCCCGCCGACTACTCGAATCTGACGTTCGGGATCAACTGCGCCACCTCCGACACCACGAGCGGGCTCTGCCAGCACAAGGCCACCGCCAAGGCGGTGTGGCGGCTGATCGACGAGCACGACGGCCGCGGCGTGTTCGCCGAGACGGCCGAGTTCTTCGGCGGCGAACACGAACTGGCGGACCGGGCGGTGAACGAGGAGGTCAAACAGGAAATTCTCGACCGCGTGGAGCACTGGGACGAACGCCTGCAGGCGACCGGCTACGACGTCCGCGGCGCCCAGCCGACCCCGGACAACATGGACGGGGGACTGACGACGATCGAGGAGAAGTCGCTGGGCGCCCTGGTGAAGTCCGGCGACGGCCCGATCCAGGACGTCGTCGACTACGGCGCGAAAATCCCTGACGGTCCCGGGATGTACATCATGGACACCCCCGGCCACGGCGCGGAATCGGTCACCGGCATCGGCGCCGGCGGCGCCCACTTCATGGTCATCTCGACCGGGCAGGGCCACACGCTGTCGAACGCGATCATGCCGACGATCAAGATCACGGGCAACCCCAACAGCCGCGAGCGGGTACCCGAGGAGACCGACGTCGACGTGAGCGAGGCCCTGGTCGGTGAGAAGGACTACGACTGGGCGGCCGACCAGCTCTGGAACGAGCTCACCCGGATCGTCGACGGGAAGCTCACGATGAGCGAGGCGCTGGGCGAGAGCCAGTTCGCCATCCACCGGATCGGCCCCTCGACGTGATGCGAGTCGAACGCGAGCGGGCCGAAGCTGTCGCGTCCGCGGCGCTCGAGGCCCACGGCATCACGCCGGCCGATGCGACGACGACTGCGGAGGTGCTCGTGAGCGCCGACGCTCGCGACAAACAGTCCCACGGCCTGCTTCGGCTGCCCAGGTTCGTCCGCGGGATCGACCACGGCAACGTGGACCCCGACGGTGACATCGAGGTCGTCCGCGACTCGGGGGCTGCGGTGACCCTGTCGGGCGGCTCGCGGCTGGGCCCGGTCGTCGCCCGCGAGGCGGTCGGGAAGGCGATGGCCCGGGCCGACGACCACGGGATCGGCGCGGTCGGCGTCCACGACACCAACCACCTCGGAATGCTCGGCTACTACACCGACGTGGTCCGGCAGGCGGGCTACGTCGGGATCGCGGTCACGAACACCGAGCCCGCGATGCCGCCCTACGGCGGCGCCGAACCGGTCCTCGGGACGAACCCGATCGCGGTCGGCATCCCGTCGGACCCGCCGTTCAACCTGGACATGTCGACGTCGAGTATCGCCCGCGGGACCGTCCTGCGGGCCAGAGAGAACGGCGAACGGCTCCCGGAAGGGGTCGCACTCGGTCCTGACGGCAACCCCACTCGGGACCCCGAGGCGGCACTGAACGGCGTCATCAGGCCGTTCGGTGGCGCGAAGGGGTCGGGGCTCGCGATCGCCGTCGAGATCCTGGCCGGCGGGCTCGTCGGCGCGGCGATGGGGACCGACGTGACGGGCACGTACCACACCGAAGACGAGTGCACGAAGGGCGACCTGTTCCTCGTGATCGACCCCGGGGCCCTCGGCGGAACCGGTTTCACCGACCGGGTGAACGAGTTCGTCGCCGAACTGAAGGCGGGCGATACCGCCGCCGGATTCGATAGCATCCGGCTTCCCGGGGAGTCGTCGACCGCCGCGGCCGACGCGGAGAGGATCACCGTCGACGACGACGTGTGGTCGGAGGTCCTCGGAATGGCGGAGGAAGGGTAGCCGGCGGTCGATCGTTCCGCTCCTCGTGTCGGTTGCCGCGTAGCGGCTTCCGGTGAAGAGACGTCCCCCGTTCCCCGTGCTCGATGGGGCGAGGTAGATCAGACGGTAACACGTACCAAAATTATAAATAATGGATGTTCTATATCAGTGGTATGGCAGCAGATAACAGGCCACTCAGACGGCGTCGTATCCTGCAAACAGTCGCAGCTGCTGGAGGGGTTGCACTCGCGGGCTGCACCGGCGGTGGCGGCGGAGACGGCGACACTGAGGACGATTCCGGGGACGGCGACGGCGGTGGGGATACCGAAACCGACGACGGGAGCGACGGCGGTAGCGGGGCATCCGGGGAGATCAACTTCGTCCACATCGCGTCGTTCGAGCCCTCGGCCCAGGACTTCGCCGAGGCGTTCAACGCGGCGAGCGACGCCACGCTGAACACCCAGGGGACGCCCGCGGAGTCGAGTTCCACCAGAGAGTACTACGTCAACCAGTTCGCCGCCCAGTCCAGCAGTTTCGACGTCGGGATGATGGACGTCGTCTGGCCGGCGGAGTTCGTCGGCGCCGGGTGGGCCGCGGAGGTGTCCGATCCCGACGGACACATGGACAGTATGCTGTCGACGCCAGTGGAGGCAGTCACGCTCGACGGCAGCACCTACGGGATGCCGATGTTCACCGACGCCAACGGCTTCTACTACCGGAGCGACTGGCTCGAGGAACTCGGGTACGACGAGCCGCCGTCGACGTACACGGAGGTCGTCAACATCGCACAGGAAGCCAAAGAGCAGATCGACGGCTGCGAGAACGGCTACATCTGGCAGGGCGGCTCCAACGAGGGGCTGACGATCATGTGGCTCAACTGGCTGTGGGGCTTCGGCGGCTCCATCCGCGACGGCGACGGCAACCTCGTGGTCAACTCCGAGGAGGGGATCCAGGCGCTCCAACACGCCGTCGACCTGATTTACGAACACGAGGTCACCCCCCAGTCGATCCCGTCGAGCGGAACCGACGGGAATCGCCAGACGTTCCAGCAGGGCGGGACGATGTTCATGCGCAACTGGCCGTACGCGTACGGGCTGTTCCAGGACGACACGCCAGTCACCGACAGCTTCGACGTGACGACGATGCCGAAAGCCGAGGGGAACCCCGACGCCAACAACTCCTGTCTGGGCGGCTGGAGCCTGTTCATCAACAGCTTCACCGAGAACGAGGACGCGGCCCAGGAGTTCGCGAACTACATCGGGACGCTCGAAGCACAGGAGATCCTGTCCGGCGAACACAACCGGCTGCCGGTCCGCCAGGAACTCTACGAGGACGATTACTGGGAGGACAGCGAACACGACAAGCCGGGGAACCTGGACATCTTCGCGGAGATCCTCCAGCAGACGAGCGCCCGGCCCGCGACCGCCCAGTACTCCCAGTTCTCGAACCTCGTGTACACGGAGTGCAACCGCGCGCTCACGCAGGACAAGACCCCCGAGGAGGCGCTGAACGACGCCCAGGACGAGATCGACAGCGAGATCAACGACGCCTGATCGGTTCGGTCGGGGGATCCCGGCCCCTCGCCGCAGTCTCTCCCCCTGAACACGCACATTTATAATGACGTACGGTAACATCCCGCAATAATGGCGGACTCGACAGCAAGCGTACAGGACACGATCGCCCGGCCGGGCGAGGAGGGAATCCGCGCCCGACTCAGACGGTATCGCGAGCTCAGACTGACCGAGGAGGAGCTGGCGACGGTGTTGCTGACGCCGGTCCTGCTGTTCCTCCTGGGCCTTTCCTTTTACCCGATTCTCGACACGATCTGGGCCAGCCTCCACACGGGGTACGTCATCGAACTCCCGGGCCAACAGCGGGAGCTCGTCGGACTGGAGAACTACCGGAAGATCCTGTTCCCGGTCGGGGGGACGAGGTTCTGGAACGCCTTCGGCGTGAGCATGTTCTACACGTTCGTGAGCGTCCCCGTCGAACTCGTGTTCGGACTCGCGCTGGCGCTCCTGCTCCAGAAGGAGTTCAAGTACAAGTACGTCGCCCAGGCGGCGATCCTGTTCCCGTGGGCGCTACCCACGGTGATCAACGCCAAGGTGTGGGCGTGGATGCTCCACCCGGACTACGGCGTCATCAGCGACGTACTCGTCCGAGTCGGGATCCTCGAACAGCCGTTCCCGTTCCTCTCGAAGCCGGACATCGCACTCTACACGATGACGGCGATCACCATCTGGAAGACGACGTCGTTCATGGCGTTGATCCTGCTGGCGGGGCTTTCGAGCATCCCGGATCAGCTCTACGAGGCCGCCCGGATCGACGGCGCCTCGCGGTGGCGGCAGTTCCGCGACATCACGCTACCGCTTTTGAAGCCAACCATTCTGGTCGCGCTCATTTTCCGGACGTTGCCGGCGTTTCAGGCGTTCGGACTCCCGTTCGGGCTGACCGGCGGGGGACCTGGCGAATCGACGCAGACCCTCGTGCTGTACGCCCAGCAGGCGGCGTACAACAACCCAGGGCCGACGAACGGCGGGTTCGCGATCGGATCGGCGGCCGCGACCCTGATCACGTTGATCGCGCTGGTGATCGCGCTGATTTACGTCACGACGCTCTACGAGCCGGAGGTGCGGTGAGATGAGCGTCCGTGATCTCACGCTCGAAGACGTCGCGTTCTGGGAGGTCGGCAAGCGGCTCGGCTACTTCGGCTCGATCCTGGCGATCGTCTTCATTTCGATGTTCCCGGTGCTTTGGATCCTGATCAGTTCGCTGAAACCCTCCGGGGAGCTGTTCGTGTTCCCGATCGAGTATCTCCCGTACACGGTTTCCTTCGAGGACGGGTTTAGCATCGTCCAGCAGTACCCGCTCACCCTGGAGAACTACCACACCGCCCTCGCTCAGCGACCCGTGGGGCAGTACCTCATCAACAGTTTCATCGTCGCATCGGGAACCGCGATCCTCGACGTGGTGCTCGGGGCGTTGGCGGGCTACTCCCTCTCCCGGCTGAACTTCCGGTACAAGCTCCCGGTCTTGCTGTTGATCCTGTTCGCGGCGCTGTTGCCGTTCATCTCGCGGCTGATCCCGCTTTACAGGCTGGCGATCCAGCTCGGAAACACGCCGGTCGGCGGGTTCCTCGGGCTGAACACGTATCTCGGCTTGATCCTGCCGTACGCGGCGTTCCAGCTCCCCTTCGCGGTCTGGATCTTCCAGGCGTACTTCAAGGAGCTGCCCGACTCCCTGGAGGAGGCGGGGTTGATGGACGGTCTCTCCCGGATCGGGGTGCTGTTCCGGATCATCCTCCCGGTGTCGATGCCGGCGATGGCGACGGCCGCGATCATCGTGTTCATCTACGCCTGGAACGAGTTCCTGTTCGCGCTTACGTTCATGACCGAGGACTCGAAGCGGACCATCACCGTCGGGATCGCGCTGTTCGGCAACCAGTTCTCCACGCCGTGGGGAACCATCACCGCCGCGGTGTTCCTCTCGCTGGTCCCGCTGCTCGTGTTCATGTTCTTCTTCCAGCAGAAGATCGTGGAGGGGATGACCTCCGGCGTGGGGAAGGCGTAGCCCCCGACCGCTGGGCCCGGTTCGCCCGACTCTCCCGTCGTGTCGCTCACGTCCGGGAGAACAGCGTATCCGCCGCCCGCGATGGCGGTCCGCCCTACCCCGTCCTTCGGTCGACCACCGTCCGGTAGGCAGCGTCAAGCCGCTCGGCCTCCGCCGCCGACACCGGGGCGACGGGCGGGAGGGGATCGCCGACGTCGTGTCCGTCGCGCCGGAGGAGGTGTTTGATCGCCGCCGCGGTCGGAATGTCGTCGTAAGTGCTGACCAGGGGAACCACGACCTCCCGGAAGATCCGGTTCACCGTCGCATCGTCGCCGCGGGCGTGGGCCTCGTACAGCTCCGCGAGTTCGTCGGGGAAGACGTTCGCCGGCCCCGCGATCAACCCGTCGGCGCCGAGGTTCAGCGCCGCGGCGGCGATGTCGGTCGACCCCTGGAACACCGAGAACTCCGGGGGCGTCCCCTCGAGGATGCGGTGCTGGTAACCGAGGTCGCCGGAGGTGTCCTTCAATCCTACGACCGCTTCGAGGTCGGCGAGACGAAAGACGGTGTCGACCGCGAGTTCGTTTCCGGTGAGCGCCGGGATGTTGTAGAGGAGTAACTCGAGCGGGGAGTCGGCCGCGACGCGCTCGAAGAACCGCCGGAGCCCGTCCTGTGTCGTCGAGAGGTAGTAGGGAGTCACGACGACGGCGGCGTCGGCGCCGGCCGCCGCAGCCGTCGAGATCCGCGCGCGGACGTCACCGATGCTCGTGGCGCAACACCCTGCGATCACGGTGGTGGAGTCGTCCGCCGCTTCGACGACCGTCTCGACGAGCGTGCAGTGCTGGTCGGCGGTGAGGCTCGGGAATTCTCCGATCGAACTCCCCGGGAACAGCCCGTGCACTCCCCCGTCGACGAGCGACCGCGTGAACTCCTCGAGCGCCGCCTCGTCGATACCGTCGCCGTCGATAGGCGTAGCCATCGGGACGATCGTCCCCGAGATGTCCATACCGACCACTCGCCGACCGTAGTTTTATATCTTAGGGACGCAGTCGACCTCGGGAGGCCAAGCTTAATACTGCGGTGGACCGTTCACGGCGGTATGAGCCAGGAAGCAGCAGCGCGTCTCGACAAGCGGATGCTGATCGACGGCGAGTGGATCGAGGGCGAGGACCGGACTGACGTGATCCACCCCTACGACGGGAGTCGGGTGGGATCCGTCCCGCTTGCGACAGCGGAACAGGTCACTGCGGCGATCGACGCTGCGGAACACGCACAGGAGGAATCGACGCTGTCCGCATACGAGCGGTACGAACTCCTCGAGAAGACCGCAGAGAAGCTGGCGGACGACGCCGACCACGTTGCGACGGTGCTGACCAGCGAGCAGGGCAAGCCGATCACCGAGGCCCGCGGCGAGGTCGACCGCGCGGTCCAGACTCTCCAGCTGTCCGCCGAGCAGGCCAAGCGGATGTTCGGGGAGTACGTCCCGATGGACGCACAGAAGGGGTTTACCCGGGACCACTGTTTCACCCAGCGGGAGCCGCTGGGTGTCGTCGCGGCGATCACGCCGTTCAATTTCCCTCTCAATCTGATGGCCCACAAGGTCGGCCCCGCGGTGGCGGCGGGGAACGCCGTCGTCGGCAAGCCCGCCACGAACACCCCTCTGGTGTCCGTACTCATGTACGAGTACCTCCAGGAAGCCGCCGAGGAGGTCGGCGCCCCCGACGGGCTGGTGAACCTGGTCACCGGCAGCGGTTCGGCGGTCGGCGACGCCATCCTGGAGCACGACGCGGTGGAGGCCATCTCCTTTACCGGGAGCACTGCCGTCGGAAAGTACCTCGCCAACAACAGCGGAATGAAGGAGGTCACGCTGGAACTGGGCGGCAACGACCCCACGATCGTCTGGGACGACACCGACATCGAGGCGGCGGCGGAGCTGGTCGTGGGCGGTGCCTGTTCCAACGCGGGGCAGGTGTGCAACAGCGTCGAGCGGGTGATCGTCCACGAGACAATCGAGGAGGAGTTCGTCGCCGCCGCCGTCGACGCGGTGGAGTCGTTGAGGGTGGGCGATCCCTTCGACGAGTCGACGACCGTCGCGTCGATGGTCGACGACGAGCAGTTCGAGACCATCGTGGAGCTGTACGAGGCAACAGTCGAGGCCGGCGCGACGGTCGAGGCCGGCGGTAACTACGGCGGCGACCTCGGCAAGCGGGTGTTCGAGCCGACGGTCCTCTCCGGCGTCACGCCGGAGATGCCCGCCGCCGCCGAAGAGACGTTCGGCCCGCTGGTCCCGATCATCGGCGTGAGCGATTTCGACGAGGCGATCGAGGAGGCCAACAACACCAACTACGGCCTGGAAGCGGGAATCTTCACCCAGGACATCGACCGGGCGCGCCGGGCGGCCGACGACATCGACGCCGGCGGCGTCAACGTCAACACCGTAAGCGGGTTCCGCGCGGATCACATGCCCTACGGTGGATTCAAGGACAGCGGCGTCGGGAAGGAGGGAATCAAGTACGCCGTCGAGCACTTCTCCCGGGAGAAGCTGGTCGGCTTTCACGACGGGTTCACCGACGTCTGATCGGCCGACTGATACACGGATCCGTCGCTACACGTCGACCCACGCGTCGCGGTCGGCGGCCTCGTAGATCGCCTCCATGATTTCGACGTCGACGACGCCGTGTTGCCCGTCGGGATAGATGTCGGCGTCGCTCCGGAGTCGATCCGCGAAGTAGTCGAACTCCTCGCGCATCTGGTCGACCCGCTCGACCTCGATCTCCGCACGGCTGTCCCCGCGGGAGAGTTCGAGTCGACGGTCCTGGTCCTGAAAGAAGGCGGGCTCGATCCGCACCTGTCCCTCGGTCCCGGTGACCGTGATGCTGCTGGCCTGGCGGGCGTTGTGGCTGGCGAAACACGCCGCAGTCACGCCGCCGGGGAACCGCATTGAGCACGCCACGGTCTCCTCGACGTCGTCGAAGGCGTCGTGAGTGCTCCCGGTCGAGCCCGTGACCGCGACCGGGTCGGCGTCGAGCAGGAACCGGGCGGTGTTGAGCGGGTAGAGCCCGATGTCGAACAGCGCGCCGCCGCCGGCCAACTCCTCGTCTAGCCGCCACTGGTCGGGATCCGGGTTGACACGCTCGAGCAGCCGCTGGGACATGTCCCCCCGGACGGCCATCGGTTCGCCGACGTACCCCCCGTCGATCAACTCCCGTGCACGGCGGATCGTCGGCTCGGTGTGCATTCGGTAGGCGATCATCAACTCGACGCCGGCGTCGTCACAGGCGTCGACCAGGTCGGCGGCCCGGGCGCTGTCCCGTTCGATCGGTTTCTCACACAGTACGTGTTTGCCGTGCTCGGCGGCGGCCTCGGAGTGATCCAGGTGGAAGGCGTTGGGCGTGCAGACGTACACCGCGTCGTAGGCCTCGGTTGCGACGCCGTCGGCGTACTCCTCGTAGGTGAGCGTCCGTTCGACGGCGTCGAACTCCGCGGCGACGCGCTCGGCTTTCTCCGTGGACCCGCTCACCAGCACCGTGGGTTCACACCGATCGCTGTCGGCGAGCGCGGGCAGCGCCCGACCGCGGGTGAACCACCCCAGGCCGATCGCGGCCACCCGGACTGTCGACGCGGCCGCGGGGTCGGTCCGTTCCCAGTCGCGACGGCACTGGCTCCCGATGAGATGTTCGAGCTCCATACTCGGTTCTGATTGGGCCTCTACTTAATTCCCCTACTCGCCGGGCGTTCATCCTGATCCGGCGACACAAATAGTTGATAAACGAGTGTTTTCACTATTTTACTATTTTCTTTATATGTTTGAACGAGGTTCGATAGCCATTGGACTCGACGTATTTTAAGTAGTTTAAAAACTGAAAATTCCAGGTTTTTACTTTACATATTATGATTTAAATCCTAATGTAATCCCCATACAGCCGGCGTAGGAATTCGAAACTCTGACGCCTGTAAACGGCGGAAAACCGGGATTCTCTGCCGAAAAACGACCGGATGCCGTGCACCCCGATGTACCCCGCCGAGTACGGCGAGAGACGTCGAAGAAATCGCGGCTTCATCGCCTGAAAAAGCCGTACACGCCGGAAAAACGCATCGTAAAAACGACAGCGTTCGAAGACCAAATACTAAAGTAAAATTACTGTATTTATAAGTAGTGATTGTATCCCAATTCGGCTCCTATTTCTCTGATCGGTCCGACCCTTTTAGCATTATTAACAGATTATTTATTAATATATAAAATTT
>JAZKTH010000076.1:0-11074 GCA_036625675.1 Haloferacaceae archaeon
GGCTGCCTTCGGGGGCCTGGGCCCAGCCACGGGCGGTCGTCGGGCTGGCGGCGGCGCTTCTCGTCGTGTTCCTCATGCGGATCACCCAGTACCGGTCGGTGCTGCGCGACGGGCGGGTCGTCTCCCCCGCGAACGACGCGTACTTCTTCCGTTACTGGATCGAACAGCTGCTCGGGCGCTCGAGGAACCCGGCCGACCTGTGGCTCCTGGCGGAGATGCCCGACGGGGCGACGGCAAAGCGCCCGCTCGCTCACGCGACGAACTGGTGGATCACTGCGCTGCTGGGCGGGGACGGGGCGGCGGCCGACGCGGTGGCGGCGTGGCTCCCGGTCGGGGCGATGGTCGCGCTTGGCGTCGTGGTGTACGCGACCGCGCTGCTCGTGACCCGGGACGTCCGGGTCGGCCTCGCGTCGGTGTTGCTGTTCGCGATCGCGCCCGTCAACGCCGTCTACACGGGCGTGGGATTTCTGGAACACCAGCTCCACCAGTACCTCTGGCTCGGCGTGACGATCCTCGCGCTGGCGTGGCTGGCCGTCGACCTCGCCCGTCGGGTCGAGCGGGACGGGGCCGACGACGCGGTACGGGGACACCTCCGCTCGCCCGGCACGTGGCTGGTCGCGGTCGCTCTCGGTGCAGCGATCGGGATCTCGATCCACCTCTGGGGCGGTTCGCCGCTCCTCCTCGTCCCGATGGCCGGCTACCTCGGGCTCCGCGCCGCGCTGGACGCCCGGGACGGCGTCTCGCCCGCGCTATCGAACCTTCCGGTCGTGATCGCGCTGGTGATCGGTAGCGGTGCGTCGGTGTGGGCACACGAGAGCTGGGGATGGCACTCCGGGTTCGTGGCGTACACGCCGGCGATGGTGCTTGGCGGCGCGGTCGTCGTTCTGGCGGCAGGCGAGGTCTGGCGGCGCTACCGGCTCCACGCCGGCGGCCTCGTCGGGCTGGGGCTGGTCGTCGCTGCCGCCGGGCTGTACGCGTTCTCCCGTCTTCGCCCGGAGGACTGGGTGGAGGCGCGGGCCAGAATGGAGGACCTCTTCTTCCGGTCGGGGTACACCGAGTCCGTCTCGCTTTTCACGCCGGACTACGCCGTCCTCTTCGGACCGCTGATCCAGATCGGCGTCGGCTTCTACCTCGCGGTGGGCGTGCTGGCGTGGGCGGCCTGGCTGGTTTCGCGCCGGTACGAGCCCGCCTGGCTGCTCCTGTCGGTGTACACCGGCTACCTCGTGATCCTGGCGGCGATCCAGGTCCGATTCGCGGGCCAGCTCGTGGTCCCGCTGTCGGTGCTTGGGGGCGTCGGCTTCGTGTACGCGCTCTCGGCGGTCGATCTGGCTCGCCCCCCGCGACCGTTCCGCGGCGGGGCGGACGCCTCTCCCCGTCCGTCGGGACCGTCGCCGGGGCCCGCGCGGGCGAACGGGTCCAGCCGGACGGGAGGCGGCGGTCCGGGACCGAACTCGGATCGGACGCCGGAGCCAGCGTTCGCCCTGCCCGACGCCCGGACGGCCGCGTACCTGCTCGCCGTCGGGCTGCTCCTGTGTAGCTTCAGCCTGCTGTACGTTCCGAGTCTCTCCGCCCAGACGACCTACGACGACGGACAGTACGCGGCCGTCCAGGAGATCACCGCACACGCGGAGGCGACCGACCGGGAGTACCCCGAGAACTTCGTGTTGAGCCGGTGGGGGAACAACCGGATGTACAACTACTTCGTGAACGGCGAGTCGCGGGGGTACGGCTACGCGCGGTCCAACTTCGAGGAGTTCTCCCTGGGGACCGATCCCGACGGCTGGTACGACCAGTTCGCGGACAGGGTCGGCTACGTCGTGGTGACCGACGTCGACGCCACGTTCCCCGAGGGAAGCACTCACGTGCAGCTGCTGGAGGAGCACGGCGCCGGCGGCCCGGACGGCGAGGGGCTGGCCCACTACCGGGCGATCCTCATCGAGGAGGACGCGGCCGCGTTCGCGGTGGTCCCCGGCGCGACGATCGAGGCGTCAGGGGAGCCGGGGGAGACGATCGTAGTCGAGACGACGGCGACGGTCACCGGGGAGACCGTCCAGTACCGGCGCGAGGCGACCGTCGACGGGAACGGCACCGCCGCGGTGACCGTCGCCTATCCGGGCGAGTACGAGGTCGGCAATCGGACGGTGACTGTCTCCGGGGACGACGTCGAGAACGGATCGACGGTCGTTCTGGATTGACCTTCGGCAGCGCCGTCGACCGGGCGGGTGTCTCCCTCGAAGGACCTTTACCCCGCGTTCCCCTACCGGGGGTGCATGCAAACCGGAGTGGTTCTTTTGAACTTCGGGGAACCGCCGCGCCCGGATCGGGAGGTCGTCGTCGACTATCTCACCCGGATCTTCTACAACAACGCCGCGCTCGAGAGCGCCGACACCGACGAGGAGGCCCGGGAGCGCTCCCGGGAGCTCGCCAGGCGGCGCGCGCCCGGGCTCCTCGAGGAGTACGAGGAGATCGGCGGCTCCCCGCTGAACGAACAGGCGGACGCCCAGCGGGAGGCGCTCGCGGCCGAGCTGGCGGAGCGCGGCCACGACGTCGGGATCTTCCACGGGATGCAGTTCATGGAGCCGCTGATCCCCGACGTCGCCGACCAGCTCGCCGAGGAGGGGGTCGAGGAGGTCGTCGGCCTGCCGATCTACCCGCTTTGCGGCCCCTCCACGAACGTCGCCGCGCTGAACGAACTCGAGGAGGCGATCGACGGCCTCGACGGGTACGATCCCGAGTTCGCCGGCGTCACCGGCTGGCACCGGGCACCGACGTACAACCGGATCCGCGCGGAGACGATCCGGACGTTCCTGGACGAGCGCGGGCTGGATCCGAACGATCCCGACACGGCGTTCGTCTTTTCGGCACACGGGACGCCGACCCACTACCTCGAGGAGGGGAGCCGGTACGACACGTACGTGAACGAACACGCGGAGACGGTCGCCAGGCTGGTCGGAGTCGACGACTACCGCCTGGGCTTCCAGAACCACGCGAACCGGGACATCCCGTGGACCGAACCCGAGGTCGAGGACGTGATCGCGGGGCTCGAGGGCGAGGCGGACCGCGTCGTCGTCGAGCCGATGAGCTTCATCCACGAGCAGTCGGAGACGCTCGTCGAACTGGACGTCGACCTCCGGGAGGACGCGGCGGCGGTCGGCCTCGACCTCCACCGGGTGCCGGTTCCCCACGACGACCCGCGGCTCGCGGAGCTTTTCGCCGACCTGGTCGAGCCGTTCCTCGCCGGGTTCGACCCCTCCTACTACCAGTTCCGGCAGTGTCAGTGCCGCAACGAGCCGGGGACGTACTGTCTCAACGCGCCGCTGGACGGCTGACTACCGGTCGACCGACCTGGCCGCCTCGAAGAACGCTTCGACCCCCTCGACGGGCGTGTTCCGGTCGAGGCCGTGCCCGAGGTTGAGCACGTGGCCCGCCTCGCCCGCCGCCTCGATCACCTCCCGGGTTCGCTCCCGGACCGTCGCCGGGTCGGCGAAAAGCGTCGCGGGATCGAGGTTCCCCTGGACGGGCAGATCGCCCAGTTCCTGCCTGGCCCGTGCCACGTCTACGGTCCAGTCGAGCCCGACCACGTCGGCCCCGCTGTCGGCCAGCAGGTCCAGGTTGCCGCTCACGTTGCGGACGAAGACGATCGTCGGCACGTCGACCGCCTCGAGGACCTCCCGGTGGAGCGGGAGCAGGAACTCCCGGTAGTCCGCCGGCGTCAACAGCCCGGCGTAGGTGTCGAACAGCTGGACCGCGTCCGCTCCCGACTCGACCTGGTAGGTGACGTACTCCACGAGGACGTCCGCGAACGCCCGGAGCAGCCGCCGGAACCCCGCCGGATCCTCCGCGCGCAGCCGTCGAACCGCCGTGAACGACCGCGAGGGAGTTCCCTCGCAGACGTACGCAGCGAGGGTAAACGGGCCACCCGCGAACCCCAGCACCGCCGCTTGTTCGCCCAGCTCCGCCGAGAGACGCTCGAGCAGTTCGCCCACGTACCACAGCTCCTCCCGGACGTCCCCGCGTTCGCGGCGGGTGTCGTCCGGCCCTTCGACCGGATTTTCCACGACGGGCCCGACACCCGACTCCAGGTGGTACTCGAACCCGAGCGGCTCCAGAACCGTGAGGATGTCCGAGTACATCACCACACCGTCGGGGCGGAACCGGCGCCACGGCTGCAGCGAGATCTCGGCGGCGATCTCGGGAGTGGAGATCGCCTCCAGAAACGAGTACTCCTCGCGAAGCTCGCGGTACTCCGGGAGGTACCGCCCAGCCTGACGCATCATCCACGCCGGCGGCCGTTCGGTTCGCTCTCCGCGGGCGGCCCGGAGGAACAGCTCCTTCATATCCGGGGTTGGAGGACCCGCGGCCTAACTGTTGTGGAAGGCTGGACTGCCCGCCCCTCTCGCGCGTCGGGAGTGTTTTTACCGTCGCGGACGAGCCTACACGTCGTGTTCGGAACAAGCGGGATTCGGGGCCCGGTCGGCTCCGAGGTGACGGCGGCCCTGGCGGTCGCGCTCGGCCGCGCGATCGGAAGCGAGCGTCGACCCGGCGGCGACCCGATCGAGACCGCGGTCCTCGGCCGGGACGTCCGGGAGAGCGGGCGCACCCTGTCGGACGCGCTCTCGGCGGGGCTGCGCGAGACCGGAACCGACGTCGTCCGGACGGGCGAGGCGTCGACGCCGACGATCGCCCGGGGCGTCGGCGTCCACGACGCGGACGTCGGCGTCTCGGTGACCGCCTCCCACAATCCGCCGGCCGACAACGGGTTCAAGCTCTGGAACCCCGACGGGGGGGCCTACCGCCCCGCGCAGCGCCGGCGGATCGAGGGCCGAATCGAGGAGGAGTCGTTCGATCTGGTCGGGGCTAACGAACTCGGCGTGGAGACCGACTCCCGGGCCGCGGTCGAGGCTCACCGGCGCGCGCTCGTGGCGTACGGGCGCGAGGGCACCGCCGGTGAGCCGCTCGCGGGGCTGTCGGTCGTCCTCGACCTGGGGAACGGCGCGGGGCGGGTGACCGCCGACGCGCTCGCGGCGCTGGGGGCCGCCGTCGAGACGCTCAACGGCCAGCCCGACGGCCGGTTCCCGGGCCGGCCCAGCGAGCCGACCGCGGAGACGTGCGGAACGCTCGCCGCCACCGTCGGCGCGACCGACGCCGACCTCGGACTGGCCCACGACGGCGACGCGGACCGGCTGCTGGCCGTCGACGAGACCGGTCGGTTCGTCCCGGGGGACGAGCTTCTCGCGCTGTTCGCCACGCGCGCGGCCGGTCCCGGCGACCGGGTCGCAGTCCCGGTCGACACGAGCCGGCTGGTGGCGGACGCGCTGGCGGCCGTCGACGCGGAGGTGGTGTACACGGAGGTCGGCGACGTCCACGTCGCCGAGGCGACGGGCCGCGAGCGCGTCGTCTTCGGGGGCGAGCCCAGCGGCGCCTGGATCCACCCGGACCGGACGCGGTGTCCCGACGGACCGCTCGCGGCGGTGTCGCTGGCGCGGCTCGTCGCCGATCGGGCGGACGCCGGCGGGGGCGGCCTGTCCGGCCTGGTCGCGGGGTTCGACTCCTACCCGATCGTTCGGGATCAGCTCGAGACCGACCGGAAACGCGCGGTGATGGACGCCGTCGCTGACGCCGTCCGGGATCGATTCGGTCCGGAGTCGGAATCCGACGCGACGCTCACGACCCTGGACGGGGTGCGAGTCGACGCCGAGGACGGCTGGTTCCTCCTGCGGGCCAGCGGGACGCAGCCGCTCGTCCGGATCACCGCCGAGGCGACGGATCGGGATCGGCGGGACGAACTTCTCGGGATCGCCCGCGGGGTTCTCGAGGACGCAACCGATCGGGTCGACGACCGGTCGTCGTCTCCCGGATCGTGAGAACGTCCACGGGTTCATATGTCCGCCCGCCCCCTCGGTCCGCTATGGAGCGGAGCTGTGACGAGCAGTCGGATCGCGAGTCGGCGGTCGAAGCGATCGTGCTCGCCGGGGGGTTCTCGCGGCGGTTCGGCGACCGCGAGAAGCTGACGGCGCCGATCGCGGGCGAGCCGATGCTGCGTCGCGTCGTGCGAACGGTGGAACCGCTCTCGCGTCGGATCGTGGTGAGCTGCCGCCGCGACCAGCAGGCGGCCTTCGAGGCGGCGCTCGCGCCCGACGAGGACGTGGACGTCCCGACTGCGCCGGGGGACGCGCCCGGCGTGTCGGGGGAGGTCCCGACTGCGTCGAGGAACGTTCCGGTGACGTTCTCCTTCGACGACCCGCCCGACTGCGGCCCTCTCGCCGGGCTCGCGACGGCGATCGGCGCGGTCGAGGCGGACGCGACGATCGTCGTCGGCGGCGACTTGCCCCTGTTGCGAACCGGGGCGCTCGCGGCTCTCCTGGCCGCACTCGGGGGCGAGTTCGGACCGGTCGGCCGCGGGACGGGGATCGCCAGCGGCGGCGACGACCGCGGGGAAGCCGTCGAGGACGGCGACGGCACGCGGGAACCGGTGGACGCCGCCGTCCCGACCGTGGACGGTCGGCTCCAGCCGCTGTGTTCCGTCTGTCGGACTCGACGGCTCCGGTCGAACCTCGCGTCGATCCCGGACCCCCGCGACCGCCCCGTCGTCGCCGCCTTCGAGGGGCTGTCGGTCCGGGAGGTCCCCGCCTCGCGGCTCCCCGGTGGGGAGGCGTCGTTCGGGAACGTCAACACCCCGGCCGATCGCCGGGAGGTCGCGAGTCGACTGGCGGGGCGGGTCGCGCCCGCGTCCGGGGGAGGTGGCAGTTCGTGAGCGGGCCGGAATCGATGGCCGTCCTGCACGTCGTCGGCCCCAGCGACTCCGGCAAGACCACCCTGATCGAACGGCTGGTCGACCGGCTCGAGGAGCGCGCCGACGGGAAGGTCGCGACCGTGAAGGCAATCCACCACGACGTCGAGCCGGACACGCCCGGGCGGGACACCCACCGCCACCGGACGGCCGGAGCCGACGCGGCGATCGGCGTCACGCCGTCGCTGACGTTCCGGATCACCCGCGGCGGCAAGGGCGACGACGCCGTCGCCGCGCTCGAGTCCGAGCTTTCCGACCTCGAGCGGGACGGCTACGCCGTCGCCATCGTCGAGGGGTTCTCCGCGGCGTCGCTGCCGGCGGTGGTGCTCGGCGCCGCGGATCCCGATCCGGCGGCCATCGAGGGTCACGAACGGGTGGTCGCCGCGGGGGAGACCGCGGCCGACGTGGACCTCGAGGCGCTCGTCCGGTTCCTCACTCGACGGTGACGCTCTTCGCCAGGTTCCTGGGCTTGTCGATCGACCGACCGAGCTCGTTCGCGACGTGGTAGGCCACCAGCTGGAGCTGGGCGTTCGCCAAGAGCGGCATCGTCACCGGGTGCGCCTCCGGGATCTCGAGCACCTCGTCGGCGTACCGCCCCACGTCCGACCTGCCGTCGGTGACGGCGATCACCGGGGCGTCGCGCGCCTCGACCTCCTTGACGTTGCCGACGGTCTTTCTCGCCGGCTCGTCGTCGCCAGTGACGACGGCGATCACGGGGGTGTCGGCGGTCACGAGCGCGAGCGTCCCGTGTTTCAACTCCCCGGCCGGGAACCCCTCGGCGTGCTCGTAGGTGATCTCCTTGAACTTGAGCGCGCCCTCGAGCGCCACCGGGTAGTTGTACCCGCGGCCGATGAAGAAGTAGCCCGAGGCGTCGAGGTACGTCCGGGCGACCTCCCTCGCGTTCGACTCGTCGAGCA
Organism: Haloferacaceae archaeon; assembly: GCA_036625675.1. Taxonomy (GTDB): domain Archaea; phylum Halobacteriota; class Halobacteria; order Halobacteriales; family Haloferacaceae; genus Halalkaliarchaeum. The sequence continues at coordinate 7,708 of JAZKTH010000076.1, forward strand.
CCTGCTGGACCTGTCCGGGGAGTTCCCGGAGCGCCCCGAGGCGCTTCCGGGCGTCGTCTCCACGCGGGCGCTCCCCGGCGGGGAGGCTGCCGGCGATCCCCTCCACGAGCAGGTTCAGCGCGACCAGCTGCGAGGAGAACGTCTTGGTGGCGGCGACGCCGATCTCCGGGCCGGCCCGAATGTACAGCGCGTGATCGCACTCCCGCGCCGCGGTCGACCCGACGACGTTCGTCACCGCCAGCGTCTCTACGCCCCGGTTCCGGGCCTCCCGGAGCGCGCTCAGCGTGTCGGCGGTCTCGCCGCTCTGGGTGACGCCGACGACCAGCCGGTCCTCGGCCGGCGGGACTTCGGTGGCGTACTCGCTGGCGACGAACGCCTGCGCGTGGATCCCGTAGTCACGGAACCGGCGGGCCCCGTACAGGGCGGCGTGGTAGGAGGTGCCGCAGGCGACGAACTGCACCGCGTCCGGCGGATCCGCGAGGAGGTCGTCCAGTCCCTCGAGCTCCACGCGCCCGTCGAGTTCGTCGACACGCCCGGAGAGGCACTGCCGGAGCGCGGTCGGCTGCTCGTTGATCTCCTTGAGCATGTAGTGGTCGTAGCCGCTCTTTCCCGTGTCCTCGAGGTCCCAGTCGACCGCATCGACCGGCTTGTCGAGCGCGGTCCCGTCGGCGTCGCTCACGACCCAGCCGTCGGGGGCGAGCCGCACGAACTCCCCGTCGTCGAGGTAGACGACCCGGTCGGTGTGCTCGAGGAACGCCGGGATGTCGCTCCCGAGGAAGTACTCGCCGTCTCCGATACCGAGGACGAGCGGGGAGTCGTTCCGGACGGCGTACACCTCGTTCGTCCCCGCCACGGTCGCGGCGATGGCGTAGCTGCCCGAGATCTGCTCGACCGCCCGCCGGACTGCCGTCTCCGGGGACGCGCCGGCCTCGAGTTCCCGCTCGATCAGGTGCGGCACCACCTCGGTGTCGGTGTCGCTCTCGAACGCGTGTCCCTCCGCCAGTAGCTCGGCCTTCAGCGCGTCGTAGTTCTCGATGATGCCGTTGTGCACCACGGCGACCCGCCCCGCCTCGTCGGTGTGGGGGTGGGCGTTCTCGTCCGTCGGGGGACCGTGGGTGCTCCAGCGGGTGTGACCGATCCCGACGGTCCCGGACGGCGTCCGGCTCTCCAGGGCCGTCTCGAGCGCGCTCAGCTCCCCGGCGCGCTTGACGACGTCGACGCCCTCGCCGTTCGAGAGCGCGACGCCGGCGGAGTCGTAGCCGCGGTACTCCAGCCGGTTGAGGCCGCCGACGAGCACCTCGAGCGCGTCCCGCTCGCCGACGTAGCCGATGATCCCGCACATCAGCGGGTCACCTCCGCCCCCTCGGTGACGTTCAGCGCGATCCTGACGCCGCCGTCGATCGACGCGCTCGGCCCGACGAGCACGCCCGGGGCGAACGAGACGCCGGCCTCGGCGTCGACCCTGTCGGCCAGCACCGCCCCCAGCCGTGCGCCCTCGTGGATCCGGTCGTTCACCCGGACGTCGCCCTTGCCGCCGGGGATCACGGAGCCGGGGCCGAAGCCCACGTCCTGGCCGAACACCGCGTCGATCGCCGTCGCGTTCGCGCCGATCCGCGAGTCGTCCCCGATCACCGAGTCGCGAACTACCGCGTTGGCCTCGACGGTCGCGTTCGTCCCCAGCGCGACGGTCGGGCCGACGACCGCTCCCGCCCCGACCTCGCAGTCGGCCGAGACGGCGACCGGCGGCTGCAGCGTCGCGTCCGGGTGGACCGTCGCGCTGTCGGCGATCCAGACGCCCTCCGATCGTTCCGGCAGCCCGATCCACTCCATCGCGAACACCTGCCGCGCGGCGGTCAACAGGTCCCACGGGTAGGTGGCGTCGGTCCAGAATCCCTCCGTCTTGACGCCCCGGACCAGGTGGGCGTCGTCACCGACGAGCCGCGAGACGGCACCGGGAAGGGTGAGGCTCCCGTTCTCTCGGGGCGTCGCGTCGAGTTCGTCGAGAAACGCGGCGTCGAACCCGTAGACGCCGGCGTTGAGTAGCCGGTAGTCGTCGCCCCCGGGCCGCTCGACCAGCTCGATTACCTCGTCGCCATCGAGCCGGACCGAGCCGTACCGGGAGGCCTCCTCGCTCTCGACGACGCTCAGCGTCGCGACGGCGTCACCGCGTTCGTGTTCCGCGAGCACGTCCGCGACGATCGTCGGCTCGGCGATCTGGTCGCCGTTCACCGCCAGGAACGGCTCCCGGATCGCGTCCCGAACCTGCAGGAGCGCGTGGCCGCTGCCGAGCTGCTTCTCCTGGCGGTGGTACTGCAGCGGGACGTCGCGATACGTGGGGCCGAAGTGGTCCTGGACCCGGGTTCCCCGGTAGCCCACGACTACGTGGATGCGCTCGATTCCCGACTCGATCAGGCTGTCGAAGACGTACTCGAGTATCGGTCGGTTCCCCGCCGGCAGCATCGGCTTCGGCCGGTTCGTGGTCAGCGGCCGCAACCGTTCTCCCTCGCCGCCGGCGAGCACGACCGCGGTTCGGAGGTTCATACCGGTCGCACAGTGCCCACGACCAAAAGACTACAGGGACTGCGGCGGGCTCCGGGGGGCCGGGTGCCCGTTCCCGGCGGCCGACCGCCCGGTATCTCTCGATCGGCTGTCGGCTCTCGGTAGTTGATCGTCCGGTCCCCTGGCTGGAGTGTCAACTCTTATGTCTCACTGGATGTTTGATCGATCGTGTAGTATCCTGGCGAGAGTGTCTCAATTCTGAGGCGCTTACTGTTCCTATATTGTTCTATTCCACACTCACTAATATTAAAATACTTATATTTATATAAATCTCTCGTTATATTAGGACAATGGAACAATAGTTAGTAGTGTTAACGATGAACACACAGTCATGGTAACCTGTGACGACTGCCATACAGCGTTGAGTTCCTCTGATTGGTACTGTCCACACTGCGGTAAACCGCGGGAAGTGTGCCCCGAGTGTGATTCCCACATACCCCGCAACGGCAAGAATTGTCAGACTTGTGGAAAATCTCGGATGGCTCCTTGTACAGAGTGTGGCCGGTCGATAGAACTAACAGCTGACTCGTGTTCCTACTGCGGTTATACCCCTGGAGAAACACGAAAAAATGCCGCGAAATGGGTCGCAATTGGGGGCGTGGTGATCGGACTTGGTATTCCGGGCTTGATATTGGTGACTCAAAGTGGAATACTTATGACAGCCCTGGCGATCTTTATTGCACTGGTTTCCCTACCATTGATGGGTCTTTTCATCCTCGGGGGCGGTATACTCGGGGCAAGCGGAGAACAGTCGAAGCCTGCCAGCGTCAGCGATCCGTGACTCAGCTTGATTGGTTCCCCCTCCAGT
>JAZKTH010000077.1:0-11048 GCA_036625675.1 Haloferacaceae archaeon
CCTCGATCGAGGCGTTGAGCGCCAGCAGGTTCGTCTGGTCGGCGATGTCGTTGATGACGTCGACGATTTCGTCGATCTCCTCGACGCTGGATTTGATCCCTCGGACCTTCCGGGAAACGTCGTCGGCCCCCTCGTCGATGTCGTCCATCACCTCGACGACCGTCTTCGCCGATTCGCGTCCCTTGGCGGCGAGTTCGTTGACCGACTCGGTCTCGTTGGAAACCTCCTCGGCGGAGGAGGCGACCTCCTCGACGGTGGCGGTGAGGTCCGAGAGCTCCGAGGACACCGTCTGCATCCGGTCGGACTGTTCGCTCGACAGCTCGGTGATCTGGTCGGTCCGCTCGGCGATCTCTTCGGAGGCCGACTGCAACTCTGCGACGGCCGACTGTACCTCCGAGGCGGCCTCGTGGTCGTAGCCTGCGTTGCGCTCGATGTCCTGTTCGACGTTCGTCGTGGCGGTTTCCGACTTCGCCATTGCGGACTGCGGTAGCGAATACCTGTCAATAAATATTGTTTGCTAATAATCACTTCTAATAACAAGGCCCTCCACATGATGGATGATCGTATAGGTGCTCCACGACGAACCGCGTTCAGCGATCGAGCTCTCGACAGTTCCGCCGTCACCCGACAGTTTCGTCGTCACCCGACAGTTCCGCCGTCACCCGACCCGCCACAGCAGCGATCGCAGCCTGTAGCCGATCGTCCCCTCGTGGTAGCCGTTCCACCCGCTCATGCCGCCCAGCAGCGTCGCGGCGTCGTAGCCCTCCTCCTCCAGGATCGCGGTCGCCTTCTTCGCGACGATCCCGGCCTTGCAGACGACGACCACCTCCCGGTCCCGCGGGATCTCCCCGAGCCGGTCCCGCAGCGCCGACTCGCGGCCGCGCTGGAGGTCGCGGTACACCGCCACGTTGCGGGCGCCGTCGATGCTTCCGTCGCGGAACGACTCTTCCGGGCGGATGTCCAGGAGGAACGGCTCCTCGCCGGCGGAGAGCCGCTCGTCGAGCTCCGACGGCCTGATCTGACCCATGAGTCACGGTTCCGCTCGCGGCCGATAAGCCTCCCGGGTTCGCTCGGGGGAGGCGTCCGTTGCCACCGTCACTCCCGTACTGCCACCGTCGCTCCCGCACTGCCACCGTCACTCCCCTACCGTCACCGACACCGTGGCCTCCACGTCCACGTTCTCGGCGGTCGACACGCCGCGCACCTCGTACTCGCCGGCGGGCGGCTCCGGCCAGACCGCGTCGTAAGACGCCGACTCGCCGGGATCGAGCGTCTCGCGTCCCAGCGACTGCACGAACGCGCGGCCGTCGCTGTACCGCCACACCTCGGCGCGTTCCGCCCCCCGTCCACGGGGTCCCCCGTCGGCCGTCTCGACCACGAAATCGACCCGCTGTCCCGACCGGAACGACAGTTCCACTGCCTCGTTTCCTTCGTTCGTCACCGTCAGGCCGAGTTCGAACCCCTCCTCGACCGGCGCGACCGAGAGCGTGGACGTGAGCATACGGTCCCTTCCTGTCGCGGCGGCTAAACGGTTCCCCCGGCGTTCACTCCGGCCGTCTCGCCATCCGGACCGCCTCCGCGACCGTCAACAGGATCGTGAGCGACAGCGCCACCGCCACCGCGAGCACGAACGCCAGCAGGAGAAACCACCCCTCCGGCCCGAGGACGGGATACTCGCGCGCGCCGCCGGTCGGCCCGAGCAACTCCAGGACGCGGATCAGGTACATCCCGGTCGCCAGAAGCACGCCCGCGATCACCCCTCGCCTGGCGTGTTTCGGGACCGACAGCGCCTCGAGCATCCCCGAGGCCGGCGGCCGTCCCGGGCGATCCGTTCCGGACCGGTCGGGCTCCCCCGGGGTACCGTCGCCGGTACTCTCTTGCCGGCCCTCTTCGTCCCCGTCCGGCTGCTCTCGACTCACGGTCGAGGGTAGTCGGCGCCCGATCAAAGGCGCATCGACTTCGCCGTTCCTCTCTTCCGGAACGAATATCCACGTACGTGGATATGAAGTTGCTTCCAAAACGGTTTTTGCACACGACGGCGCACTCCCACACGATGACCGCCTACACCGCGACGGTGACCGTCCGGCTGAAGTCCGGCGTGCTCGACCCCGAGGCGGAGACGACGCAGCGCGCGCTCGAGCGGCTGGGCTTCGAACTCGAGGCGCTCCGGTCGGCCGACCGGTTCGAGATCGACCTGGAGGCGACCGACGCCGACGCCGCCCGGGACCGGGCCGACGAGATGGCCAGTCGTCTGCTCGCGAACCCGACGATCCACGACTACGAGGTCGCGGTGACCGAACGATGACCGTCGCGGTCGTCCAGTTCGGCGGCTCGAACTGCGACCGGGACGCGGTCCGTGCGCTGGAGCACGTGGGCCTCGACGCCGAGCGCGTCTGGCACGAGGACGGCCTCCCCCCGGACCCGACGGGGATCGTGCTCCCGGGCGGGTTCTCCTACGGGGACTACCTCCGGGCGGGCGCGATGGCCGCCCGCGCCCCGGTGATGGCGGCGGTTCGGGAGGCGGCGGCCGACGGCGTCCCCGTGCTGGGGGTCTGCAACGGCGCGCAGATCGGCTGCGAGTCGAGTCTCACGCCGGGCGCGTTCACCACCAACGAGAGCGCCCGCTTCCAGTGCGAGCGCGTCAACGTCCGGGTCGAGCGCGACGACACCCCCTGGACCGCCGCCTACGACGAGGGCGAGGTGCTCCGCCTGCCGATCGCCCACGGCGAGGGGCGCTTCGAGATCGCCGACGACCGGTACGCGGAGCTCGAGGGGACCGACAGGATTCTCTTCCGGTACTGCGACGCCGGGGGAAACGTCACCCCGGCGTCGAACCCGAACGGCTCGACCGGCAACGTCGCCGGCGTGCTCGGCGAGCGCGAGACGGTGGCGGTGTTGATGCCGCACCCCGAGCGCGCGACGCTCCCGGACCTGGGGCTCACCGACGGCGCGGGGATCCTCCGCGGGCTCGACGGCGAGGCTCGACGGTGACCTCGGCGGCCACCCGGACGACCCGGCCCGGGGGCTGACGCCCGTTCTCACTCCGCGTCTGCACCGCCCTCCCGGAGCCGCTTCGCCGTCGCCCGGTGGCGCCGAGCCGCGCTCGCGTCCCCCCACGCCTCGCAGCGTTCGGCGAGCCGATCGAGCGCGTCCGCCGCGTCGGCGACGGCGCCCGCCTCGCGGTACTTCCCGATCGCGCGATCGAACTGCTCCCGCGCCCGACCCTGCTCCCCTCGTTCGGCGGCGACCTCCCCGAGCTCGAGCAGCGACGACGCTTCGCCGTGGACGTCCTCGACCTCCCGATACCCCGACAGCGCCGCCCGTAACCGCTCTTCGGCCCGATCGAGTTCCGCCCGCTCGCGGTCGATCCCCCCCAGGAGCCGCAGGCACGCCGCCTCGCTTCGGGCGTCGCCGACCTCCCGCGCCAGCTCCAGTGCCCGGCGGGCGTGTTCGGCCGCGCGCTCGAGGTCGCCGCGTTCGCGGGCGACCCGCCCGAGCCCCGTGAGCGCGTCCAGCAGCGCGCGGTCGTCCGCCAGCCGCTCGTGGCGCGCCGCGGCGGCCTCGTAGTGCTCGGCCGCCCGGTCCAGATTCCCGCTCGCGCGCTCGATCTCGCCCAGCAGCGACCGGGCGCTCGCCTCGTGGTGTTCGTTCCCGATCGCCTCGAACCGCCCGACCGCACGCTCCGCGCGGTCGCGCGCCGTCTCCGCGTCCCCGCGGACGTTCGCCACCACCGCCAGGTGGTACTGGGCGATTGCCAGTCCGGGCTCGTACCCGACGTCCCGGGCCGTCGCGGCGGCCCGTCGCGCGCGCTTCTCCGCGTCGTCGAGGTCGCCGGACACCCAGCCGACCGTCGCCAGGTTCGTCAACACGTCGACCAGTTCCCGGCGTGCACCCAGCGCCGCGTACCGGCGGAGGCTCTCGCGGTAGTGGCGGCGGGCCGTCTCGAAGTCCCCGCGGTCCTGCGCGACCGAACCGAGGTCGTTGAGCGCCGCCGCAAGCTTGCGTTCGGCCCCGAGTTCCCAGTAGATGCCGAGGCTCTCGGCGTACCGGCTCTCGGCCTCGTCCAGGTTCGCGCGGAGCTGGGCGATCGAGCCCAGGTGTCTGAGGCTGTCCGCGACCCCGAGCCGATCCTCCAGCGCCCGGTACGCCTGCCGTGCCTCCTCGTACAGCCACTCCGCCTCGTCGTACTCGCCGCGCTCGCGGGCGACCTGTGCGAGGCCGACCCGACAGCGGGCGCGCTGTCGGGTCCGTTCCTCGGGCGGGAGTTGTACCCCGTCGATCCGGTCGAGCGCGGACTCGAACGCCCGCTTCGCGTCGTCGAGCCGGCCGCCAGCCAGGTGCGCCCGGCCGCACCGCTCGGTCAGTTCGATCCGCCGCCCGGCGGATTGCGAGTGCGGGACCGCGAACGCCGGCCCCTCGCGTCCGCAAAACAGGGGCGCGAGCGCCGGATGGGTGATCCCGAACTCCACGAGCCGGCGGGAGACGGACTCCGCCCATCCGGCGGGGTCCTCGGTGATCCGGTCGAGCGGATCCCGCTCCGATTCGAACGGCGCCACGGACCCGCCGCCGCGCAGCTCCCGGATTCGCCGTCGGGCCCCCTCGTCGTCCGCCAGCGCCAGCAGCGTGCTCGCACACCGACCGACCCGGTCGATCGCCGCCCGCCCGTCGGTTTCCAGCAGGTGGGAGAGGAACGCGGTCGACCACCCCGCGTGGACCGTCCGGTACCCGTCGCGGCCCCCGGCGTCGAACACCACCTGCCCCTCGAGCCGGTCGAACGCGCGATCCACCCTGCTCACGCGGTCGGCGACGACGTCCTCCGGCGACCCCGCAGTCCCCGCCTCGCCGGCCCCCGGGACGACGATCCCGTCGCCGGCCTCGAGCGCCAGGGCGTACGCGTACTCCCGGACGACCGGCAGCCCCGCCGCGTTGAGCAGGTTCACGAGCACGGCCACGTCCAGCGCCAGTTCGTCCTCCCGGAGCGACGCACTCAACTCGCCGACGTCGTCCGCGAGTTCCGTCTTCCCGCCCGCGTACGTTCCGTCGAGCGGCTCGGCCTGCAGCGTGAGTCGGTGGAGGAACAACAGCAGTTCGGCGGGGTGCGCGCCTCCGTCTCCGCCGTTCGCGTTGCGACTGGCCGCCTCCGTCGCGACGTCCCCGTCCAGCGAGACGTCCGTCGCCTCCTCGAGCCGTTCCCGGAACCGGCGGCGTTCCGTCGCGTCCAGCGCCGGCATCCCGACGGTCTCGACGCGTTCCCTGACTGCCTCGTCGCGGGGGTCGACGTCGAACCTCGCGTCGACTTCCCAGCGGTCGGTCCGGACCTCGAGCAGGAACGCGACGTCGCTGGCCCCCTCGAGCGCCTCTATCGCCCGAAAGACGCTCCTCGCGTCCGGCCGGAGCGCGTCCTCGACCACGACGAGCGTGGGCCGGGTTCGCCCCTCCAGCAGCTCCAGCAGCGACCGCCACGACTCGAACGGGTCCCCGCGATCCGACGCCCGGTACAGTACGGGCCCGATCGATCGATACCACCGGTGGGCGACGTCCCGGCAGACGGTACTCTTCCCGGAGCCCGGCGGGCCGACCAGCGCTCGCGTACCGCCGTCGTCCAGCGCGTCCAGGAGATCCTGGACGAGCGAGTGTCGCTCCCCGTCGCGGACGTGTTCCCGCTCGAGTGCGTGACCGGCGGCGACCTCGGGGAAGTCGATTCCGGCCCGCCACGACGTCGGCAGCGGCAGCGGCTCTCGTTCGGCGAAGTACGCGGGCGTGAGTTCCCGGAGCCCCTCCCTGGCGAGCTGTTCGGCCGGGTCGCGGTCGCTGCGGGCGGCGACGCCGCTCCACTCGACGGACTCCGACAGCGGAGTCGCGACCCGGCGGACCGATCGGTACCGTTCGACTGCCCACTCGACCGCGCCCTCGCGGTCGTTGCTCACCACGCCCTCGACGGTTCCGTCGACCCGGTGGCTCACGACCGAAACCCACGTCGTCTCGCCGTCCTCCAGAAGCACCAGCGCGTACGGGTACGTCTCCGCCGCGAACGCCGACGCCCGGTCGGCCGCCGCCAGCCACCGTGCCAGCTCCGGCGTCCGGTCGGGCAGCCGGTCGAGCGCGTCCGGATCGAGCACCGCCTCGACGGGGCCGCTCGACAGCTCCCGACAGCTCGACAGCACCGTCGCGGCGGTTTCGCTCGGCGCCGCGAGACGGATCCGATCGGCGGTCTCGATCCGCCGGCGCAACGGCGCCGGGAGCCCCTCCCCGGTATCGTCGCCGGGTTCCGGGTCGGCCTCGATTCGCGCCCCCTCCAGCATCGCCGGATCGACGCCGGCGTCCGGCGGCAGCGACGCCAGCGCCTCGGTCCCCGCGAGCACGTCGCCGAACGCCTCGAGGAACCGGAGATACCGATCCAGGCTCGTGCGGCCGGCGTGGGTCAGCCGCCACCCCCCGTCGACGCGGCCGATCCACTCCATCCCTTCGAGCCGGCGGATCGCCCGGTCGACGGTGGCCCGCGAGCAGTCGAGTTCCCGGACCAGCTCCCGCTTGTCGGCCGGCGATCGGAGCCGCTCGAGCATCTCTCGACGCCGCTCGAGGACGTCCAGTGCCCCCCGGATCCGGTCGTCCATCGGGTCCCGTTTCTTCGTCCTGTTATAAAACAGTACTCCCGACGGGACTAATTTAACCGCGGCTGCGCTTTTTTTAATGGACGAGCGGCATGTTGTAGGCGGTCTCTTCCTCCATCACGAGTTCCCACGTCGCCTCGCAGTCGCAGGAGACCTGCTCGAACACCGAGGGGTCCTGGCGCAGCCCGAAGTCCTTGATCGCCGTCTGGACGCGGTCGTCGCAGTCGCCGCAGTTGTGGGGGCCCCGGTCGGAGCCGTGGCCCACCGGGTCGGAGACCACGATCGCGTCGACGCCGGCCGTCTCCGCGAGTACGTAGGCGACCGACCACAGCCACGGCGGCCGGTAGCCGTCGGCGAAGAACAGCTCCTCGACCATCGTGTACCGCTGCACGTTGCACGGGTTCATCGAGACGGTGTGGCACCCCTCCACGTCCGCGCACCGCTCGATCGAGTCGATCATGTCCGCGACTGCCTCCGGCTCGGCGAGGAACGGCGGCTTCATCAGCAGGTACGCCTTCACGCCGGCGCCGGCCGCGACCGCCTCCCTGCAGGCGTCCTCGAAGTCGGCGAAGTCGAAGTACTTGTTGACGCAGTCGTGTCTGACGCGGTCGGTCGCGGTTTCGAGCCCGACCGCGACGTCGGTCTCGAGCCCGCGGTCGGTGAAGTCGGCGAGGTCCTCCCGCTCGACGAAGTCCGGCAGCGACTCGACGACGATCCGCTCGCGGTCGGCGAACGTCTCGGCGATCGCCCGCCGCGTCTCCGCGGGCACCTCCCGCTCGTCGAGGAAGGAGCCGGAGGTGTAGATCTTGATCAGCCCGGCGGGTTCGTCGGCCCGCTCGCGCTCGTGCTCCAGGCAGACGTCGATCTGGTCCATCAGCGCCTCGTGGCTCACCGAGCCGCCCTCCACCGACTCGGCGACGTAGCCGCACATGGTGCAGCCGCCGGCGCGCGCCCACCGGCAGCCGCCGGTGTTGAGGATGATCGTCAGCGACCGGTAGACGCCGTCGGGCGTGTTGTCCTCGTCGAGCCACACTCGCGTCGGCTCGTGGGGGTCGTACGTGGCGTCCCGGCGGGCGCGGATCTCGCGCATCACCTGGTTGTGCGCGTCCATTCCGCGCCCCTGCTCGTAGGTCTCGGGGCTCGGTTCGCTCATCGTTGGACGGTGGGCGCGACGCCGTAAAGCCGTGTCGTCCCCGCCACGCCGGAACGCCCCGGAGCCGCCTCGCCACGCCGGAACGCCCCAGAGCCGCCCCGCCACGCCGGAACGCCCCAGAGCCGCCCCGCCACGCCGGGGCGTTCCATAAATAGTAAGTAGTTTTGCTATTTTTATCCCGACTTGTCGGCGACCCCGTAATGGGGATGGGTTACAATCTCGAAGCAATAGCTAACACGCTGCCGGCCGTACGTAATAGACGTACGTTACAATGACAGAGTATGGCGGATTCAGGGACAACGTGGTAGAGATCGACCTCTCCGACGGGGAGGTCAACTACCGGGGCATCGACGACGAGGACGCGGAGAAGTACATCGGCGCCCGCGGGCTCGGGGTGCGATACATGTTCGAGAAGGACCCCGAGGTCGAGCCGCTGAGCCCGGAGAACCGGCTGAGCTTCATGACCGGGCCGCTGACCGGCACGCAGACGGTGATGAGCGGCCGGATCGCGGTCGTGACCAAATCCCCCCTCACGGGGACGGTCACCGACTCCCACCACGGCGGCTGGTCGGGCGCCCGGCTGAAGTGGGCCGGCGTCGACGGGCTGCTGTTCGACGGCCGCAGCGACGACCCGGTGTACGCCGTCGTCGAGGACGGCGAGGTCGAACTGCGCGACGCGAGCCACGTCTGGGGGAAGGGCGTCCACGAGACGATCGAGACCCTCGGCGAGGAGGTCGAGGGCTCTGTCGGGAAGAACGTCAGCGTGATGGCGATCGGCCCGGGCGGCGAGAACGGCGTCCGGTACGCCTGCATCATGAACGAGGACGACCGGGCGTCCGGACGGGGCGGCACCGGCGCCGTGATGGGCGACAAGAAGCTGAAGGCCGTCGTCGTCAAGGCGGGGACCCGGATGCCCAAGCCCGCCGACCCGGAGACGTTCCAGGAGGGCTACCAGCAGGCGATGCAGGTGATCCGCGAGTCCGACGTCACCGCCCCCAACGAGGGCGGCCTGTCGGTGTACGGGACGAACGTTCTGATGAACATCACGGAGGAGATGGACGGCCTTCCGACGAAGAACGGCCGGTACACCTCCACCAGCAGCGCGCGCGAGGACTTCGACACCGACGTCGACTCCGAGCTCGTCTCCGGCGAACACGTCCGGGAGAACATCCTCGTGGACGAGCCGACGTGTCACTCCTGTCCGGTCGCCTGCAAGAAGGAGGTCGAGGTCCAGACGATGCACAAAGGCGAGGACCTCAACGTCCACATGGAGTCGTTCGAGTACGAGCCCGCGTGGTCGCTCGGGCCGAACTCGCTGAACGACGACGCCGCGAAGACGGCGGTCATCATGGACCGCTGCAACGACATGGGCATCGACTCGATCGAGACCGGCAACACCCTCTCGATGGCGATGGAGGCCACCGAGGAGGGCCTGATCGAGGAGGGGATCGAGTGGGGCGACGCCGACGCGATGATCGACATGATCGAGCGCATCGCCCACCGCGAGGACGGGCTGGCTGACACCCTCGCCGAGGGGACCGCCCGCGCGGCCGCCGAGTTCGGCGACTCGCGGATCGCGATGACGGTGAAGGGGCAGGGCATCCCCGCCTACGACCCGCGCTGCATGAAGGGGATGGGCATCGGCTACGCCACTTCGAACCGCGGCGCCGATCACCTCCGGGGGTACACTCCCGCCGCGGAGATCCTGGGCGTCCCCGAGAAGGTCGATCCCTACGAGTGGGAGGGCAAGGGCGAACTCACCGCCACGTTCCAGGACCTCCACGCGATCTCCGACAGCTTCGACATCTGCAAGTTCAACGCCTTCGCCGAAGGGATCGAGGAGTACGTCCTCCAGTACAACGGCATGACCGGTCGCGACGTCTCCGAGGACGAGCTGTTCGAGGCCGGCGAGCGCATCTACAACCTCGAGCGCTACTACAACAACCTCAACGGCTTCGAGGGCGAGGACGACTCCCTGCCGGGTCGGTTCGTGAAGGGCCACGAGGACGCCATCCCGGGCCAGGGCGGCTCGGAGGGCGAGCTGTGTGAGCTCGACGAGATGAAAGTCGAGTACTACGAGCACCGCGAGTGGGTCGACGGCGTCGTCCCCGACGAGAAGCTCGAGGCGCTCGGCATCGACCTCGGGCCCGGCACCGGCGTCTCGATGGGCGACGAGGGCACCGCGCCCGCCGACGACTGATCGGCTGCCGTAGCGATTCCCCGGTCATCTTTTTTATCCCGCCGCCGCCACACGAACTGCTATGGAGGCGGACAGTATACTCGCGCCGACGGAGGGGAGCCCGTGTGCGAACACCGGGATCGAGCGGGCGATCGACGTCGCGGCCGACTCCGGGGCGACGCTGCACGCGCTGTACGTCGTGGATCAGGGGCTCGGCCGCCCCGGCGACTGGGACATCGTCGTCGAGCGGCAGGAGGCGGAGGGCGAGGAGGCCCTCGACGCCGCGGGCGATCTGGGCGAACGCGCGGGGGTCGAGGTCGAGAAACACCTCCGTCGCGGGAATCCCGCCCAGGAGATCGTCGGGTTCGCGGAGGGGAACGGCGTCGACGTGATCGTGATGGGCACCTGCGGGCGAAGCGGCTTCGACCGGATCAAAACCGCCGGGAGCACGACCGAACGGGTGATCCGCGCGTCGACGGTGCCGGTGCTTGCGGTGCCGCCGGCGGACGAATAATACGGACCCCGGCCTATTCGAGCCGCGACTCCGCCGCCTCGACGCCCGCCTCGATGTCGACGTCGACGCCGACGTCCCGCATCGCCTCGCCGACGGTCCGGACGCCCCGGACGACCTGCGCGGGCGCGAGCGACCCCATGTTCGACACCCGGAAGATCTCCCCGCCGAGGTGCGCCTGTCCGCCGGAGATCGAGACGTTTCGCTCCTTCACGGCCGCGAAGAAGTCGTCGGGGTCCCCGCGGATCGCCGGCGGCAGCGACACTGCGGTGACCGTGTTCGAGAGTTCGGTCGGTCCCTCGGAATCGGCGAACAGTTCCAGGCCCATCGCGGTGAAGCCCTCGCGGAACGCCCGCGCCTGCCGCCGGTGGCGCCGGATCCGGTCGGGCATCCCCTCTTCGAGGATCTCCTCGACGGCGACCGCGAGCGCCCGGAACAGCGGCACCGCCGAGGTGAACGGCGTCTGGTGCCCGTCGGCCTTCCGGAGGTGCCAGTCGAGGTCCTCGTAGAACGGGGCCGACTCGCCGTCGACGGCGGCCGCGGTGCGCCCGGTGACGTACATCGCGCTGATCCCCGGCGGGGCCCCCAGCGCCT
>JAZKTH010000078.1:0-11013 GCA_036625675.1 Haloferacaceae archaeon
CCGCGTCGAGCAACGTGGCCGCCTTCGCCTCCGCGGCAACCGCGACGAGGTTCGCGAGCGCCCCTTCGGTGAGCGCGGCGGTGGTCCCGACGACGACGTTGACCGTCCCGGCGCCGGGGCGCGAGTCGCCGTGACCCTGGGTCGTGTCCGTCTCGTCCGCCTGGTCGGGGTCCATCGGGAGCGCGGCGGGGTTGGAGACGCCGGCAGTCGCGAACGCCTCGACGGGACCCAGACGGGCTCCCCGGGCGTGCCGCATGTCGACGCCAATCAGGAGCACCGGCGCCTCGCGCCCCACGGCCGAGCACGTCGGCTCGGCGACTCCCGCCGACGTCAGCCGCCGTGCCACGTCGGCGGGGAGGTCCTCGGGATTCCACCCCTCGGGAACCGTCACGCTGTAGGCAGCGTCGGCGGTCCGCCGTCCGCCGCGCCACCCGGTCGAGAGCCACACCGTTTCCGGGCGGGCGATTTCGAGGACGCTTCCCCGGAGTCGGGTCTCAAACATCCAGCGCCTCCAGCAGGCGGTCGTTCGCGTCGGCGTCTTTCACCGCCACGCGGACGTGGGTGTCGAGCCCCGAAAAACTCCGGGCGTCGCGGATCGCGACGCCCCGCTCCCGTGCCGTGGTGACGACCTCCTCGACGGTTCGGCCGGACGGGGCCACGTCCAGCAGGAGGAACGGCCCACCGGGCCGGGGCGGGACCGGCGACTCGATCCCGAACTCTCCCGAGAGGGCGTCGCAGAGCCGTTCGCGCTCCGTCGCCGTTCGCTCCCTGGTGTCCGCGAGAAACGGGTCCCCGCGACGGTCGGCAGTCAGGCAGTGCACCCCCACGCGGGCGGCGGGCGTGGAGAGGTTCCAGGCACGCCGGGCGGTACGGAGCCGGTCCCGGAGCCGCCCCGTCGCCACGGCGTAGCCCGCCCTGATCCCCGGGAGCCCGAACAGCTTCGTCAGCGAGCGGGCGACGACGGTCCCCGGCGTTCCCGCCACCGACGCCACGTCCAGGAATCCGAGGAACGCCTCGTCGACCAGCAGGGTCGTCTCCGCGTCCCGGCAGCGACGCGCGAACTCGCGGAGTCGGGCGGGATCGACGAGTTCACCCGTCGGGTTGTTCGGGGTGCAAACGACCGCCAGTGCGTACGGGGCGGGGTCCGTCTCCAGCAGTTCCTCCTGGGTGCGAACGGTCGGTGTCCCGCCCTGGAGCCGGACCTCCCGACCGTACTCCGCGAAGCTGGGCGAGGGCACGAGCGCGTCGTCGCCCGGCGAGACGGTCACGCCGACTGCCAGCCTGATCGCGGCGAGTCCACCCGGCGTCGCGACCACGTCGTCCGGCCCGGGGTCGAGTCCCTCGAGGTCGGCGTGGGCCCGGTCGAGGAAGCCGGAGGCTGCCCGCCGAAACGCCCGGTAGTCGTCGTCGGGATACCGGCGGGCGTTTTCGAACGCCGCTCGGTAGACCCGGCGCGTTCCCTCTGGGATTCGGGGGTTCGTGTTCGCGCTGAAGTCGAGCAGGTCGTCGCGTTCGGTCCCGCCGTGGACAGCCCGGTCGACGGCGTCGACCGCGTCAGGGTCCATTCTCGACCTCCCGCGAGAGCCGTTCCGCGACTCGGCGGTCGGCCGCACGGTTCACGTTCACGGCGAGGCGGGCGTCCCAGGTGCGGTGATCCCGCCGGCGTCCCGACCCGGAGGGCGACTGTCGGCTCCCCGCCCCGTCGGGTTCGGAGCCGACGACGTTGAGGCCCGCCGGAACCCAGACGCCGTCGCCGTCGACGCTCACGCCGAGTTCACGTTTGAGCGCGGCCGGGACCAGCGTCGTGGTGGAGGCGACTGCGGCCTCGCCGGCGCCCCCGGTCGGGCCGGAGTCGCTCCCGCGGGCGACCGAGAGCAACCGGTCGACGGCCGCAGGTGCGAGCAACGGGAGGTCGGCGGCGGCGGTGAGCACCGGCGGCTCGACCGGCCCGCTCTCGATCGCGATCCCGAGGTCGGCAACGTACCCGTCCCCGGGGGCGTCGACGCGGCGGAGTTCCCCCGAGAGGTGGGCAGCAGTCGCCGGCGCGTGGGGCGAAACGACGGCGTACACCCGGTCGACACGACTCCCCCGGAGCGCCCCGACGACGCGGTCGACCATCGGAACGCCCCCGACGCTCACGAGCGGTTTCTCGGTTTCGGCGTCGAGCCGGGTCCCTCGTCCCCCGCACATCAGGAGAGCGTCCACGCGATCACCCCCAGGTGGAGTCCGGAGAGCCTGGCGAGTTCGTTCGCGGCGCCGAAGACGTCGCCGTTGACCCCCCCGAGGAGCCCGTCGGCCCACCAGGCCAGCGACCCGCCGCCGACACACGCCCCGGCCAGGGCGGCGATTCCGACCAGCGGGGTCGGCGTGAACACGGCGGGCAGCGCCGCCGGGAGGGAGACGAGAACCGGCGCGACGAGATCCGTCCGATCCCGCTCCGTGGTGAACGCCTCCCCCAGCCCTTCGTGCCGGGCGGTCCCCAGGCAGGCGATCCCGGACAGCACGAGTTTCGCGCCGACCTCGGCGGCAACTACGACCGACAGGACCGCCCAGGCCCCGGCGCTGCCGAGTTCGAGAAATGCGAGAGCGAGGCCCACCAGGGCGATGCCGGCGGCAGCCACTGCGCCCACGCCCACCGTCGTGTCCTTCAGGACTGCGACCCGATCGTCCGGATCCCCGTGGACGACGGCGGCGTCGCCGAGGTCGAGCAGGCCGTCCAGGTGATTGACACCGGTGACCGCGTACACCGCGGCCAGCCCGACGATCGCGACCGAGCCCGGCGGAACGCCCAGCGCCACGGCAACTGCGACCGGGAATCCGATCAGCCCGCCGAGAACGTATCCGGCGAGGGGAAACGCCGTCGGCGTTCGCCCGAACGCCTCCCAGTCCTTCGATCCCTGCCCGACGGGGAGGAGCGACAGGAAACCGATCGCCCCTCGAAGGGCGGGAATCAGGTGGCGGGTCATCCGAACGCACCCCCCAGCCCGAGCGACCACCCGCCGGCGAAAAGAAACGCCAGCAGTGCAGCACGGTCGACCAGAGCGACGCCTACCATCCCGCGATCGACGTCCGGAAACCCCGCGTCGGGGTTTATCACGTACGATCCCGGCTTCTCGAGGCGAACGTCGATTGCGGCCGCGAGCGTCGCCATCGGCCATCCCGAGTTGGGCGAGGAGGGCGCTTTTACCCACTGAGCGGCCCGACTGAGCGCTCCCGGATCGCGTGCGACGACGGCGAGCAGGAGTGCGCTCACCCGTGCGGGAACCGCCATCACGAGGTCGTCGAGGCCGGCGCTCGGGGTGCCGACTGGTTTGGAACGGTACCCGAGCATCGAGTCGAGCGTGTTGACGGCTTTCACCCAGGCGGCGGCCGCCGCCGCGAGCGGCAGGGACACCGCCGCACCGAGCGCGAACGCCACGAGGGGAGCGACGAGACCGTCCGCGAGGTTCTCGGCTGCGCTCTCGACGGCCGCGCTCCGAACCTCGCCGGGCGAAAGAGAGGACGGGTCGCGGCCAGCCAGCGACGGGAGCCTATCGCGGGCGATCGTCGGATCCTCGACGGACGTGTCGATCACCGTCCGGGCCTCGACGAGGAGCAACCGACGGCTGAGCGTGACGAACAGGACGACGCCGGCCGCCACGGCGATCGCGAGTTCACCAGTCCACGCCGGAGCGGTGCCGGCAAGTCCGAACCCGTCGACGGCGGCGTCGACGACCGTCGGCGTCGCCCGGACGACCCCCCACGCGACGGCAGCAGCGAGGAGTGGCGCGCCGAGAGCGATCGTTCCCACGAGACCGGGTCGGCGCCACTCTCGGTCGACGGGCGCCACGAGTCGGCCGAACCACGCGACTGGATGCATTGCTCGCGGTGGCTCCCCGACGGCGGCGTCGAGGAGAAACGCGATCCCGACTGCGAAGGCCGCGGCCGCGCCGGCAGACGAGATCCACCCGAACGGCGATGCCGCCCCCGGAGCGAGTGCTTGCGTCCACGCTGGTTCCATCACGAAAACTCCCCCCGGAGGAGCGTTGGAATCGACGACAGCGGCGTCTCGTCCAGACATATCGCCGTGCCGCCGAGACGTTCGATCCCACAGTCCGCGTCCGGATTGTCGCCGACGTGAACCAGTTCGACGACGTCGACCCCGAGTCGATCCGCCGCCGCCTCGAACGGCCGGGGGTGCGGCTTCCGATAGCCGATCTCGACGCTCGAGGCGACGGCGTCGAAGCGATCGGCCAGCCCGGCACGGTCGAGCGTTCGCTCGACCAGTCCCGGGATCGAACAGTTCGAGAGCACACCCACGGTCCCGCGCTCGCCTGTGGCCTCGACCGCCGCCGTAACGGCCGCGTCGGCTCCCGACCGGAGTTCGACGGGTCGGTCGAACGCCGAACGGACTGCGGCGGTGATCTGCTGCTGGTGACCGTCTTCCCCGGAATCGAGATACACGCCGGACTGCTCCAGGGCCGCCCGGACGTGCTCCGGCAACGAAATCTCGCGGCCGGGCTCGACGTCGACGTGCGGCGTCGCATACGCCTCATTCCAGTCGTCCGGAATCTGAAAGCCGCGCTCTTCGAGTTCACTGGCGACGGCAGCGGCGGGATCGTGTAGACGCTGTACCGACACCAGCGTTCCAAAGAGGTCGAATGTCACCGCTTCGGGGACCGTCCCTCGGGTCACTGCCCTTCCTCCGTTCCGCTCCCTGTTCG
Organism: Haloferacaceae archaeon; assembly: GCA_036625675.1. Lineage (GTDB taxonomy): Archaea > Halobacteriota > Halobacteria > Halobacteriales > Haloferacaceae > Halalkaliarchaeum. The sequence goes on from JAZKTH010000078.1 coordinate 4,704, forward strand.
GCCCATCCGATTCGTGTCTGCGAACCCGAGGAGCGAGAGGTCGACGTTCTCCGCGATCAGGTCCGCGGCGGCGGCGTAGGGATCGGCCCTCCGCTCGGTCGCGGCCTCCTCGGCGTCGCTCCCCGGCGGACGGCGACCGGTCGCCCGGAACGCGGCCCGGACGAATCCTTTCCTCGCGACCTCGTTTTCGAACAGCCCGTGGAGGTACGTGCCGAGGACGTCCCCGTCGGCGACGCTCGCGGGCCCGACGGGGGTGGGAAGGTCGGCGGGCGCGTCGAATTCGGGCGCCGTCTCACCCATGTGGATCTCGTATCCGGAGACGGTGCCGGTCGCCCCGTCGAGCGCCGGGGTCGCCTCCAGCGTTCGGGAAACCGAAGCCACGCGTTTTTCGGGAGTAAACCGGGTTTCGACCGGGAGACGTCCGATTCCGTCGATCGTCCGTTCGTCTCCCGTCCCCTCCAGGTCCGCGTTCAGGATTCGCTCGCCGAGCTGCTGGTAGCCGCCACAGATCCCGACGATCGGCCCCTCGAAGCCCTCGAGTTCCGCGGCCATCCCGCCCCGCTGCAGCGCGAGCAAATCGTCGACCGTGTTTTTGGTTCCGGAGAGAACGACCGCATCGATTCCATCGAGGGAGGCTCCCAGCGGAAGGTAGACGACCCGGACGCCCGCCTCCCGCGCGAGCGGGCCGAGGTCGGTGACGTTCGACGCCCGTGGGAGGCGCGGAACGCCGATCCGAACGGCCTGGTCGTCGTGGACCCCGTCGTCGTTTCCGCGAACCGCCCGCTCCCCCACCGGCGGCAGCGAGACGCTGTCCTCCTCCGGGAGGCCAGGATCGTCGTAGGGAAGGACGCCCAGCACGGGAACGCCGGTCCTCTCCTCCAGTTCCGCTATCGCTGGCTGGAGGAGGGATCGATCCCCGCGGAACTTGCTTATTACGACGCCGACGACCCGGTCTGCGACGTCCGCCGGGGCAAGCTCCAGCGTTCCGAGGGCGCTGGCGAACGCACCGCCGCGTTCGATGTCCGCCACCAGAATCACCTCCGCGTCGGCGAACCGGGCGGTCTCGACGTTCGCGAGGTCGCGGTCCCGCAGGTTGGGTTCGCCCACGCTCCCGGCTCCCTCGGCCACGATGACGTCGCGGCGAGCCGCCAGCCGTTCGTGCGCCCGCCGGGCGGCCTCGCGGGCGTCCGCCCAGTACTCCTCGTAGTACTCGCCCGCCGCGACGACAGTCACCGGATCGCCGTCCACGACGAGCTGGGAGGCCCCCTCGGCGTGAGGCTTCAACAGTACCGGATTGTGGTCCGTCGTGGGGTGGACCCGCGCCGCCCGAGCCTGGACGTACTGGGAGACGCCGATCTCCCCGAACGCGTTCGCCGACTCGTCCGACCGCTCGGCGTGAGCCGCCTTCGGCACGGCACGCGCGTTGTTAGACATGTTCTGGGCCTTGTACGGTGCAACGTCGAACCCGCGATCGGAGAGGTGCCGGGAGAGCCCGGCGACCACCGTGCTCTTCCCGACGTGCGAGGCCGTCCCCGCCACGAGGATCGTTCGAGTCACTCGTCGGTCTCTCGGTCGCCGTGCGATAAGAACGTACGGGATCGAGGCGAGGACGGACGCCTCCCGGCACCCGGAACCCCGATCACCGTCCCATCGACGCCGCCCGCCTGGCGAGTTCGATGTCCCCAGCCGGATCGCTGGTGACGCTTGGACCGTGACCGACGTACATCTCGGAGACGTCGTCGCCGACGACGTCCCGGAGCCGATCGATGCTGTCGATTAGTGTCTCCCGGTCACCCTCTTCCAGATCCGTCCGACCGAAGCCCCCGTTCTGGAAGACGAGGTCCCCCGCGAACAGCACGCCCGGATCCCGCGCGAAGAGACAGAGATGATCGTTCTTGTGTCCGGGCGTGTGAAGGGCGACGTAGTCGTGATCGCCGAGTCGAACCGTCTCCCCGTCGGCGATGCGGTTGTCGGTGGCCGGCTGGTCTGGGTCGAATCCCCACGTTTCGACCCCAAACGCCTCCCGAACGGCGTCGACGTTGCCGACGTGGTCCGGGTGTGTGTGGGTGAGCACCACCGCGTCCAGCCCGGGGGTCCCGTCGGCGCCGCCGGCGCGTTCGAATTCCTCTCGGATCCGGGGAACGATCGAGAAGTTCGCGCCGGCGTCGACGAGTACCGTCCGATCACCGACCACGAGGAAGGCGTTGCTCGTGAAGGCCCGAACGTCGGCCGCGAGATTTCGGATCATGGCCCCCTCTTCGACGCCAGGGTAGTTCAATTATCTGAAAGTGGTTTATTTGTAGCTGGACGCGGTCGTCTCCATCGACGACCGACTCATGCAACAGTATCTGGATCTCGTCGAGGAGGCGCTGACGACGGGAACGTACAAACCGAACCGAACCGGCGTCGACACCGTCGCGTCGTTCAGCAAACACTACACGATCGACCTTGCAGAAGGCTTCCCACTTCTCACGACCAAGAAGCTCGACGGCTTCCGGTGGAATTCGCTGATCCACGAGGTGCTGTGGTACCTCTCGGGGGAGGAACACGTCCGGAACCTCAGCGAGGAGACCGCCATCTGGGACGCGTGGGCCGACGAGGAGGGGAACCTCGACACCGCCTACGGCCGGTTCTGGCGTCGGTACCCGATTCCGGAAGGGACGAACCGGTTGCGGGGCGAGTCGTGGCCCGACGACGACAATCGGTGGGTGTCAGTCGAGGAAACCGACGCGGACGGCGAGGTTCGGCGGACGTTCGATCAGATCGCCTACGTGCTCGACGGACTCAGGGAGAATCCGCGCTCCCGCCGGTTCGTGGTGAACGCGTGGCACCCCGCCAACGCGGCGGTGTCGACGCTGCCGCCGTGTCACTACACGTTCGTTCTCAACGTCCAGGACGGAAAGCTCCACTGCCAACTGATGCAGCGGTCCGGCGACATCGCGCTGGGGATTCCGTTCAACATCGCGGCCTACGCCCTGCTCGCGAACGCGATCGCCGGACGGACCGGGTTCGAACTCGGGGAGTTCGGACACACCATCGTCGACGCCCACGTCTACTGCGGGAAGGGCGTGCGCGGCGAGTGGTACGCAGAGAACCTCCCAGAACTTCAGGAACGGCTCCGGGAGGCCGACGCGGGCGACGGGTACCGGTCCGTGAAGTCGTGGATCGAGTCCACCGCGCCGGCGGAACCCCCCGAAGAGGAGGGGTACGATCACGTCCCGGGGCTGCTCGAACAGCTCACGCGGGAACCGCGACCCCGGCCGTCGATCGAGATCGCGGACGAACCGCTCGACGAGCTGACGTTCGACGACGTCCAGCTGCGGGGATACGACTCCGCGCCGGGAATCGAGTTCGCAGTCGCGGAATGAGCCGAGAATCCGCCGACCGACGGGACGAACAGAAAGCGCGTGGCGACGATTCGGGAGGAGAGAAAGCCTCGGCGGTGTCGTCGTCACCTGCGGGGACGTCCGGGGAGGAAGCGGAACCGATCACGATCACGATCATCGCGGCGGTCGCCGAAAACGGCGTCATCGGCTCCGACGGCGGGATGCCGTGGGAGTATCCGGCCGACCTCCGCCGTTTCAAGCGGCTCACCACCGGCCATCCTGTCGTGTTGGGGCGCAAAACGTTCGAACGAATCGTGGATCGCCTGGGCGGTCCGCTTCCGAACCGCCGAACAGTCGTGCTCTCGCGCTCGGATCCCGACGTCCCTGACGACGTAGTTGTCGCGGAGTCGGTCGAGGAAGGAACGGAACTCGCCCGTGCCGCCGCCGGTGAGATGGGGGTGTCCGAGGTGTTCGTCGCCGGCGGCGCCACGGTCTACGAGGCGTTCCTCCCCCGGGCCGACCGGCTGGAACTCACCGAGATCCACGAGACCTACGAGGGCGACACGCGCTTCCCGTCCTGGGAACGGGAGAACTGGCGGGAGGTGGCGCGCGAGGACCGGGGAGAGCTGTCGTTCGTCACCTACGAGCGACGAGCGAACGGCTGAAACGCGGACGCGGACGGTGCCGACCCGACCGACGGACGGTTCCGAATCGCGAGGGTTTTTCCCCGCGGCAACCGTAGCAGGTGGCGATGAATAACCCGTGGACCCGGAAACGGTCGGCGACGAGCGTGCTGGAGGAGTGGCGATGAGAGGGAACGATCAGCAGGCGTACGACCGCGGGACGTCGCTGTTCTCACCCGACGGGCGGATCTATCAGGTCGAGTACGCCAGGGAGGCGGTCTCGAGGGGCGCCCCCAGCGTGGGAGTCAGGACCTCCGAGGGAATCGTGCTCGCGGCGCTAGCGCAGCCGTCCTCGACCCTGATGGAGGCGGAGAGCATCGAGAAGCTCCACAAACTCGACGACCACCTGGGGACCACGAACGCGGGACACGTGGCCGACGCCCGGAAGCTGATCGACTACGCGCGACGGTTCGCACAGGGAAACCGTCTCCGGTACGGCGAACCGGTCGGCGTCGAGACCCTGACGAAACACGTCACCGACTTCATCCAGGAGAACACCCAGCGGGGCGGCACCCGGCCGTTCGGCGCCGCGCTGCTGGTGGGTGGAATCGAGGACGGTGAACCGCGGCTGTTCAGTGCCGACCCCTCGGGAACGCCCCACGAGTGGCGGGCGACCGTCATCGGCGCCGACCGCAAGGAGATCCAGTCGCTCCTCGAGGACGAGTACGAGGAGGATCTGGATCTCGAGGGGGGAATCGAACTCGCGGTTCGCGGGCTCAGGGTGCACTCGGAGGACCTCGAGGCCGAACACGTCAACCTTGCGACCATTTCGGCCGAGGACGGGTACGAATCCTGTTCCCCAGAGGACGTTCGAAGCGTACTGGATCGGGTACTGGACGGGGCGGAAGAGGAAGGAGAGGAAGCCGAAGACGCAGACGGCGACGAAGAAGCCGACTGAACCGGCCCCTTCCGCCGGCTACGGTGACTTTACGCCCCCGGGATGCGAGGCGCCGTTATGCACCTCTTGCGTGGCGGACGCGTGGCGGACGCAGCAGGGACCCGAACGGCGGACGTCGCGATAGCCGACGGTCGGATTCAGGCAGTCGGCACAGACGATACGGACCTCGATCCGGACGAGGCGGAAACCGTGACGGACGTCTCCGGCCAGTTCGTTGCACCCGGACTGATCGACTCCCACGTCCACGTGTCGATGGGTGGTGGGCCGAACGTCGAAACGTACGTCGACGACTCGGCGTTCACCGCGTCGTATCGAGCCGCCGACAACCTGAGAGCGGCCCTGAAGACTGGAGTGACGACAGTCAGAGACCTCGGCTCGCGGGACACGCTCGCGATCGACGCCGGCAACGCCGTTGCGGAGGGGACGCTGGAGGGCCCGAGGGTCGTGGCGGCCGGCGAGAACGTCGTCATGACCGGCGGCCACGGCCACTGGTTCGGCCGGGAGGCGGACGGCCCTGCGGAGGTCCGGAAGGCCGTGCGCGAGCAGTTGAAGGCGGGCGCCGACGTGGTGAAGTGCATGGCGACCGGCGGCGTCCTCACGAGCGGTGCCCAGACCGGGGCCCCCGAACTCACGCCGGCGGAGCTAGAGGCGCTGGTGGAGGCGGCGAACGCGAAGGCGGTGCCGACCGCGGCTCACGCCCACGGCGACCGGGGGATCGAAAACGCCGTTCGGGCCGGCATCACGAGCATCGAGCACGGCACGTTCATGAGCCGGGAATCGGCGGAGCTGATGGCCGAACGCGGGACCTTCTGGGTACCGACCGCGAGCGCGCTGCATGGCATCGTCGACCACGGCGTCGGGGCTGGGATCCCGGAGGAGGCCGTCGACAAGGCAAAGGAGGCCGCCGAGGCGTTCGACGACGCGTTCGACAACGCGCTGGCGGCTGGAGTGACGGTGGCGATGGGTACGGATGCCGGGACTCCCTTCAATTTCTTCGCCGAGATCCCCCAGGAACTCCAGTACCTCGTCCAGCACGGACTGTCGCCGGCGGGTGCACTCGAGGCGGCGACGGTCAACGCCGCGGAGTTGCTCGGGCTTGACGACGTCGGCCGCGTGGCCCCCGGATACCGGGCCGATCTGGTCGTCCTCGACGACGATCCCAACGAGGACGCGAGCGTCTGGGAGTCGCCCGCCGCCGTGTTCGCGAACGGAACGCCGGTCCAGTAACGCCCGATTCGACCGCAGACAGTGGACCGATAGTTCGGTGACAGACCACACGGTGGCGTCGAAACGACAGGGTTTTAGGGGTCACATCGCTACTCGAAATTGCGTTCGCAAGAACGCGTCAGCACGCTCCGATAGTGTAGTCCGGCCAATCATATTGCCCTCTCGAGGCAATGACC
>JAZKTH010000079.1:0-10969 GCA_036625675.1 Haloferacaceae archaeon
AGTTCTCCTCGAACGCGGCCGGCGGGGTGGCGATCGCGGTCCAGTACGGGGTCGAACTGGGGCACTCGGTCGCCATTTCACACAAGGGACGGACGAGCGCGCTACAGGGCACCGACCTGGTCGTCAAAGACGACGCGAACCGGGCGACGCTGCAGCCGCTGGGCGACACGAAGCGGAAACTCGACGCGGAGCGGGAGAAGCTCAAGGAACAGGAGATCGACGGGCTCGTGGCCGACATCCGCGAGAACGTGAACGAGCTCCGCAAGCGCGGGCTCTCGGACGACGAGATCCGGTCGCGCGTGCACTCCAGCGTCCCCGCGCTCCGGTCGCCGGGGTCAGCCGGGGGCGGTGGCGCCGGGGTCGGTCTGGGGGAGATGGACGGCCCGGACCGGGATTCCGGCAGCGACAAACTGTTCGGCGTGATCCCCGGGACGCTGCTCGTCGTGGGGCTGCTTCTGGTCGGAGGCGGCGCCGCCAGTATGTTCGGCCTGCTGGGGCCGGACGTCCAGATCAATCTGGAGGAACCGTCCGACGACGCCACGATCTCGGGTGACGAAACTCTCGAGGTGGCCGGGAACGTCTCCGGGGACGACGCGGGATCGGTCGACGAAGTAGTCGTGAACGTCACGTCCGATTCGGCCGGTTCCACGGCGCCCGAACGGTCGGTGCGTTTGACCGGCGAGGACAGGACGTTCCGGGCGACCTTCTCGAGTCTCGATCCGGGCGAGTACACCGTCGCGGTGTCGACGAACGAGACGAGGGTGACCCGCGAAGTGACCGTCGAGGAGGCCGACGACGCCGGCGAGAACGGCGGCGAGACGGCCACCGAAGAGGGAGGGGGAGAGACGACTACCGAGGAACCGACGACGGACGTCGACCTCCAGTTGCAGGAGCCGGCGGGGGCCGTCGAGTACGAGTTCGACGAGCCGCTGGTCGTCGCAGGCAGCGTTAGCGGCGAGGACGCCGACGCGGTCGAGGAGGTTCGCATCGCGATCGCCGACGACGGATCCACGATCGAGAACGCCACCTTCCCGGTGGCCGACGACGGCGCGTTCGATGAGTCGTTCGGGGACCTCGAGCCCGGCGAGTACACGGTGACGGTGTCCGCGGGCGAGGAGTCGGTGACGAGCGACACGGTGACGCTGCTGGAGCGCCCGGACGTGCAGTTCAGCAACTTCTCGGTGACCGAGGAGGCGTATCCCGGCGACGGGGCGACCGCGTCGGTGGACGTGCAGTACGCCGACGAGACGACGATTCGACTCCTGATCGACGGGGAGCCGGTCGGGCTGGAGCAGCGGACGACCGTCAGTACGTCCGGCGGCGAAACGCAGACGGTAGCGTTCTCGTTCGACGCTCCGGAGGAACCCGGCTCGTCGACCGTCGCGATCGAACGCCTTCCGGACGACGGGGAAAACGAGGTAGTCGCCAACGAGACGCTAACCGTAACCGAACGAACGCTGGAGATCACCGACCCGTCGAACGGATCGACAGTGTCGAAAGCGTTCTCCGTGACTGTGGCGGCTGAGGGCGTCGACGAGGTCCAGGTCGCCGTCGGTGACCTGACGAGCAAAACGGTCACCGTCGAGGACGGCACCGCGACGGCGGAGTTCGACGTTGCGACGGGCGAATACACGCTCGTCGCCGAGGCCACCGATCCGGACGTCGACCTCCAGGATTCGATCGGGATCACCGTCGAGGCGGAGTGACTCCCGGCAGTCTCGCCGGGACCGCCAGCCCTTTGCCCCCGCTTGTCCCCCTTCCGGTATGGAGGGGCGGGCAGCGGCGCCGGGCGCGGGAACCGTGCTCAACGCGCTGGCGACGGGCGTCGGATCCGCGTTCGCGATCGACCTGGAGACGCGCGCGACCGTCTCGCTGGATCCCGACGCCGGCGAGGTGACCGGAGAGATCGCAGAACTCGACGGCGACGCCGACACGGCGCTGATCGAACGGTGCGTCGAACTCGTCGTCGCGGCGCACGGCGACGGCGAGGGGGGTCACGTCCGGACCGAAAGCGACGTCCCGCTGGCGGCGGGGCTGAAGAGTTCAAGCGCCGCCGCGAACGCGACGGTGCTGGCGACGCTTTCGGCGCTGGACGCCGCCGACGCCGTTTCGCGGATCGACGCGTGCCGGCTCGGCGTCCGGGCGGCGCGCGACGCCGGCGTCACCGTCACCGGGGCGTTCGACGACGCCTCCGCGAGCATGCTCGGGGGCGTCACGCTCACCGACAACACTGCCGACGAACTCCTCTCCCGGGCGGAGCGGGACTGGGACGTCCTGGTGTGGACGCCGCCGGAACGCGCCTTCAGTGCGGACGCGGACGTCGACCGGTGCGCGCGAGTCGCGCCGATGGCGGAGCTCGTCGCCGAACTCGCCCGCGAGGGCCGGTTCGGCGAGGCGATGACCGTCAACGGGCTCGCGTACTCGGCGGTGCTGGAGTTCCCCACCGCCCCGGCCGTGGAGGCCATGCCGCACGCGGCGGGCGTGTCCCTCTCGGGGACCGGACCCAGCGTCGTCGCGGTCGGCGACCGGAAGGACCTGGCGACAGTCCGGGGGCGCTGGGACGAGCGCCCGGGGGAGACGCGACTCACCACCACACGTCCGGACGGCGCGCGAATCGCGAGCGACTGATTCCGAAGCACGCCCGAAATCACCATTCACAGCGACGACGGATTCCCACGATGACAGAGACCAGCCAACCCGATCGGAACGAGGAAGCGGACGACGAGCGCGTAGCGACCCCCGAGGAGATGTCCCTCGACGAACTCCGGGCGGAGATCGCGTCGATCGACAGGGAGATCGTCGAGCTCATCGCCAGGCGCACGTACGTCGCCGACACCATCGCGGAGGTGAAGGCCGAGCGGGGGCTACCGACCACCGACGAGTCGCAGGAAAACCGGGTGATGGAACGGGCGGGGGAGAACGCCGAGCGGTTCGAGGTCGACTCCAACCTGGTGAAGGCAATCTTCCGGCTCCTGATCGAGCTGAACAAGGTGGAGCAAAGAGAGAGTCGCTGAGTGAAGGCGGCTCAGTTGACGCTCTTCGAGAGTTCGGCTCCAGCTTTGAATTTCACGTCATCAGGCGCGTTTGTCCCCGTAAAGTGGACAAGGCGTCCTTGCTGAGCAATGACTACCGGCACTCCATCGTCAGTGTCTTCCTTTTGGCGGGCGGTTCTTCCGGGCTTCTTTCGAACCACTCTGTCGTTACCTCCTTCCGAAAGTAAACCCTCGGCAACCGCCTCCGAAACCGTCCCATCGAACAGTCTCGCACCTCGTTGCTCTCGGTCTCCCGACAGGTGGCGGGCCATCACGTCACCGTACCCATCCCCATCCAAATCACCAGCGCCAACGCCGAGAACTTCCGTCGAACCGTCTACCGCCACGAGTGTGACCGAGTTCTCGTAGAGACTGCCATCGTCGATGACCCATCCACCCGTGTAGATGTACTGGTCAGCGTTTCTATAACGACGCACGTACAACAGCGCGGGGAACGGCGACGGGCAGTCCGGAGGCACGACCAGAACCGGGCACACAAGCGTCGACGTAACCGCGCTCTCGCCACTTTCAGAGCCCCACTCATCGAACTCCGCGAGCTCCGATGCCGAACCATCAGCACTGACCGCGAGGGAAGGTATCGTCTCTGTCGCCTGTGGCGGGTCGTTCTGTACGGAGACAGTGATTGTCCCGTTATCGCCTGATGCTTCGAGGTGAATACCCGTGTCGACCGGTCCGGAGACGGCAGAGAGGAACGCATCCGAGTTGTACAGCGAATTGTCGTCGGTCATGAGACCCCTGTTAAGGACGTTTTCACCTCCAACCGCGTCTCCTTGGTAAATCGGACTGGAATCGTTGCTTTCGTTGGAGACCCTATTGTCCCCCCACGCGTAGACGTGCCCGTCGTCGTCGACCCGGCCAGTCACGTACTCGATGAGGCGGCGAGGCGTGAGTTCGTCGACGAGCGCGACGTTCCCAGCGGAGAGTCGAGCGTCGGGGACCGTGATGGTGAACTGCTCGCTGAGTATTGGTTCGCCAGCAAGGTACTCGTAGAGAGCAACGATATCGTCGGAGTTTGCCCCAGTCAACTCCTGTAGGTGGGAGTTGCTGAGGGACTCTTCAGCGGTGGCTTCCAGCGATGATTCGAGAAGTTTGATATCTTCTTCGACGATTTCTCGCACGTCTTGAACGGCTTCGTTGGCTGCTTCCCACTCTCCGTTGTCGATGTGTGTGACTGCCTGCTGGGTCAGTTTCTTTCGGCCGTCTGCATGTTCTCGGACGGTTACGCACACGTCGTCGGAGCAGCGTTCGAGTGTGACTTGTATGTCTTCGATGGTGTCGCCCATGTCTGCGAGGCCGCGAGGTCCTTTGCGTGCGGAACGCTTGCTAATGGAGTCGGCGGCTGCTTTCGTCTGGGTGAGGAGTTGGTTCTCTAGGTCGAGTGCGTTCGAGCGCATCTCGATTGTGTCCTCAATTCCGTCGGCGTCCGAGTCCGCGTCGCCCGGTCCGCGGATTTTCGATTTGTTGCTCCGACTGTTGTTGTAGTTGGCCCGGCTGCTTCCACTGTGATCGTCACCGTTGTAGTCGAAGCAACAGGTGGCTGCGATAGCTGACGCGGTTACCCACGCTTCGAGTTCGACTTCGCCGGAGAGAGGCCCGATACCGGAGGAGACGGTTGGAGTCAGTTTGTACAGGGTTGGGTTGTCACCAATCGGTGTGGGGCCCGTGTACTCACCGAACCCTGCGAAGGGTGCTGCGGGTGAAGCGCCTGTGTTCGTTGTTGCGCTCACCACTCTGCCGAGACAGCCACTGAGCGCGCCGGCCGCCACGAGACCGCCCGCAGCGAGCATCTGTCGGCGGGTCGGTCCGGTAGGTGACACGTCCCGCGCCGAACTGGACGCTTTCTTCGAATTCATCCTTGGGTGTCAGATGAGCTAATGAGATATAAGTATATTTATAAAAAATAAAAATATATTTCTCAGAGTAGCTTCTGATTCATAGCGTGATTGCGCGACTCCTGATGATATGTACTGGATAATTACAGCGTTTCGCATTATGGATTTCAGCTACCTGAACAAGGTGGAGCAACGGGAGAGCCGCTGAACGGCCAGGCGTTAGTTCACGCTCTTCGAGAGTTCCGCGCCTGCCTTGAACTTCACATCATCAGTCGCTCGTCCCGCGTTCACCAAGTGAAGTATTGGCGCATCCAACGGAAAATGCGTCGCCACAACCTCGCCGTCAGCTCCTCTGGTCTCTCCGCAGCTACCGGAGTCAGACTTCGAGGAAGCATCGCTCCCCCAACAATACGCGTTCCCGTCGTCATCTGCCGACGTCACGCCGGCCTGGACCAGCGAATCGACCGTCCCCGTCTCGACCTGCACCCCACGCCGACCCCGATCACCCTTCCCGTTCATCGGTTGGTTCCAACGGGACCCTCGAAACCTCGATGTTCTCGTAATCTTTCTCCGAGGAGAGCACGTCCAATCTTCGTGTTTCTGCGGTTGCTGCGTGGAACGCGTCGAACGGGGTCATTCCCTCGTTGTAGTAGTTCACGGCCTTCAGAACCACTTGTTTCTCCTCTTCACCACGTACGGGGACGAGTTCAAGCAAGTTGGCTACGAGTGGAACGTAGTCGAACTCGTAGCGTTCCCGGGCGAGGACAAGTTCGAGATACGAGAACGCGGACGTTTCGACCTCATATTCGCTGAGAGCGTCTTCCGCTGGGCCCTGCAACCAATCGGAGTCCTTCGCGAGTGCGAGAAGGAAGTCCGTTTCGACGTACACCGTCATCTATCGTTCTCCCCGCGAGTCTCCGACTTCGCTTCTTCCTCGATATCCTCTCGTATCTCCGAAATAGAAGCATCCCGAAGCTCACCTGCTGCTGCGCGAGCAGCCGCGAGCGGGTCGTCTGCGACGGGGATGAGTTCTATTCTATCCTCGTAGGTGACGATGTGATACTTCTCTCCGTACTTCTCCCGCACCTCCTTGGGAATGTAGAGCCGTCCCTGCTTGTCCGTCTCTGTTGACATAGATAGGATTTGAATGGCATAGAAAAAGTATCTTTCCATGAATTTGAATACAGTACCATTACTTCGGTCAGCCCGGACGCGTGTATAATGGAATCTATCCATCTGAACAAGGTAGAGTGGCGGAAGAGCCGGCAAGGTGTCCGGACCGAGACTCGCTTCGAGTGACTCGTCGACTTTCATCGACACGCGGTACGGCCCCGCTGTTCGCATATGACGCCCACCATCGGGGTCGGTTTCGGAGACCGGGGAACTAATGACGTTCCCTCGCAACTGGCGGCCATGGTTGACGTCGCAATGTCGGCGGCCCGGCTATTCGGGGCGTTCCTGCTCGTGCTGTTGAACGGCTTCTTCGTCGCCTCGGAGTTCGCGTACGTCCGGATCCGCGCGACCGCAGTGGAGACGTTCGTCGACGAGGGAAGATCCGGCGCGACGCTGCTCCAGGAGGCCATGGAGAACCTCGACGACTACCTGGCGGTCACTCAGCTGGGGATCACGATCTCCTCGCTGGGTCTGGGCTGGATCGGCGAGCCAGCCGTCGCAGCGCTCCTGGAACCGATTCTGGCGCCGGTCATCCCCGAAGGCGGCGTTCACCTCGTCTCCTTCGCCGTCGGGTTCGGCGTCATCACCTTCCTCCACGTCGTCTTCGGCGAACTCGCGCCCAAGACGATCGCGATCGCCCGCGCCGAGACGGTCGCGCTCCTCGTGGCCGCACCGATGAAGGCGTTCTACTACCTGTTCGTGCCCGGCATCGTCGTGTTCAACGGCACGGCCAACTTCTTCACCAAGGCGATCGGCATCCCCCCGGCCTCCGAGAGCGAGGAGACGCTCTCGGAGGAGGAGCTCCTGGCCGTGCTGTCCCAGTCCGGACGGGCGGGCCACATCGACGCCGAAGAGGTCGAGATGATCGAACATGTGTTCGCTCTCGACGACGTTCCCGTCCGCGAGGTGATGGTCCCGCGCCCGGACGCGGTGAGCGTGACTCCCGATACGTCCGTTTCCGACCTCCGTTCGCTGATCGCCGCGGAGGGGCACACTCGCTATCCCGTGGTCGCCGGGGACGACGTCGAGGGGTACGTCGACGTCAAGGACCTTCTCGCGGCGACGGACGAGGGTTCCCGCCCGGATCGGACGACTGCGGGGGAGCTCGGCCGGGAGATGCCGGTCGTCCCCGAAACCGCGCGGGTCACGGAACTCCTCTCGACGCTTCAAGCGCAGAACAGCCCGATGGCGGGCGTCATCGACGAGTGGGGCGCATTCGCGGGGATCGTCACGGTGGAAGACGTCGTCGAGGTCGTCGTCGGCGACATCCGCGACGAGTTCGACGTGGACGCCCGCGAGCCGTCGATCGAACGTCGGGGCGACGGGACCTTCCTCGCAGACGGGAGCGTCTCGGTCTCCATGGTCAACGAGGTGCTGGACGCCGACTTCCAGGTGGAGGGGGTCGGCACCGTCGGCGGGCTGGTTCTGGCGAGGCTGGGACGGGCACCGGAGGCCGGCGATCGGATCGAGATCGACGAGTACGTCTTGGAGGTGGAGACGGTCGACGGCGCCCGCATCACCGAACTCGCCATCGGCGAGAGATCCTCGGACGGGTGAACTACTAACGGTTGTCAGGGAGGGGCGGCCGAGTCCGCAGCGAAGTAGTCCTCGACGGCCGCGCCCACGCGCGCCAGCAGTTCGGGCCGATCGCTGGGCCGGCCCACGCTGACCGCGTCCGCCCCGTGCTCGAGGTACTCCCGAACGGTCTCCCGATCCCGGACCCCGTTGTTCGCTATCACCGCCGGACGGGCCGCAGTCCGATCGGTCGCCTCCAGCGCCCGCACGACCTCGCCGACGACCGGCTCCGAGTCCATCGCGTCGACGTGCAACAGTTCGGCCCCGGCCTCGGCGAGCCGGCACGCCGTCGCCGGCAGGTCGACGCCGGGGACCTCCGTTCGCACCTTCACCGAGACTGCCGCGCCGGTACCCGCCGCCGCCTCGACGTACTCGCACAGCCGGTCGGGATCCCGGAGCAGGCTCTCCCCGCAGCCCACGGCACGAAGCTCCGACTGGCGGCAGTGGGCGTTCACCTCGAGGATCGCGCCGGCCTCCGAACACGCCGCCGCCGCGGTCCGGACCGGCTCCAGGGTCGCGGATCGGACGTTGACGCCGGGACGCACCGGCACCGACGCCAGTTCGGCCAGCTGTCGCCGCAGAAACCCGATCGGGTCCGGGGGGAGGAACTCCGACCGCCCGCGATCTCGGAGCTTTCGGGCGGCAGCACGGCTCTCCTCGTCGATCGCGATCCCGCCCAGGAACGCGGCCCCGACGTGCGGAGCGGCGGTTCGCGCCCACTCGGCGTCCGCCTCGCCGCTCAGGCTGGCGACTGCCAGCGACGGAGAGAACGGCGCTGTCCGGCCGGATTCCCCGGATCTCCCGTTCATCCCACGGCCTCCAGGGCGGTCGCGACAGCGCGCATCACGCGCTCGGCATCGTCTTCGTCGTCGATCTCGATGTCGGTCCGTACGACTGGCCGATCCAGCTCCGTCCCGTCGCGCTCGTCGAGGACGAACCCGTCGGCGAACGGGTAGGCGTCTGCGACGCCGGCGGTCGAGGCGTCGTGGCCGACCGCCCGCATGAGCTTCGCCGCCGGACCGGAGAACGCCTCCCCGCCGACGAACGGGGAGACGACCACCACCGGCGTCGCGTGCAGCGCCTCCCGAACCCCCGGTAGCGTCAGGATCGGGCCGACGCTGGTCACCGGGTTCGAGGGGCCGACGACAACCGGTTTCTCCAGCGCGGCCCGCACCTCCTGGGTCGTCGTCGCCTCGCTTGCTCCCCGGAACTCGACGTCTTCGACCGCCGGCTCCGCGCGTCTGGCGACCCAGAACTCCTGGAAGTGCATCTCCCCCTCGTCCGTGTGGACGATCGAGGCCACCGGATCGTCGGACATCGGTAGCAGGTCGACGTCCAGGTCGAACGCATCCGCCAGCACTCGCGTCACCTCGGTGAGCCTGTACCCCTCCTCCAGCAGGCCGGTCCGGGTGAGGTGGACCGCGCGATCCCGGTCGCCGATCTCCATGAACTCCCCGATGCCGGAGAACCGGCGCCAGTTCGCGATCCGGCGACCCGCAGTCTGGCGTTCGGCGGGCAGATATCGGGGCCCGGTCTCCAGATTCGCGGCCTCGGCGATCCGGTGCAGTTCCTCGTGGGTCGTGGTCGAGTCGTCCGCGATCCCCCACCACGTCTCCCGGTCGAGCACGTCCCCGCCACGAAACAGCACCGTGTCCAGGTCGGGACACACGAGCATCCCCCCCAGTTCGACGTCGTCGCCGGTGTTTCCCACGACGGTGATGGCCGTCGGTTCCATCACCCGCACTGCCCCGTCGAGGAGCTTCGGCGTCCCCGTCCCACCGGCGAGAAAGGTGACCATACGCACCCACTAGTGCGGGGTGGATTTGTACTCTGCGACGGCGACCCGAGCGCGCGTCGCTTCGGGCGCAACTGTCGTTTCGGGCGCGACCGTCGCTTCGTGCGCGTCACGGCCGAAACGAGTGGCTGCCCGCGATGGACTGGCTTTTTACGTCTCCGCACAGTCCGGTTCGGCATGGCCTACGAAGGACTCGTCACGAACTGGCTGCTCGCGCTCGTCGCCGCCCTCCTTGCCGTTCTGGTCCTCGACACCACCGGACAGAACTTCGTGGAACCGCTCGCACCCGTCGCGAACGTGCTCGCGCTGGTGACGTTCCTTGCGTTCGTCATCGCGACGGGGGCGTTCCTCGTGTACACCGCCTCGTTCAAGAACAGCTGATCTCCCGTTCTTCGACCCCCGGGCCCCGGTTCATTTATAATCCCCCCGTCGAGAACCGGTCTGCAACCCACAACTATTTATAGTGACATGGCCTCACTCCGCCTGGAGTCATCTGCAATGGCGCAAGGCACTGTGGCGTTTTTCAACGACACTGGCGGTTACGGTTTCATCGAGACTGACGACGCGGACGAAGACGTCTTCTTCCACATGGAAGACGTCGGCGGTCCGGACCTCGAGGAAGGACAGGAAGTAGAGTTCGAGATCGAGCAGGCCGAGAAAGGCCCGCGCGCGAAGAACCTACAGCGGCTGTAACTTCGGTGGAGTCGGTAACCCGGCGGACAGGTCGATTCCGGCGCCGTCCGCGAGGCCGGCGCCGGGGTCGGAACGCGATTCTCACATTTTTCACCGGCCAGCGACTGCTCCAGGCGAGACGGCATAGCGCGGGCGAAGTTCCTCGACCGGACGGGCGTTGCGCTCACCGACTCCGGTCGACCGGGAATTCGTCCTGTTCGGTCGACGCGTCCGCGCGTCCGGGGCGCCCGTCGAGTCGGTCCCGGTCCGCGATCGTGCCGCGGTCCAGCCGCGAGAGTAGATATCCGTCCACGTCCGAGGCGTCCCGCGGGTGGGCCGACTGGACCCAGACCAGCTCCCCGCCGACGTCGGTGAGTTCCTGTGCCCACCGCTCGGCGGCTTTGCGGGTCGCGAACGACCACCGGGCCCCGTCGCGGTTGACCGCCCGCCCCGCGGCCGCGTTTCGCTTGCGTGCGGACGGCTTGATTTCGAGCACGAACGCCACGCCGGGCATTCAGCGTCGTTCTACTTAAGTCATCCATTCTCAGGGACCTGTAACAGCCCGAACCGTTAACTACCACCATGCGAAACGTCCGTAAGGAGACGGCAGACGGGAGCGCTCCGCGGGCGTTTTCCTTTTCACCCCGTTCGTAACAGCAACGTTTAAAAGCCGGCAAGACGAGTTAACATATGGCATGATAGATAGGCTGGAAAAGGAAGTGGACATGCTCGAGCGCCACCTCCAAGTGTTACGCATGGTCATCGCAAACGAGCCGATCGGCATCGTAAAGATGTCGAACGAAACCGGCTACCCCCACCACAAGGTCCGATACTCCCTTCGGGTGCTCGAGGAGGAGAACCTCATCGAG
>JAZKTH010000001.1:0-40090 GCA_036625675.1 Haloferacaceae archaeon
TGGCGGCGCTGATCGTCCTGCCGCCGACGCTTTTCGTGTGGGAGCGCCACTTCGCCTGAGACGAGGGAAAAACCGCACCCGGGCGGTCCGTTGCCGGTGGCCGAAAAACCGTTATGAGGCCCCGGAGCGCGAGCCGACTCGTCACCGCTCCGGATGGACCGGCGCGTCGAAGCCGCCCCGAACGAGCGGTTTGGCGACGTGCCTCCGGGCGCACGGCGGGACCTCGTACCAGCCCCGCTCCAGCGCCCGGTCGAGCGGTCGGGTGGCCTTCCGCTCCGCGTGAGTGCCGCAGTCGCGACACCGGTAGCCCTGCTCCCGCCCGGCGGAGGGCATCGAGCGTCCGCAGTCGGGGCAGGTCGGGTTGACGGGCTCGGTCTCCACGAGTTCCCGGATGGCGAACTTCTCGAGTTTGAGCGTTCCCTCCGCCAGTTCGCCACAGACCGTGAGGCGGTCGCCCGGGCGAAGCGCACGCACGCGGTCGCGAAAGCGCTTCGTCGGCTCGAACGCCGCACAACGGATCTCCTCGGGGTCGGCCGACCGCCCGGCGTCGGGCTCCGCGAGGTCGAAGAAGACGTGGCCGCCGCGCCGGGTTTCGGGGTCGGTCGCGACGACGCCGTCGACGCAGTAGCCGGCGCCGTCCCGGAGCGAGCCGACCTCGCCCGGTGCGAGGTGGGCGTCGGTCCCCTGGTTGGTCAGGAACGTCGCCGTCCGTTCGATCGGCTCGGCGTCGATACCGGCGGCGACCGCCCGGCACGCCTCGGGGTCGTCCCCCCGGATCCCGAAGAGGATCGGTCCCGGCGCGCTGGGCACGCAGACCGCCTCGCCTTCGCCCCGGTCGACGGTGTCCCACACCGTCGGATACCCCCGATCGGCGGCGGCGAACACCGAGTCGCGGTCGACCTCCCGGGGCGTCCCGCACCGGTCGAACTGCCGGTACGCGACGTGTTCGGCGGTCCAGTCGTCGAAGGCGCGCCACGCCCCGATCGCCGCGAGCGCCCCGATTCGCCCCCGACCGACGATGCCGCGGTCACCTTCTTTCCCCCCGAACCCGTCGTGGCGCCAGCCGTGGCTTTCGATCAGGTCGAGCGCGTCCGGGAGGTCGTGAAACTCTCGCATCCCGTCCCGGGCGAACGCGGCGACGTCCGACGGGATTTCCGAC
This sequence comes from Haloferacaceae archaeon, assembly GCA_036625675.1. Classification (GTDB taxonomy): domain Archaea; phylum Halobacteriota; class Halobacteria; order Halobacteriales; family Haloferacaceae; genus Halalkaliarchaeum. The sequence continues at coordinate 1,160 of JAZKTH010000001.1, forward strand.
GGATCGACGTCGGCCACCACCACGCCGGGCGAGGTGTCCGGATCGCCCGAGACCGCCAGCGCGGAGAGTTCCTCGCGGGCCAGGCGCAGGGCCACGTCCGGATCGACGTCGGCGTGCAGCGCCAGGGCGGCGTTCCCCCGCGTCTTGTGAGGGACCGCGGGGTTGAGGCGGACGAGCAACCGCCGCCGCAGTGCCCCGCCGCGCGACTCGACGCGCTCCCCCAGCCGGGCCGCGAGGTAGGTCGTGCACATCCCGCGTTCCCGGGAGTCGGTGTCGTCGACGCCGATGACAGTCACTGCCGGCGGTTGTCGGCGGAAGGATAAGGGGGTTTCGCGCTTCCGGCGAGCCCGGAATAGTCTCGGGACGCGTCGGGGGCGGGTCCGGGACCACCCTCGGGCCGCGCGAAGCTACAGTAGTATTGTAGGTACAACACAATACACTGGGCGAGTTTCGCGACGGTACTTATAACTAACCCCGGACTCAGCGACCAAATCGCCCGACTGCGCATCACCGGAAATCCGTAACTCCCACAACACATATATGCGAGAAGTCACTTACCTACCACTATGTCACGGATGGCCCTAGTGGAAAACGTGGTCGCCATGCTCGAGGACGCCGGGTTCCTCGTCAGCGACCGGTGTGCCGTCCGTCCGAAGAGTTTCGACCTGGCGGCGCGGCGGGGGGAGGATCTCGTCCTCCTGAAGATCCTCGGCAACGTGGACGCGCTGGACGCGGACACCGGCGAGGAGATGCGGCGGCTCGGGGAGTACCTCGACGCGACCCCGATGCTGCTCGGGCTCCGGACCCGCGACGAGGAACTCAAACCCGGCGTCGTGTACTTCAGACACGGCGTGCCGGTGATCCACCCCGACACCGCGTACGACCTGTTCGTCGAGGAGGTACCGCCGCTGATCTACGCCGCTCCCGGCGGGCTGTACGTCAGCATCGACGGCGACGTGCTCGCCGACGAGCGCCAGGAACGCGGCTGGTCCCTCGGGAAGCTCGCCACGGAGCTGGGGGTCTCCCGGCGGACCGTCTCGAAGTACGAGGACGGGATGAACGCCTCCATCGAGGTCGCCGCCCAGCTCGAGGAGCTGTTCGACGAGCCGTTCTCGAACCCGGTGAACGTGCTCCAGGGGGCCGAGGAGGTCCGCGAGGCAGAGCCGACGCCCGCCGGGCCGGAGGCCGACCCCGACGACGACCACGTGGTGGCCGTGCTCTCGCGGGCCGGCTTCACCGTCCACCCGACGGAGCGGGCCCCGTTCAAGGCGGTCGGCGAGGACGTCGCGGAGAAGCGAATGCGCGTGCTGACGGGGCACTCGGAGTTCACCGAGAGCGCCCGGAAGCGCGCCAGGCTGATGTCCTCGATCGGCCGGGTGACCCGGACGCGGGCGGTGTACTTCACCGAATCCGACGCCCGACAGGAGTCCGTCGACGGGACGGCGCTTGTCTCCTGTGAGGAGCTCGCGCAGATGGACGACCCCGACGAGATCCGGGACGTCATCCGGGAACGGGCGACCGAGCACGGCGAAGCCTGACGGGGGTCGTGGAGCCCGGGAGCCCCTGTCCGCCCGCTTTGTCGGTCGCGAACCGATTGCGTCCGCGACCGCCGATTTCGGCCGGACGGCGGTTTGACGTCCGAGGGGAGCCCTGACAGGTCAGGACCTCTGGTTATCTGTATGTGGCTCGTTAACGCATACGAGGTAATAAACAATGTTTGACCCACAACGACGGAAGGCACTCAAGACGGTCGGGACCGCGGGCGTGCTGTTCGCACTCGGCGGCGTCGGAAGCGCGAGCGCGAGAAAGGGAAAACGCCAGGGGGCAAGCGGCGACGACACGATCGTCGACGTCGCGGTCGAAGCCGACGATTTCGACGTGCTGGTGGAAGCGGTACAGGAAGCCGGGCTGGTGGACGCGCTGAGCGGAAACCGTCAGCTGACCGTGTTCGCGCCGACCGACGAGGCGTTCGGGGAACTCCTCGACACACTCGGTATCAGCAAGGAGGAATTGCTGGCGAGCGACGACCTCGCGAACATACTGCTGTACCACGTCACCTCGGGCCGACGGTACGCGTCCTCGGTGGTGAACGCCCCGACGGTGGAGATGCTGAACGGCGAGACGGTCGCCGTCGACGGGACCACGTTGAACGACGGGCAAGCCGAAATCGTCGGTACCGACCTCGAAGCCTCGAACGGCGTCGTACACGTCATCGACGGCGTGTTGCTGCCGTAGGCTCCCTCGGGTCGGAGACTGGTGGGTGGTGTGCAGAGGAGGCGGACGAAAACTCGGCTACTTTTATACGTGCCTCGAAAGCCCCGAGCGGCTACGCTCCCGCGACTCGCTGCGCTCCTCGTCAGTCGCTCGCGATGCTCGCTCCCTCCTGCGGTGCTTGCGTCGTCGGGGGTCGCGTAGCCGCTCGCCCCTTTCAATCCCGCCCGGCAGGCGGCGTGCGGGATATATAAAAGGTGACGGCTTCGCCGCCACGCATGCTGTGGGCCTGGAGACGAGCGCGTGACGACGGTTGTAGACCGGTACCGGACGATCGTTGGAGGCCGGTACCGGACGATCGTTGGAGGCCGGTACCGGACGGCCCGCCACACGCCGGAATCCCTGCGCGCCATGGGGCCGGAGCCCCGCCCCGGGATCACCGAAAGCACCGACGGGAGAGACGCCGTCCGTTCTCGAGTCAGGTCTTCAGCCCGCTTCCGGTCAGCGGCACGACCACGTCGTCGTCGGGGTCGACGACCCCCCGCCGTCGGTACTCCCGAAGCGCCGCGGGCGCGACCGCGCACGTGGGCTCGGTGTAAAAGCCGGCGGCGTGGAGCCGGTCGAGTTCACGCCGGGTCGCCCCCCGGGAGATCGCGATCGCGTCGCCGTCCGTCCGGTCGATCGCCTGGAGGATCCGATCCAGCTGCACCGGCTCGGCGATCTGAATGCCGTCGGCGGCGTCGTTCCGGTCGCCGTCGGCCGGCTCGGCGGCGGCCTCCCCGTGGAGCCGCCGGACGACCGGCGCGACGCCGGCCGCCTGCGCCCCGAGCAGCCGGGGCGTCCGGTCGATCCAGCCCGCGGCCTCGAGCCGTTCGAAGCCCAGATACGCCCCCAGGAACAGCGTCCCGTGACCGAGGGGAGTGACGACGGCGTCGGGGACTTCCCAGCCGCGCTGGAGGGCGATCTCGTAGGCGATCGTCGCCGTCCCGGCGAAGAAGGCGGGGTTGTACGCGTGGCTGGCGTACCAGGCGTCGCCCGTCTCCACCGCCTCGACGCACGCGTCGGTGACGTCGCTCCGCTCCCCCTCCACGCGGATCGGTTTCGCCCCGGCGCGCTCGATCGCCCGGAGCTTCGACTCCTTGACGCCGGCGGGCACGTAGATCTCGGCGTCGATCCCCGCCCGGGCGGCGTACGTCGCGATCGCGGCGCCGGCGTTGCCCGAGGAGTCCTCGACGACGCGGTCGACCCCCAGTTCCCGCGCCCGGGTCAGGGTCGTCGTCGCGCCGCGGTCCTTGAACGAGCCGGTCGGGAACACGTACTCGAGTTTGAAGGCGGCGTCCCACGCGGGGTGGTCCGCGCCCTGCCGGGAGTGGCCGTCGGCGTCGACCAGCGGCGTCAGCCCCTCGCCGAGGGTGACCCGGTCGGCGGGGTCGTCGCCGACCGGGAGCAGGTCGGCGAAGCTCCACAGCCCCCCGCGGGCGTCGAACGCGGCGGGGTCGGGCGGCGAGGCGGGGAGCTCGGCCGCGATGGACGCGTCGGCGAACCGAAGCGGCGACCCGCAGGTACACCGCCAGCGGTCCGGGTAGCGTCCCCCACACTCGGGGCAGACGAGCGGTCTCGGGGTCGACTCGCCGGCTCCCCGCGTCGGTTCCCCCGTCATCAGTACTCGTCGACGCTGGTGCCGATCGAGCAGACGTACTCCCCGGTCGCGACCTGCGGGAGTCGCCGGCTCCGCCAGAAGATTCCGTCGCTGTCGGCGGTCACGCGCTCCTTCTCCCGGCCGAACGGGTCGGTCACCCGGAACAGCACGTCCCCTGCGCTCACCCGGTCGCCGAGTTCGCGCCGGAAGTGAACGAGCCCGCCGACGGGCGAGCCGTACTGGTCGAAGCTCCTGGCGCGGGTCTGCGGCTCGGTGGAGGCCTCCCCGTCGAGGAACCCGTAGTAGCGCAACACGTTGAACGTCCCCTCCACGCCCTTCCGGATGGAGTGCTCGTCCCAGCCGACGCTCCCCCCGAGTTCGGGATCGATCGTCGGGATCCCCTCGTCGGGGGCGACCCGGGCGAGCTGTCCGTCGGGTCCCTTCTGGTCGAACACGTGGCCGCAGCCGAACACCTTCGCCAGGCGGAGGCAGTCGGAGTGCAGGCGGTGGCGCCGACCGCACCGGACGCGGACCTCGTTTATCATCCGGCTCGTCGAGCCCTGATGGAGGTCGACGGCGAGGTCGGCGCGGGTGGCGGCCTCGAACGTCGCGGCGGCGATGCGCTCGCTGGTCGAGCCGTTCTCGTCGCCCGGATACGCCCGGTTCATCTTCGTGTCGTCGATCGGGTTGCGGTGCTGGGCCACCCGGAACGCGTGGTGGTTGACGATCCCGACGACGAGAAGCGTCCCCGAGAGCTCCGCGGGATCGAGCCGGGGGACGACGCGAGTGAGAACGCCGAGCCCGTTGAGTTCGTCGCCGTCGCTCACTGCCTGGAGGTACAGCGTCTTCCCGTCCGAGGCGCCGTTCACGACGCAGACCGGGAGACCGATCGGCGTTCCGTCCCGCGCTTCGCCGACCTCGAGGCGGCCGGTGTCGAGTTCGCCGGGTGCCGCGCTCGCGGTACCGAGGCTGATCGTCATCGTTCGAAGGACGGAGCCGATCGCCTTTATCGGTTCGATCCGCGGCCGGAATCGCCCGACCCAACTATTATATAAGTTGTCAGACTACTTCGAACGAATGCCCACCCCCGATCCGGGGCGCCGTTCCGACGGCCCCGAGGAGCTCTCCCGGAGGCTCCAGCAGCTGAAGCGCGACGGCTGTAACCTGCTGGTGACGAGGAGCTCCGGGGGCCCCGCAGTCGACCGGACGACCGCCCGGCTGTTCGGTTCCCCCAGAAAAGAGCGGGACCGGATACTCGTGGTGGTCCGGGACGCCGCCGGAGCGCTGTCGGCGAAGTTTCCCCCCGGCGTCTCGATACGCGACGACCGGACGCACCTGATCGACTACCGGGAGGCGTTCGGCGACGGCGGGCCGCCGACGGGCGGCGGGGACCCGCTGTCCCGGCTCCGCACCGACGTCGAGAACCGGCTTGCCGCGTGTCTCTCGGGACGAGATCCCGAGCCCGCCGAGATCAGGCTCGGGGTCGACTCGCTCGGACCGTTGCTCGAAGGCTGCCCCGAAAGCGAAGTGTCGGCGTTCGTCACGGCCGTGACGACGGCGGTCCGGGAGGCCAGGGGGATGGGACACTTCCACGTGGACATGCCCGACGAGCGCGCCCGGGAACTCCCCTTAGCGTCGGCGTTCGACGCCCGGCTCGAACTGAGACAGATCGAGGCCCGCCCCGCCAGACAGCGGTTCCACCTCCCCGACGTCGGGACCGGCCCCTGGATGCGAATACGGTGACGGGGAAAAAGCCGAACGGCGACCGCGAGGCCGACCGGATCGATCCGTTCGACGGCTTCCGGCAGTTCCTCGCGCTCGAGCCGGACGTGCTGGTGCTGTCGCTGGCGATGTTCGCGTTCAGCCTCGGGTTCCAGATGACGAGCAGGTACGTTCCCGAGTACATGACCGCGCTGGGTGCGAGCGCGTTCGTCGTCGGGCTGTTCGGGACGTTCGGGAACGTGATCGGCGCCGCCTACCCGTACCCGGGTGGGGCGATCTCCGACCGGATCGGCTCCAGACACGCGCTCACGATCTTCGGTGCGGTCTCCACGCTCGGGTTCCTCGTGTGGCTGCTTGCCCCGATGGCCGCCGACGTCCCCGTCGCCGGGATCGGAAACCTCGCGATCCTGCTGGTCTTTTTCGGGCTGCTCCTCTCGCAGGCGTGGAAGTCGTTCGGGCTGGGCGCGACGTTCGCCATCGTGAAGCAAAGCGTGCCGCCGGCGAGGCTGGCGGCGGGGTTCGCGAGCACCGAGACGTTCCGACGGACCGCGTTCCTCGTGGGACCCCTGCTCGCGGCGGCGGTGTTCTTCCCGTTCGGCAGCGCCGACGCGGAGGTCGTGACCGCCTTCCAGGGAGTGCTCGTGATCGCGGTCGTCTTCGGCGTGCTCGGGACCGCCGCCCAGCACTTCCTGTACGACTCGACGGGGGACAGCTTCGGGAAGTCGTTCGAGGGGCTCGCCCAGGTCGTCGACGACCTCCGGACCCTCCCCCCGGAGCTGCGTCCTCTGCTCGTGGGCGACACGCTCGTCCGGTTCGCCAACGGGATGGTGTACGTCTTCTTCGTCATCGTCGTCACCCGGTTTCTCGAGGTCGGACTCGAAGTCACCGTACCCGGGATCGGCGACCTCGCCTTCAGCCCGCAGTCGTACTTCGGGCTCCTGCTGGGCGCCGAGATGGTCGTCGCGCTGCTGGTGATGGTCCCGGCGGCGAAGGCCGCCGAGCGCGTTGGACTGAAGCCGGTCGTGGCCGCGGGGTTCGCCGTCTACGCCCTGTTCCCGGTGCTTCTCATCAACGCCCCCCCGAGCGCGGCCGTCCTCGCCGCGCTGTTCGCCTTCTCCGGGCTGCGGTTCGCCGGGCTCCCCGCCCACAAGGCGCTGATCGTCGGTCCGGCGGAGGCGGGCGCCGGCGGACGGGTCACCGGCACCTACTACCTGCTCCGTAACCTCGTCGTGATCCCCAGTTCGGCGCTGGGCGGGGCGATCTACGGCGGCGTCTCGCTGCCGGGCGTGGGGGAGCTGTACGCCGGCAGCCCGACCCTTGCGTTCGGGATCGCGAGCGCGGTCGGCCTGGCGGGAACCGGGTACTTCCTAGCGTTCGGCGAGGAGTTCGACGCGTACGCCTGATCCCTCGCCGACCGACGGAACCCGGCCCCCGCGATCGGATACCGCATCATATATGCGCCAGCCGGTCGAGCCTTCCGTCGATGATCGATCTCCGTTCGGACACCGTCACGAAGCCCTCGGACCGGATGCGCGAGGCCGCCCGGAAGGCCGACGTCGGCGACGACGTCTACCGGGACGACCCGACGGTCAACGAGCTCGAAGCACGCGCCGCGGAGCTTGTGGGGATGGAGGCGGCGCTTTTCGTCCCCTCGGGAACGATGGGCAACCAGGTCGCGATCCGGACGCACACGGAGCGCGGCCAGGAACTCCTGCTCGAGGCCGAGTCCCACGTTCAACGGTGGGAGGTGGCCGGCGCGGCGCAGCTGTCCTCGGTGCAAACGCGGCTCGTCGACGCCGGCGAGCGCGCGGTACCGACGGCACAGCAGGTCCACGAGGCGTACGTCGAGGAGAGCCTCCACCGGCCGGGCACCGGGCTGCTGGGGCTCGAGAACACCCACAACTACCGCGGCGGGGTCGCGGTGCCGAAGGACCGAATCGACGCCGCCGCCGAGGCCGCCCACGACCACGGCGTTCCCGTCCACCTCGACGGTGCGCGGCTGTTCAACGCGAGCGTGGCGCTGGACACGCCCGCCGACGAGCTCGTCGAGAGCGTCGACTCGGTGATGTTCTGTCTCTCGAAGGGGTTGGGGGCCCCAATCGGGTCGATGCTGGCCGGTTCCGAGGAGTTCATCGAGGGGGCGCGGCGCAACCGCAAGCTGTTCGGCGGGGGCATGCGCCAGGCCGGGATCGTGGCCGCCCCGGGGCTGGTCGCGCTGGAGAACGTCGACCGGCTTGCGACGGACCACGAGAACGCCCGCCGACTCGCGGCAGGAATCGACGAGATCGACGGCCTCCGGGCCCCCGAGCCCGACACCAACATCGTCGTCGTCGACTCCGGCGAACTCGGGGTCACCGCCGAGGAGTTCGTGGCGGCGTGCGCGGAACGGGACGTCGCGTTCAACGCGTTCGACGAGTACGTGGCCCGGCTGTGCACCCACCTCGACGTCTCCAGCGAGGAGGTAGCGGCGGCGATCGACCGGATCGAGGCGGTCGCGGAATCGTTCCGCGGGTAGCCGGGAGGAGCCCCGGGAGCCCATTCATCCTGTTTGTTGTAGACGGTTACCGGTCGACCGCCACGCCATCGGGCGGTCGACACGGTTACTTCCTACAACAAACAGGATCACTCCCCGAAGTAAAACTCGAAGCGCGCGCCGCCGGCGTCGCTTTGGGTCACCTCGACGTCCCACCCGTGCGCCTCGGCGATGCGGTCGACGATGGCGAGCCCGAGACCGGTCCCCGCCTCGTCGGTGGTGTAGCCGGAGTCGAACACCCGTTCGCGCTCCCCCGCGGGGATCCCTGGCCCGTCGTCCGCGACGTAGAATCCCGGCGGGTCGTCGGAGTCACACGGGAGCGCTCCGACCCGGACCGTTACCCCCGGACCGGCGTGTTCGAGGGCGTTGACGAACAGGTTCTCGAACAGCTCGACCGTTCGCGACTCGTCGACGGACAGCGAGCAGTTCCCCTCGAAGGAGAGGATCGCGTCCTCGGCCGCGACGCGTTCCCACGCCTCCCGTGAGACCCGCTCGAGGGTCGTCTCCACCAGTTCGCCGACGAGCCGTCCCTCCCGCGCGAGCCGGAGCAGGTCGTCGAGGAACTCCTGCATGTCGTCCAGCGCCCGGTCGACCCGATCGAAGTGCTCGGGGTCGCCGGTCTTCCGGGCGAGTTCGAGAAACCCCATCGCGACGGAGAGCGGGTTTCGCAGGTCGTGAGAGATGATCGAGGCGAACTCGTCCAGTCGCTCGTTTTGCCGTTTGAGCTTCTGCTCGCGTTCCTGTTGCTCGGTGATGTCCGTGTAGATGGCAAAGCCCGACAGGTTGTGGGAATCGAGCTCCAGCGGAATCACCTGGAGGATGAAGTGACGCCGCCCGTCGCGGGTCCGTCGGACCACCTCCGCCGAGACGTTCTCGCCCTCCCGGAGCCGCCGGTTGAAGCGCTCGCCCCGCCGGCGCTCCCCCTCCTCGTCCGGGAGGACGTACTCGTCGACGCTCTCGCCGACGACCGTCTCGCTGCCGTAGCCGAACACGTCCTCGAAGGCGGCGTTGACCCGGCGGAACACGGGGTCGCCGTCGACGAACTCGAAGGCGATCGCCGGGTCCGGGACGTTCTCGAAAAGCGACCTGAGCCGGTCGCGCTCGTCCCGGAGTTCGGCGGTGGTTTCGATGCGCGAGAGCGTCTCCCCGGCGTGTGCGGCCAGCAACTCCGCCAGGTTCAGGTCCCACTCGTCGAACGCGTCGGGCTCCGTCGAGACCGCCTGAAACACCCCGTGCTCGCCGATCGGAACGCTGATTCCGGAAGCGAACCCCGACTTGGACGGGCGCGCAATCGGGTCCTGGTCGACTCGATCGACCAGCCGTGGCTCGCCCTTTCGGAAACACCAGCCGCCGACTCCGACGTCCACTGACATGGGTCTGGCGTCGCCGACTTCGGTGTCTCCGGAGTGGGCTACCGGGACGAGGACGCCGTCGTGGTGTCGCATGGCGACACACCGGTCGAACGCCAGCACGTCCTCCGCGATCTCCACGGTTCGCTCGAACACCGCCTCCGGCTCCCGGAGCGCGGCGAACCCGGAGACGCCCTCGTGGAGTTGGGTGACCCGCCGGTCCCGCTTTGCTGCGTCGCGGTCGGCGGCCGCCAGCGCCCGGCGGACGGAAGCCACGACCGCGTCCGGGTGACAGTCGGACCCGCCCTCGTCGGTAACTGCGGCCGCACCGGGGGAACCGGATCCGTCGGTGCGCCCCGCCGCGGACGCCCCCCGCGTGGTCGGGGCGTCGCCACACGTCACGCACGGGACCGACGGCGCGGATTGCGCGGCCCACGCCCGGCCGAACGGGTCACAGCACACGAGGCAGTCCGCCCCCGACGTCTCGACGTCGCCGGGTCGACGGACGGAGACGGCCCACTCGCTCGCGAGGGCCTCGAGCACGCCGTCGGGCGGCTCCCCGTCGGTGACGAGGAAAACGTGGGACGAAGCGGTCACGGTGGATCGATCTGTTGTCGTCAAGTGCGCCGGAACGGATATAAACGTTCTCACTCGATTATCATATTTGCAAACGCGAGGAACTGGACGTGAAACGCTGATTTCACACGTGATATTTTCCGGAGAGAGGGCTCTGGAAGGGTAACGCGGGGGCAGTCCGACGCAGTCGGGCGCCGGGGAGACGAGAGGCAGCGACGGGCGTCCCCACCGGTGAGTAACACACAAGGCGTCGGGAATCCCAGAGGGGCCATGGACGAACCGGGGGAGACCGACGGCGGGGCCGAGACGGAACTCGTTTCGCTCACCCGTCGGCTCGTCGAGATTCCGAGCCACGAGGACGAGACTGCGGCGGGCGACGCGATCGAACGCTGGCTCCGAACCGAGACCGACGCCGCCGTCGAACGTGACGATACGGGGAACGTCCTGGCGCGCCGGTCGCCGGCGACCCCGTCGGCGGGGATAGACGTCCGGGACGGGGACGACGACCGGCCGACGGTCGCGCTGGTGGGACACCACGACGTGGTGCCGCCGGCCGACTCGCAGGTCGAGGGGGGGCCGGACGCCGACGCCGACAGGTACGCCGTCGAGCGGCGGGACGGCCGGCTGTACGGCCGGGGCACGGCGGACATGAAGGGGGCGGTCGCCGCCTGCATGCTGGCGTTCAGGGACGCGACGTTGCGTCCGGACGGCCCGGACCTGGCGTTCGCCTCGTTCGTGGGGGAGGAGTCGGGCGGAGTCGGGGCGCGCCCCGCGATCGAGGCGGGGTTCGTCCCCGAGTACGCCCTGATCGCGGAGGGATCGACGAACTACTCGAAGCCGGGGGTGACCGACGTCGTCGTCGCCCACAAGGGGCGTCGCGCGAGCACGCTGATCGCCCGCGGCACGGCGGCCCACGCCAGCGAGCCGGACCGCGGCGAGAACGCGATCTACCGGGCGAGCGACGCGGTCGACGTCGTCCGCGAGCTCCCGTTTCCGGAGACGACGGTCCTGGGCGAGCCGCTCCGGGGGAGCCTCGCCGTCACCGAGATCGAGGGCGGGAGCGCCTGGAACGTCATCCCCCAGCGGTGCGAGGTGACGATCGACGAACGGACCGTCCCGGGCGAGCGGGCGCCCCTGGAGCGCGCTGAGTCGATCGACGGCGTCGAACTGTCGATCGAACAGGACCTGCCGCCGATGGCGTGTTCGGACGACGCGTTCGCCGAGCAGGTGCTGGCGGCGGCCGACGCGTCCCAGTCGGGCGAACCCGAACACGTCACCAAACCCCACGCGACCGACGCGGGGTGGCTCGCGGGCGCGGGAACCGCCTGCGTCGTCTGTGGCCCCTCCGAACCCGGGGAGGCCCACACCGACGCCGAGAGCGTCTCGATCGACGTGCTGACGCGGTGTTACCGGATCTACCGGCAGGTCGGGGAGACCGTCGGGACGTAGCCGGCGAGGCGACAGGGAACGCACCCGAGAAGTAGCCGGCAAGACGGCCGGGTAAGCAGTCGGTTCTTTACCGGGGGGCGGCAACACGCGTGCATGGCAACCGAAACCACGTCGACCGACGCGACGGACGCCTACGAGGGGCTACTGGAGCGGTACCAGCGCGTCTCGGATCTGGGTAGCGCGAGCGGCCTGCTGTCGTGGGACCAGCAGGTGATGATGCCGGAGAACGGCACGCCCGCGCGGTCGAGGCAGCTCTCCACCCTGGCCTCGCTGCGCCACGAGCTGCTCACGGACGAGGAGATCGGGGCGCTGCTCTCCGAGCTGGAGGAGGCCGACCTCGATCCGGACCGGGAGGCGAGCGTCCGGGAGATCCGGCGACAGTACGAGCGCGCCGATGCGGTTCCCCGGGAGCTCGTCGAGGAGATCTCCGAGACCTCCACCGAGGCGCTGTCCGCCTGGGAGGAGGCGAAGGCGAACGACGAGTTCGAGACGTTCGAGCCGTACCTCCGCAAGCACGTCGAGCTGAAGCGGGAGTACGCCGAGCACATCGATCCCGACCGCGATCCCTACGAGGTGCTGTTCGAGGACTACGAGCCGTGGCTCCCCCTGGAGCAGGCGGAGGAGATCCTCACCGAGCTCCGGGAGACGCTGGTTCCGATGATCGAGGACGTCCGGGAGTCCGAGGCCGACGTGACGACCGACGCCTTCGAGGGCGAGTGGGACGCCGACGTCCAGGAGGAGCTCTCCCGGGAGCTGCTCACGACGGTGGGCTACGACTGGGACCGCGGGCGGCTCGACACCTCCTCGCACCCGTTCACCTCGGGCAACCAGTTCGACTGCCGAGTCACCACTCGGTTCGACGAGTCCGATCCCGTGGGCGCGATCACCTCGACGATCCACGAGTTCGGACACGCGCAGTACAACCTCGGTCTCCCTCAGGAGGAGTTCGGGACGCCGATGGGCGAGTCGCGGGACCTCTCGGTCCACGAGTCCCAGTCGCGTCTCTGGGAGAACCACGTCGGGCGGTCCCTGCCCTTCTGGGAGCTCGCCACCCCGATCGTGAGGGAGTACTTCCCCGAGTTCGACGCCACGCCCCGCGAGGCGTACGAGACGGCGAACCAGGTGTACGAGGACAACCTCATCCGGGTCGAGGCCGACGAACTCACCTACCACCTCCACATCGTGATCCGGTTCGAGATCGAGCGCGACCTGATCCGGGGCGACCTCGACGTCGCGGACGTCCCCGAGGTGTGGAACGACAAGTACGAGGAGTACCTCGGGATCCGTCCGGAGACGGACGCCGAGGGGTGCCTGCAGGACATTCACTGGAGCCACGGCAACTTCGGTTACTTCCCGACGTACTCGCTGGGGTCGGTGATGGCCGCCCAGCTTTTCGCCGCGGCCGACGCCGAGATCGACGACCTCGAGGGGAAGATCCGCGAGGGCGAGTTCGAGCCGCTCCACGAGTGGCTCTCGGAGAACGTCCACGCGCACGGCCAGCGCTACCGGACGAACCAACTCGTGGTCCAGGCCACCGGCGAGGCCTTCACCGCCGACCACTTCACCGACTACGTCGAGGAGAAGTACGGCGAACTCTACGGACTGTAGCCGGCCGCGCAGCCGGCGCCGGCGTCACTTCCCGGGGTCGCCGCGAAGCTTTCGGAGCACTTCGCCCGCGACCTCCTGGTCGGCGGCCACGAGGTACCGGCGGCCGCCCACGAGCTTCGTCGAGTGCTGGACGGTGACGTCGCCGTCCGCCTGAGAGATCACTACCGACCCCTCCGGGAGCACGTCCGCGACCACCTCGCCCGCCGCCGGCGCGTCGTAGTCGACCCGGACGTCGAACACCTCGAGGTCGCCGGTCACTCCCTCCAGGGTCCGGACGTCGCTCCCCGCGAGGGCGTTGACGGCCGCCTTGATGCTGGCCCGCTCCGGGAAGAACACGCTGTCGACGTATTCGGTGTACTCGTCGCCGTCCTCGTCGGCGATCCGCGCGACCGTCCGGATCTCCGGGTACAGCTGCTTTGCGGCCATGCAGATCGCGAGGTTGGTGTCGCCGCGGTCGGTCAACGCACCCAGAACTTCCGTCTCCTCGGTTATCGCCTCCCGGAGCAGCGACGGGCGGGTCGCGTCCCCCTCGATGCACTCGATGTCGTCGTTCGTCTCGACCGCGTCGACGTTCCGTTCGATGACCGTGACCGCCGTGCCTCGGTCGGCGAAACGCGACGCGACTCGACGACCGACTCGACCGCCACCCGCAATGACGATGTGCCTCGGTTCGGACATGTATCAGTGGTCGAAACAGCCCCTATTAACAGTTGTCACAGAGACGATTCCGTCGTCCTGTGGAGTGAACTACCCCTGCCTACTCAGCCGCTACCGCGGCTTCCTTGAGGCAGGGGCTTCCTGTTTCAACGACGCGACTTGCAGACACTGAAACAGAGTCCACAGCGGTCGCAGTCTTCACAGGCGTTGCTTCGGAGTGAACCACTCCTAGTTTCGACAATCCACGTGACTTCACGTTCAACGCTGCGTTCCAATCCCTCTCAGTCTCGAACCCGCAGGACGGACACGAGTGTTCCCGAATCCATAACGGCTTGTCCGTTTCCGCCCCACATGACGCGCACTCTTTCGTTGTCCCTTTCGGATTCACCTCGACGTAGTGCGTGCCGTGCTTGTCACAATGGTGTTCGAGAATCGCTCTGAACTCACTCCCACCCACGTCGGCCTTGTTCCGCGCGTTACCAGCTGATTCCAGCATCGACTTCACATTGAGGTTCTCGACGAACACCGCATCGTACTCCACCGCGTAGAAGTGTGCGAGCTTGTGCTTGTAATCTCGCTTCTTGTTCGACATCCGAGCGTGAACCTCGGCAACACGACGGCGCTGCTTCTCCCAGTTGTTCGACTCGTACTGTTTGCGAGAGAGCGAGCGTTGCTCGCGGTCGAGTCGCTCTCGCTCGTCGGAGAAGTCGAGTCGCCTGATGGAACGACCGTCCGAGTCGTAAATGAAGTTGAGGACTCCGAGGTCGATACCTACAGTATCTTCAGCGTCGATGTCTTCTGGAGCAGGTTTCTCAGGTTCGACGGTACTGATGCAAAACGAGGCGTACCACGCTCCCGTCGGTTCTTTCTTCACTGTGACTTCCTTGATAGCATCATGCTCTGGAAGGTCACGGTGGAGTCGGAGTGGTATCTCCAGCGTTTCACCACGGACTTTCTTCAAACGGAGTATCGCACGGTCTCGTGAGCCACTCTTCTTGTCGAGTTCGAAGCCCGATTGCCGATACGTGAAACTCCGATACTCACGCGGCGGTTTCCAGTTCAACGAGCCAACATCATAGCCCTTGGCTTTCAGCTTGCCGAGATTGGTGATGTTGGTGCGGATGCGTTCGACAGCTTTCTGCAAGACAGTAGAGTAGACTTGTTTCAACTCAGTCCACCATTGCTTGAGTTGTGGTAAGTCATCTCGGACGTGCCAGACGCGCTGTCGAAGCGTACCTTCGTCTTCGGGGATTTGGGTGAATTCCTGGAGTGCGTGGTTGTAGAGTTGTCGCACGGTGTCTCTCGTCCAGTCAAGACTCTCCCGTTGCTCGGTCGTTGGAAAGAGTCGGTACCGTGGACTGTACTCCATGCGACTTATTGCCTGCTAGTGGTTGTAGTTAGTAAAGAGTTTTGAGTAGATTTGGTTGTGAATCGTGCGGGCGCTGTATCCTCGCCCTACTCGCTCGGCTTCGCCTCGCTCCTTGAGGACGGGGGCTTAGCGCCCTCTCTTTCAGCTAACCACCGCCACGGATCGGAAGTTAATACATATATCCGACAGCCGCGTATTCCTCCTCGACATGCAATTCTGCGACGAGTGTGGTTCGATGATGCACACGGAGGGCGACACGTGGGTGTGTCGCTCGTGTGGGAAGGAGGAGCCGCGGGACTCGCAGGCGGAAGCGGCGATGTCGATCCGGGACGGACAGCGGGACGACGGGGCACCCGCCGTGGCCGACGGGACCCGGGGCTCCACCGAGACGATGCAGGAGCCCTGTCCGGCGGACGACTGCGACGGCGACCGGGCCTACTACGAGATGATGCCGAAGCCGGGCGGCTCCTACGAGGTTCGGCTGTTCACCTGCGTCGAGTGCGGCCACAAGTGGCGCGAGTCCTGACGACAGTCGTCGCAAATACGGTTTCTTTGTTCAGTCTACGGCGTGATTTTTTCGTGCCGATTCCTCCGTCTCGCGTGGATTCAACTCCGCCGCGGTCGGATTTCTTCGTGGGTTTCCGCCTCGAAACTCTATGACCTGCAAATCTCGTTCGTGGACCACACGACCGAGGTGCTTGCGGACGAAGTTGACGCGGAACACGTCTTCGCCTTCGACAGTGATTTTCGGACGCTGGGGTTCGCCCTCCTCCCGGACGACATCGACCTCCCTGACGAATGACGGACGACAGGTCACCGTTTGAGGACGGCGAGGACGAGACCCCGCTGACGCTCGTTCTCCGCGACTTGCGCAAGAAGACGTACCCGTACATCCGGTTCAACCGGGACAAACCATCACGCACTCCAGAGACGTGCTACTGCGGGTGCTCGCCAGCGCGGCTCGGGACTGCGTCCACCTCACGACGGCCGCGGACGGCCTCGAGTACGAGCACTGGCTCGACGAGGCCGACATCCCGTCGCAGTGGACCCTCGGCTACCATTCGACGGTACCACGTCCGACCGCATCACCGCATCGCTTCCGAGACGAGTTTCCGCTCGGCGGACTGCAGCCGCTGGGAGATCGTGGACTTCGAGACGTCGAACTCCTCGGCCAGTTCGTCGAGGCCGATCTCCCGGTCGCGCTCGTAGTAGCCGTGCTCGATCGCCCACCGGACGGTCTCCCGTTCCAGTTCGGTGAGTTGCGAGACGTCGACCGTCTCCAGCTGCTGGGTTTCGGCGGAGCCGTCGGTCAACGCGAGCCGCCGGACCTCCACGTCGCCGATCTCGGACAGGTCGTCGACGAGTTCGACGAGCGCGAGCCGATCGGGAGGATACGTTTCCACCACCACTTCCTCGTCCGTGGCGTCGCGGATGACCGCGACGGAGTCGTAGTCCGTGAACGGCGTACAGAAACACGCCTCGTCGATGCAGCTTTTCATGTACCGGGGCGACGCGTCGCCGGTCGGATTCCGTGCCACCTTCGTGACCAGGTGACACTCGTCTTCCGTGAGCGTCCGTTCGACCTCGAGCACCCCGGGCCAGGCCTGCGAGAGCGGACACGGATGATCGTCGGGCAAGGAGATCGCGAGCCGGGCGTGGAGCTCCCGGTCGTCCGCCAGCAGCTTTCCGATCGAGGTACCCCCGCCAGGAGTCTCGTGCCGAGGGGTCGACATAGCGAAGAATTGTTCGCCAGACATAATAAAGTCCTCCATATTGCGGTTAAATAATTAAGTGAAAGAGGCAGAATACCGAAAGACATTTTCAGACGTTGTCAGAAACCGACGTGAGTGGCGGGGCCTCGAACGGGAGCGTTCGGAGACCTCACCCGATTGCCTGCGAGACGAGCTTCCGCTCGGCGGACTGCAGCCGCTGTGAGATGGAGGACTTCGAGACGTCGAACTCCTCGGCCAGCTCGTCCAGGCCGATCCGACGGGGGTCCTCGTAGTAGCCGTGCTCGATCGCCCACCGGACGGTCTCCCGTTCCAGTTCGGTGAGCTGCGAGAGGTTGACCGATTCGCGGTTGCAGACCTCGGACGACCCGTTCTCGAGGAGGGAGAGCTGTCGCACCTCCACGTCCGCGAGCTCCGAGAGCTCCCCCACGAGCTCCATGAGCGCGACTCGATCGGGCGGATAGGTCTCGATCGTGACCTCGCCCTCCTTCCGGTCCCGGATCACCGCGACCGAGTCGTGTTGGGTGAACGCGCTGCAGAAACACGCCGCATCGTCGACGTCGCTCGTGACGTGCAACACCGCCTCCCCCTCGGCTTCCTCCGGCGCCGCTTTGGTGATCAGGTGACACTCGCCGGCCACCGTGGTCTGTTCCACGTCGGTCACGCACGGACACGTCTCGTTCAACGGACACGGGTGATCCTCGGGAAGGGATACGGAGAGACAGGCACGCAGCTCGCGGGCGTCCCCGAGGAGCTTGCCGACGGACGTGTTCATATGTGAAGGATTCATGTAGACCATCAATAAGCCGGTGGCGATTTTCCCCGGAAAGGAAGAGAAATTAGTTTTATGTATTTTGGTGAATTTCTCGAAAGACAGTCACACGATCGACCGGACGCGACAGGTTCCGGCCGTGGCCGGTGGCGGCGGGTCCGGGCCACGACCGGACGCTTTACGTTCCGGCCGGCGATATCGCGCGTATGCTCATCACCGACGCGACGCTCGTCGACGGGCGTGTTCGGGACGTCCGGGTCGAGGGCGAGGGGATCGCGGCGGTCGACCGGGGGCTGACGCCCGAAAGCGACGAGCGGGCGATCCCGGCGGACGGTCGGCTGCTGTTGCCGGGCGCGATCGACGTCCACGTCCACTTCCGGGAGCCGGGGTTCCCGCACAAGGAGACGTGGGAGACCGGCTCGCGGTCGGCGGCAGCGGGGGGCGTCACCACCGTGGTCGACCAGCCGAACACCGATCCCGCCACGACGACCGGCACGGGGTTCGACGCGAAGGCGACCCTCGCCGAGCGGTCGCTCGTCGACTACGGGATCAACGGGGGCGTCACTCCGGAGTGGGACCCCGAGGCCCTGTTCTCCCGACCGATCTTCGCGCTCGGGGAGGTATTCCTGGCCGACTCGACGGGGGAGATGGGAATCGACGCGGACCGCTTCGCGGACGCGGTGGCGCGGGCCCGGGACGCCGGGGTGACCGTCACCGTCCACGCCGAGAACGCCGACCTGTTCGACGGGTCGGCGCTGGATCGGGTGAAAGAGGCGGGAGGGGGAAGCGGCCGGGCGGCGCCCGCCGACGCCTGGAGCGCGTACCGGACGGCCGAGGCCGAGATCGACGCGATCGAGCGAGCCGTCGACGTCGCCGACGACGCGGGCGCGTCGCTGCACGTCGCTCACACGTCCACGCCGGAGGGCGTCGACGCCGCCGTCGGGAACGGCGCGACCTGCGAGGTGACGCCGCATCACCTGTTTCTCTCCCGGGACGACCTCCCCCGGCTGGGGACGTTCGGTCGGATGAATCCGCCGCTTCGCTCGGAGGGGCGCAGGGAGGCGCTGTTCGAGCGCGTCGCGGACGGCACCGTCGACCTGATCGCGACCGACCACGCCCCCCACGCGGTCGAGGAGAAAGACCGCCCCCTGCTCGAGGCCCCCAGCGGGGTGCCCGGCGTGGAGACGATGCTGCCGTTGCTCCTGGAATCGGTCCGGAAGGACCGGCTGAAACTGTATCGGGTTCGCGACCTCGTCTCGACCCGTCCCGCCGAACGGTTCGGCCTCCCCCGAAAGGGGAAAGTCGAGCCGGGACGGGACGCGGACCTGGTGCTCGTCGACCTCGATCGCCCCCGGGAGATCGAGGCCGGCGCGCTCCACTCGAGAGCGGGGTGGACGCCCTTCGAGGGGCTCCGGGGGGTGTTCCCCGAACTCACGATGGTCCGGGGGACGGTGGTGTACACCCGCGATCCTGAGACGGGCGCGGAGTCGTTCGGTCCGGGAGTCGGAGAGAACGTCCGCCGGTGATACTGGCTGTTGCAGGTCGTTGTCAGGGGCGGGCCGGCCCGGAGGCGACTCCGCCGGAGGAACGTTTGCTGCGCGCGTCGGCCACGGGGCGCCGAGGGAAGGTTTTTCCGCGTCGCCCGCGGGAAGTCGTGTATGTCCACCAGGGAGGGATTCCAGGAGCTGTGGGACGCGGTCAGCGACGACGCGGAGGAGACCGCGGCCGAATACGAGGCCGAGGGGTGGGAGACGCAGCGGCTACACGTGGGCGACGTGACGCCCCTTCCCGCCGCCGACGCCGGGAGCGAGGACCCCGACCGGATCGGGCTCGACGTGCTCGTTCCCGGCGACGAGTTCGAGGAACTGGAGCGGTTCGTCGACGGCGCGACGTTCGACGAGTACGACGTGTACCGCGGCGGCCCGGACGGGCTGACACTGTTGCTTTTGGTCGTGCGAGCGACCGAAAGGCGGCGGGTCGTGCTCGTTCCCATGTACTACGAGGTGAGCGACGCGACGGCGATGCGTTCCGCCGCCGAGGCGGCGGGGGCCTGCCACACGTACGTGCGTCCGCTCTCGGACGACCGCCGCGTCGTCTTCTCCCACGAGGACCCGTCGCTGTTCTTCCCGCCCGAGGACGAGGAGTGACGCGGGCGCGCCGGGACCCGACGCTTTTTGTCGCCTCCGGCCACCCGTTCGGTCGTGACGCTGGACCCCATTCACGTCGACAACATCGCGCGGCTGGCTGGCGCCATCGCCGAGGAGGTCGACGACGCCGATCACGACGACCTCGCGAGCACGGTCTGGGAGGAGTGGCTCGACCCGCTGCGTCGCGGCGGGCACGTCGTCTGTGAACCCGTCGACGGGCACGAACTCCGCGAGGCCCCGATCGACGACGCCGCGCTCGCGGACCGTCCCTTCGAGCCGGTACACGGGCTGGACTCCGGGACGATCAACCCGACCACGTTCAAGAACGGGCTGGTGCTGGACGTCGCACAGGCAGCGATGGCCTCGACTCCGACGAACCTGGACCTCCACCGGTCGCGCAGCCTGGTCGCGACGGTCCATACCGCCGACACCACCGTCGACCACGACCTCGAGTGGGTGACCTACGACGGCGGTTACAGCCGCCGTCGAGTGTTGCACGTTCCCCGGGTGAACCGGTACGCGGAGGGCGTGGTCCACGCGCTGGCACTGTATCTCGCCGAGAGCGACCACGCGCTGACTCACGCCAACACCGTCACCGACCTGCTCGTGCTCGACGGGCCGGTCTACCCGAAGGAGCTCCTGACCTGGGAGGATCGCGACCCGGAACTGGGCGCGCTCGCCCGCGAGGCCAAACCTCGGGCGATCGTAGAGAACTACGTCAGGCTGGTCGAGGAGTTCGTGGATCGCGACGTCCCGCTGGCGGGGTTCGTGAAGAACCCGAGCAGTCGCGGGATCGTCCGGACGCTGTCCGGCAAGGGCGTCGAGGCGCCGTGGGCCGACGACGCGGGACTTTTTACCCGCCTGCTGGAGCGCCGATCCGACGGCGACCGAGATCGGGACGCGCTGACGTTCACCACCTGGCTCCGGTCGCGGGGCGGGGCCGACGAGGCGTTCGCGGCCGACGGAGACGCGCTCGGGATCGAGCGCCGGCTACCTGCGGAGGCGTACGAGGTGACCTTTTTCGTGCTGTACGACCCCCGCCACGACGTGCTCTACAAGGTAGAGGCCCCGGCAGCGTTCACCCGCGATTCCGATCTGCGGGCGGCGCTGACCGAGCAGATCGTCGGGGACGTGGCCGCCGCCGGTGGACCGCCACCGGCGGTGGCGAAGGCCGACGAACTCGCCCGGATCGGGACCGGAGAGAAGGCGGCGCTGCGCCGGAAGTTCGAGGAGCAGTTCGACAGCGAACAGCTCCGGACGTACGACGACGTGCGGTGGGGGACGGACGCCGAGCGGTTCTAGGGCAGGGAGTCGAGAGGACGTGGGGGACGGGAAGGGTGGAGGGCAGGAGGGGTGAAGGGCGGGAGGCGCAGGGGGGCCCGACCGGGGGAACGGCGACCGACCGCCGTCATACTGCTTGTCGTAGACGGTTACCGGTCGACCGCCTCGCCCTCGGGCGGTCGACACGGTAACTTTCGACAACAAACAGCATCAGGAGGCCCCGCCGTACGTCTCTTCGAGGTACTCGACGATATCGGAGCTTTCCGGCATCCCCTCCACTCCGTTCTTCTCGTCGACGAGGACGGGGACGCCGGTCTGGCCGCTGATCTCCCGTACCGTCGTTCGCTCCGGATGCGCCGCCGGGACGGTGCGCGATTCGTACTCGAGTCCGAGATCCTCGAGTTTGTCACGGACCATTGCGCAGTAGGGACAGCCCTTCAGTTCGTACAAAACGAGTTCCGTCATCGGATACGCATACTGTCCGGGGAATCATTAAGGGCGCGGGAGTGTGCCGTTCGGGCGCAAAACCGCGAAAGACGGGGAGAAACAGGGACGGAGACGGATGCGGGGACGGGGACGGAGACGGATGCGGGGAGGTCCCCCCAGACGGCCTACAGAATGAACCCGCCGGTCTGTAGCACGTAGTAGGCCACGAGAACCGCCGCGATCACGTACTGTCCGGGGGAGACGTCGCGTCCCTCGCCGCGCGCGAGCTTCACGATCGGGAACGCGATGATCCCCGCCGCCAGCCCGTCGGCGATCGAGTAGGTCAGCGGCATGATGGTTATCGTCAACACCGACGAGACAGTCCAGGCGGGGTCCGTCCAGTCGATGTCGGTGACGCCCTGGAACATGATGATCCCGACCACCACGAGCGCGATGAAGGAGGCGTAACTGGGAACGACCGACGCCAGCGAGACGAAGGGGATCGCGAGCAGGAACAACAGCCCGACCACCAGCGCGGTGAGGCCAGTCCGGCCACCCTCCTCGATCCCGGTCGAGGACTCGATGTAGGTGGTGACCGTCGACGTCCCGAGCATCGACCCCACCGTGGTGCCGATCGCGTCCGCCATCAGCGGCTTGTCCATCTCGGGGAGGTCACCGCTCTCGTCGAGGAAGCCGCCGAACTGCGAGACCCCGATCAGCGTCCCCGCGGTGTCGAAGAAGTCGACGAAGAAGAACGTGAACACGACGAACGCGAACGTGAGCGGATCGACGCCGGAGAAGCCCTCGAGGAACGCCCCGACCAGGGGGGTGATGTCCCACTGGACGTTGGTGAGAACCGAGAGGAAGCCCTCCGACTGGGTCCGCTCGAGCAGCTGGGCGTCCACGAGGGTCCCCCGTTCGACGAGGCCCGCGAGAGCGACGATCCACCCGGTCGCGGCGGTCGCGAGGATGCCGATCACGATGCTGCCCGTGACGCCGCGGGCCCACAGGATCAGCGTGAACGTCAGCCCCGCCAGCGCGACCATCGCCACCGGGTTCGAGAAGATGTCGCCCAGCACGACGAGCGTCTCGGGGTCCTCCACGACGATCTGCATCTCCTGGAGGCCGATGAAAAGCAGGAACACGCCGATGCCGGCCCCGACCGCGAACTTCACCGGTTCGGGGAAAAGCGAGATGACGTACTCGCGGGCCCCGACCGCCGTCAGCGCGATGAAAATGACGCCCTCCACGAACACGGCGGCCAGCGCCGTCTGCCAGGGGATGCCGAAGCCGACGACGACCGAGAACGCGAAGAAGGCGTTCAGGCCCATCCCGGGGGCGAGCCCGAACGGACGTTTGGCGTAAAGCGCCATCACCAGTATGGCGACGACCGACGCCAGGATGGTGACGATCGCCAGCATCTGGAAGATTTCCGGCGCCGTGTACGTCGTGCCGTCGATTACGGCCGAACCAGCGAACTCGCCCGCCTCCGGATCCCACAGGATCGCGTTCGAGAGGATCGCCGGGTTCACCACGATAATGTAACTCATTGCGAGGAACGTCGTGAGCCCCGCGAGAACTTCCGTCCGTACGTCCGAGCCGTGTTCGTCGACGTCGAAATACGACGAGAGTGTTTCACTCAACCCCATTGTATCACAGGCGGGCATACCTCGGACGGTGGCTTAAATATTCTCATAGACGAACCCGTCGTTATACACGTACACGGATATTTTTTGGCGAAGAAGCGGGACCATTCGACCGAACGATGCGGGAACGTGAGTACCCGCCGGAGAGTCGGCCCCGGAAACGTCGACGGCGCCCTCACCGACGCGTCAGTTCTCGAACGTCGACAGCGCTCTCACCGGCGCGTCAGTTCTCGAACGTCGACAGTGCCCCCACCGGCGCGTCGGTGATCGCCCGGGCCCGGTCGAGCCCCTCGTCGCCGACGGCGATGAGTGCGAAGACGCCGGTCACCTCGGCGTCGGCCTGGCGGGCGATGTCCAGGAGTAGCTCCTGAGTCTCCCCCGACCGGATGAGGTCGTCCACGACCAGCACTGTCTCGCCGGCGTCGACCGAACCCGCCGGCAGGTAGTAGGTGAGTTCGATGCCGGAGGCGAGCCGCTGTCGGGACTCGATGAACTCCTCCACGGCGGTCTCCTTGGATTTTTTGGCGTACGCCACGCGCGCGTCGAAGTAGGAGGCCATCGCGGCGCCGAGAGTGATGCCGTCGGTGGCGGCGGTCAACACGACGTCGGGGCGGTCGAACTCGAGCGTCTCGGCGGCGACCGGGGCGACGAGGTTCAGAAACGACTGATCGAAGACGACGCCGGAGTTGTCGACGTACCCCTCGTCGTCGACCGCGACCCGTTCCCGGAGTTCGTCGGCGAGCGCCTCCCGACCGATCCCCTCGACCACCTCGCGGGCCCGATCGACGCCGGGCAGCACGTGGCCGTTGACGTACCGGTTCAGGTCCCCCGCCGGAAGGCCCGTGACCTCGGAAAGCTCCTCGTACGTTCTGGTCTGCTTCAGCATCCGCAAGACGGCGACCGCCTGCAACTGCAGGGCGGCCTTCTCGGCTCGGTCCATGCCTGCAGTAGCAGATTGCGCAAGTATGAGTACTTCGGTACGTCTTCGCCGGTGTAATGTACACGTCAGTGCGTTCGGCTCGCCCGACCCCGTGCCGAGGCCGGGGAGTCCGCGGTCGCTTCGGTCCGCGACGGCGACGCGCCCCCGGGCGTCGGGGGCGTCCTACCGTTCCCGGACGACGACGAACTCCGCGAGGTCGCGGAGGTAGCCCTTGGCGGCCGTCTCCGGGACGTCGGCCGCCTCGAGCGACTGCAGCGCCAGGTCGGCCTGTCGGCGCGCCCGGGCGTTCGCTTCCTCGACGGACAGGCCCGTCACCTGGACGAAGGAGGGGCGGTCCATCTGTTCGTCCTGTCCTGTGGGCTTCCCGAGTTTGGCGGCGTCGGCGGTCGCGTCGAGCACGTCGTCCCGGATCTGGAACGCGATCCCCACCCGCTCCGCGTAGTCGCCGAACGCCTCGACGGTGAACGCGTCGGCGTCGCCGGCGACGGCGCCGAGTTCGGCCGCGGCCCGGAACAGGGCCCCGGTCTTTCGCCTGGCGAGCTGCATGTACGCATCCTCGGAGTCGGGGCGGGAGACGAGTTCGGTCGCCTCCCCTTCCCCGAGTTCGACCATCGCCTCAGCGACGATCCGGGTCGCCCGGTCGTCGGCGGAGAACAGCGCGAACGCCTCGCCGAGCAGCCCGTCGCTCGTGACGAGCGCGGGACCGTATCCGAACTCCGCCCACGCGCTGGGAGTCCCCCGGCGCAGCGGGGAGCGATCGATGATGTCGTCGACGACGAGCGACGCGTTGTGAACGAACTCCACGCCCGCTGCGAAATCGACCGCGTCCGCCGGATCCCCGCCGCACGCCTCGCAGGCCAGCACCGTCACTGCCGGGCGGACCCGTTTGCCGCCCGACAGCACGACGTGTTCCAGTTCTGCGTTGAGCTCTTCGGGCTCGACCCCCTCGATGACCTCGTCGAGGCGGTCGTTCACGAGCTCGACCCGGTGCTCGAGATACTCCATCGTCGGATAAAGGAGATGCGCGCGTTTGTAGGTGACGAAAGCGCCTCCGCACCGAGCGGGGAGACGCAGTCGGGGGTATCCGGCCGAGGAGATCGGCTACTCGAACGCCTCGGTCAGCGCCGGCACGACCTCGAAGAGGTCGTCGACGATGCCGTAGTCGGCGATGTCGAAGATGGGTGCGTTCGGGTCGGTGTTGATCGCGACGATCGTCTTGGCCCCTTTCATGCCGGCGACGTGCTGGACGGCCCCGGAGATCCCGATCGCGATGTACACCTCGGGGGAGACCACCTTCCCCGACTGCCCGACCTGCCGGTTCTTCGGCAGCCAGCCGTTGTCGACGACCGGGCGCGACGCCGACAGCGTCGCGTCCAGCGCCTCCGCCAGCTCCTCGACGATCTCGAGGTTCTCCTCCTCCTCGATCCCCCGGCCCACGGAGACGAGGACGTCGGCGTCGGTGATGTCGACGTCGCCTCCACCCGCCTCCTCGTAGCCTTTCACCCGGGATCCGACGGCGGACTCGTCGAGTTCGAGGGCGAACGGCTCGACGGCCGCGTCCCCGGCCGACTCGACGGGGGGCCACTCACCGCTCCGGATCGTGACCAGGAACCGGTCGGCGTCGACCTCGACGGTGGTCTCGACCTTGGAGCCGTACATCTCGCGGGTCACCTCGAGCACGTCGTCGTACTCGAACGCCACCGCGTCGGTGACGAGCGGGATCGACAGGCCGGTGGCGACCGCGGGGGCGTAGTCGAGGCCGTTGACGCTGTTGGGCGCCAGCACCGCCGTCGGATCGACCTCGGCGTACAGCGCCTCGATCGCCTGCACGTAGACGTCGTGGTTGAACTCCTCGCCCTCGTCGACGGTGTGGACGACGTCGACCCCCTCGCGGTTCAGTTTCTCGGCGAAGGCGTCTTCATCGCCGCCGATCACGGCGAGGTGGAGCTCCCCGTCCAGGTCGTCCGCGAGCTGGCGTCCCGCGGCGATCAGTTCGAGGCTCACGTCCCGGAGGGTCCCGCGCCGGTGGTCCGCGACTGCGAGGACGGCGCTCATTCGGCACCCACCCCCGCGTCCCGGAGGGCCCCGGCAAGTTTCCCGGCCGTCTCCCCGGGAGCGCCCTCGAAGAGCTCGGCGTCGGACTCGCTGACGGGTTCGTACATGCTGGTGAGTCGGAGCGAACCGTCGACCGCCGTCTCGCTCACCCCGAGGTCCTCGAGAGACCGGTGGTCGATCTCCTTCGCCTGGGCCTGGCGAATGCCCCGGAGGCTCGCGTATCGCGGCTCGTTGATCCCGGTCTGGATCGTGAGCACCGCGGGCATGTCGACCTCGGTGAGCTCCTCGATCCCCCCCTCGAGCTCCCGGCGAACGTCGGCGACCGCGTCCCCGTCGGTCAGTTCCAGCCGGTTCACCACCGCGGCCCACTGAAAGCCGACCCGGCGGGCGAGCGCGACGCCGGTGGCGCCGAAGCTGTCGTCGTTGGCCTGGACGCCGGCGAGAACCAGGTCCGGCTCCTCCGCCTCGACGACCGCCTCGAGCAGCCGGGCCTTCGCACCCACGTCGAGCAGATCCCGGTCGGCTATCGCCTCGTCCCACACGCGCACCGCCCGGTCGAGTCCCTTCGCCAGCGCCATCCGGATCGTCTCCTCGCTGCGCTCGGGGCCGATCGTCACGCCCACCGTCTCGACGTCGTCGCGCTCCTCCGAGAGCTGTACCGCCTCCTCGATGGCGTAATCGTCCCACTCGTTGAGGTCGTACTCGAGGTATCGATCCTCGATTTCCGTGCCCGAGATCTCGAAGTCCTCCGCCGCCTCGGCGACTTCCTTTACCGTGACGAGAACCTTCATCATCGATCGATGTTCTCGACCGGGCGTAAACGTTTTGATGCCCCTCACGGCGTCGGTTCAACTGAAATCAACGGGAAAGGGAATCATTCCCCGGCGTTCCCGTCGTCCCCCTCGTCCTCGTCCGGCAGCGAGATCAAGTTCTCCCGACCGAGCCGCAGCTTCTCGACGCGTTCCGCCTCCGCCATCGACGAGAGGAGCTGCGACACCTTCGCGTCCGACCAGCCGGTCTCCTCGACGATCGCCGCCTGGCGCATCCGGCCGCCGTTGCGTTCGATCAGGCGCTCGACCCGTTCCTCGTCGGAGAGCAGCGAAAGGTCCTCGGATTCCTCGGCGCCGGCGTCCCCGGACGTCGACTCCTCCGCCGAGGAGGCAGCGGAATCGCCAGGGGCACCGTCGCGGGAGTCGACCGTCGGCACCGCGGCGTCGGCCGGCTCGGCCCCGCCGGCGGGCGTTCGGCGGCGGTAAAGCAGCGCGGCGGCCAGGATCACGGCTCCGATCAGGAACGCGCCGCCCAGGAGTTCCCAGTCGGACTCGTCCGGCGCGGTGGGCGTCGGCGTCGGGGAGACCGGCGAGGGATCGGTCCCACGGACGGGGCTGTAGGTGATGACGACGCGCTCCTCGACGGTGAATCGCTGGGGACCCTCGATCCAGGCGTTTCCGTCGCGGATGTCCGGATTGACGCCCGGCGTCGTGTTCACCTGATAGCCCGACGGCGTTTCGATCACGAGCCGCTGGTGGTGATCGAGGGAGCCGAGCCACGGCTCGCCGTCCGCCGTCGTGAACGCGTCGTCGAGTACGAGCCTGTCGTCCTCCGACGCGAGGAAGTTCACCCACGTGAACTCCAGCCGGAGCCGCCCGGTCGTCCCGTTCCTGGCTGCGTGTCGGCGGACGTCGGCCATCGACATCCCCCTGGTGGTCGAATTGTCGGCGAGGGCGACGAACCGCTCGAACGTCCCGGCGTCGATCGGCCCGTCCGCCGTCCCTCCCTCGAAGTCCTCCGCGAGATCGTCGAACGCCTCCACCTCCCGTTCGCTCTCGAGACGGTACGTGATCGTGACGTTCCAGGTCGCGTTTCGGTCCGTTCGGAGAAGGATCCGTATCTCGGTCTCCGGCGGCTCGTCGAGTCCGGCGACGCTGGACGCCGGCTGGGCCCCGTCGGGCGGACCCGTGGACGAAATCGGAGGCGCGGTCGACGGCCCGATCACGGGCGGGGAATCGCCGGCTACGGCCGGGGAATCGCCGGCTGTGGCCGCCGCCGAGGAGGGACCCGCCGCGGGGACCGACGGGAGCGCGCCGGCGACCGCGGCGAGGACGACGACCGCGGTCAAGAGGGCGGAAAGCCGCATATGCGGGACACAAACCGCCCCCGGGCAAAACGCTTTCCATAGTTCCGGAGACGGACGAAATCGCATCCGTTCCCCGATTCGAGGGAGGAAACGGCGTCTTCCCGGGATCGTCCCCGACCCGACGACCGCGCGTGGGAGGGTTTTTGTAGCATCGCGGGGAAAGCCGTCGTACGATGAAGGCCCTCCCGATCCTCCTTTCGGTCCTCCTGGTGGTGGCCGCCGTCGGTGCGGGTGCCTTCCCGCCGGGGGAAAGCGCCACAGTCGGCGACGACGCCGACTCCCCGGTGCGGACCGCCGACTCCCCGGCTCCGACCGGGGACGGCCCCACTCCCACGGACGAACCCGACCCGACCGGCACCGCGATTGCGACATCCCCCGCTATCGAAGGACAGCTCGATCCCGCCGCCGGGAACGCCACGCGGGTGCTCGGACTCGCGGACGAGGAAGTGGAGCGAAGCGACATCCGGCGCGACAGCGCCGACATCGGCCCTGCCCTCAGTTTCGGCGTGAACACCACGGCGGCCGACCTCCGGACCGAGGCGATCGAACGACGGATCGAGGCGGCGAACACGACCGACGAACGCCAGCGGCGCATCCTCGCCGAACTCTCCGAAATAGAGCAGCAGGAAGTGACGCTGAATCAGCGGGAAAGGGCCGCCGTCGACGCGTACGCCGCGGGCGATATCGACGCCCGCGAGCTGACGGTTCGGCTCGCCCGAGTGAGCATGGAGTCACAGCTCCTGCGCGAACGCCTCGGCGTCGTGCGCGAGGAGGCGGAGGAGACGCCGGAGTTCAGTATCGGCGCCCGGGCCAACAACCTCGACTTCAAGCTGCGAACGTACGACGGCCCGGTCCGAGATCACGTGAGGAGGGTGCTGACGGGCGAAAGCCCCCCCGAGCGAGTGTTCGCGGAGACCGACGGCAACGGCATCGTATTGACGATGCTGGACGGCGACACGTACGTCCGCGAGGCGACGATGCCGAACCGCCGGGACCGCTCGACGACCGGATCGATGACCCTCGAGACCGCCGAAAACGTCACGTTCACGAACTATCCGGGGATCGCCGCGACCCGGAAGGGCGCCAACTCGATCGGTTCGGCCGGCATCGTCATCGTCGAGGTACCCCACGACGCCGGCCTGTTGACGACGTACGTCGACGGCGGCAGCGAACGCGTGTTCAGGGAACACCAGCGGATCGAACTCGGAAACGCCACCGGATCCGAGACGGTCGGCGACGTTCAGGAGGGGCTCAACGTGACGGTCGACCGATCGTATCCCGGCGGCCCCGTCCGCGTGACCGTGCTCGACGCGGAGACCGACCGGCCGGTCGTCGGCGCCACCGTGACCGTCGGCGACGCTCAGCGGAGCACGGTAGTGGGGCCGACCGACGACGACGGCCAGCGCTGGCTCGTCTCCCCGCGGGACCGGTTCCTGCTCACCGTCCTCGGGGAGGGGACGACGGTGGCGCGCCTCGAGATCGAGCCGACCGGGACGCCACACCTCGAGCGGTACGAACCCGAAAACGAAACCGGGTGACCGGTGCCGCGCGGGTCCGGCATCGAAATCCCCGGGTCGAAAACCGGGAAATCCGGCGGGGGCAGATCAGAGTCCGTACACCCGCGTCGTCCAGAACTCCCGGAACGCGTCCGTCAGCGCCTCCCGATCGCGGCCGCCGACGTCGACGGCCGCGGTGACGTCGGCGTCCCCCTCGAGCCGCGAGAGCACCGTCCGTTCCCCGACCAGGATCACCCGGTCCAGGGCGTCGGCGTCGTGGTCCGCCAGCGTCTCCCGGACGGCGTCCAGATGCGAGTCGATCTGTTCGTCGCGGCGGCGCTCGAACCGCCCCTGCGAGAAGCCGCCCTTCGAGTGGTCCGACATGACGTCGCTTTCGAACCCCTCGAACGCGGCCCGCTCTTCGCCGTCGTAAACGCCGAAGGCAAACGAGTCCGACCGGACGAGTCCGAACGCGAACCTGCCGGTCGGGCGGAACCACCGGTCGCGGAGCCGAAACGTGGCTTCCCAGGTCGCGAACGGCTCCGGCGGCAACGGCGGCCGGAGTGCGGCGGCGACGAGACCGGCGTCGTCGGCGACCACCAGCGCCGGGGCGGCGTCCCGGACCAGCGGAGACCGGTCGCCCAGCGTCGCCGCGACCGGATCGGGAACCTCCCCCTCCGCGACGTACGCCGTCAGCGCGCCGTCAGGCGGGGCCTCGACCCCCCGGAGACGGTCGAGAACCGCGTCGAGGCGCTCCCCGCGACACCGCTCGCGCCGGCGGAACGACCGCCCGCCCGCGTCCTCGTCCGCCTCCGCACGTTCGACGCGGTCGCGGAGCTCCGCGATTCGATCCTCGAGCCGGTTGACCCGCTCTTCGGCCCGCTGTCGCTGGGTCACGGCGTCGCGTCGACGGTCGGATTCGGCCTCCATCTGCCGCTGAAGCCGTTCGTTCTCCGACTCGAGCTCCGAGATCCGCTCCTTCAGCTCCGCGCGGCCGAGCAGCCTGTCGAGCATACCGACAGCCGGACGCGTGTGGACTTGAAACGAGGGGATCAGGTGCCGGCGGCGGGCTCCCAGCCGGCGTACCGCAGGAGTTCGGCCGCGCGGTCGGCCTTCGCGAGGAACACCTCGCGACTCGTCGGGAGCCGCTCCTCGGTGTACGCCGGCGGAAGCGCGAGCGTCCCCGAGGGGACCCCGTCGTCGCCGAGTACGGGGAAATGTCGCCCGTCGAGCTTCATCACGAGCGGCGCGTCGAGCCGTTCGAGGCCCTCGCCGGTCGCGTACAGCTGCTCGTTGACTCGCTCGTGGTCCGCACGGTTGAGCACGGCACAGTCGCCGCCGTGCGGTTCGACGTACATTTCCCCCAGGTAGTAACCGCTGGAGAAGCGCTCGAACATACTATGCGAGAGACACTCACACACGGTGAGTCATAAAGCTTGGCGAGAACGTTTATATCGTCGTGCAATTCGCCGATCGAGTCGGGCGGTTCCCGGGAGGTCGACACCCGCCAACCGGGCCGGGAAGCGACGCCGCGCGGCGAGAATCGGGTCGTCCCCGACGACACGTATTTGATGGTGTCTGTCGTATTCCCGCCCGATCGATGGCTGCGCACGACGACGTCCAGTACCTGGTCGGGTCACCGGTCCGGTCGCGGATACTCGAGGCCCTCCGCGAGGAACCGCTCCGTCCGACCGAACTTACCGACCGCGTCGACGCCACGCGAACGACGGTCCAGCGGATTCTCTCGGGGTTCCAGGAGCGGAACTGGGTCGTCAAGCGCGGCCCACGGTACACGGTGACAGTCACCGGCCGGGGAGTTCTCGAGTCCTACGAGACGTTGCTGGAGGACGTCGAACGGGCGGCGAAGCTCGGGCCGTTCGCTGCTCACGCCGGGCCGGTCGCCGATCGCCTGCCGTGGGACGCCCTGGAGGGGGCACGCGTGACGGTCCCGGACGACCGGAGCCCGTTCGCGCCAGTCCGGCGGCTGGTCGAACTCGTCAGCGCGGCGGACGAGGACGACATGCGCGCGGTGTCCCCGATCGTCGCCGAGGTGTTCAACCAGGCGGCCGTCGAGTTCCTCGAGACCGGCGGGAGCCTCGAGTTGATCATCGACGAGGGGGTTCTGGAGGCGTCCCGGGCCGGGTTTCCGGAGGCGCTCGATCGCGCCAGGACGAACGGGTACGTCGACGTGCTCGTGCATCCGGAGCCGCTGGAGTTCGGGCTCGTGGCGTTCGAGAACCGGGCGGTGCTGGGCGCCTACGACGACGAGAACAACGTCCGGGCGGTCGTCGAATCGGACGCGCCCGGGATGGTCGAGTGGGCTACCGCCGAGTACGAACGATACCGGTCGCGGGCGGAGCCGCTGGAACGACTCCTCGAGGGAGGATGAGACGTCGAAAGCCGGAGGCGGCCGTCGGAGCGGGGGGCCGGGTCGACCGCCGGACGGGACCGTTCGCGCGATCGCTATGTCAGAGGTGCCGCGTCAGGGAGAGCAGGGCGACGCGTCCGTCGGACCCGCCCCGGCTCCTCCGGGAGCGCCGGCGACGGTATCGCCGTTCGCTCCCGTACCCGGACGAAGGGGCGGCGAGTACCTATACGTATCCGGCGACACGGGTATCCGGGTCGAAGACGTGTTACAGCCCCTGTAACACGTCCGATCGAACCGGGCCCCTCCCGGGGGAGGCGACGGCCCCGTTCGATCGTCAGCGGTCGACGTCGACGGACTCGATGAGCGCGTCCTGCTTTGGCCGGTCGGAGCCGTCGGTCTGGAGGGCGCCGATGTCCTCGACGACGTCCATGCCCTCGATTACCTGGCCGAACACCGCGTGCTTCCCGTCGAGGTGGGGCTGGGCCGCCAGGGTGATGAAAAACTGGGAGCCGTTCGTGTCCGGGCCGCGGTTCGCCATGCTCAACGTGCCCGGACCGTCGTGGCTCAGCTCGTCGTGGAACTCGTCGTCGAACGTGTATCCCGGGCCGCCACGACCGGTTCCGGTCGGGTCGCCGGCCTGGATCATGAAGCCGCCGATCACCCGGTGGAACGGGACGTCCTCGTAGAGTGGGTCCGTCCGTGTTTCGCCGGTCTCGGGGTCGGTCCACTCCTTCTCGCCGGTCGCGAGGCCGACGAAGTTCTCGACGGTGCGAGGGACGCGCTGCTCGTACAGTTCGACGGTGACGTCGCCGAAGTTCGTGTGTATCGTCGCGGTCGGGTTCTCCGGATTCTCCATGGAGGGACTGCGGCAGCCACCCTCAAAAGGGCTCGCTTCCGGCCCGGGGAGCGGCTCCGCAGGGACCGAAAAGCCGGCGGCCGGCGGAGATGAGCAGTTTCTTTGGCCGGGATCCCCTTCGACGGACGGGAATGCTGCTTTCGGGAACCGTGGTCGCCGACGCGGAGACGGTGATCGAGGACGGCGCAGTCGTGACCGAGGGCAACCGGATCGCCGCAGTGGGGGACCGGACCGAGCTCCGCGAGCGATATCCGGACCACCGGCGGCGGACGTTCGACGTCGTCGCACCGGGGCTCGTCGGCGGTCACGTCCACTCGGTCCAGTCGCTCGGACGCGGGATCGCCGACGACGCGGCCCTGCTGCCCTGGCTGTTCGATCACGTGCTGCCGATGGAGGCGGGCATGGACGCCGAGGCGATGCGAGTCGCCGCCGAACTGGGCTACCTCGAGTGCATCGAGTCGGGGACGACGACGGTCGTCGACCACCTGTCGGTCCACCACGCCGAGGAGGCGTTCGAGGCCGCAGTCGAGCTGGGGATACGCGGCCGCCTCGGGAAGGTGCTGATGGACAGGAACGCCCCCGACGGGCTGCGGGAGGACGCCGACGCCGCCCTCTCGGGGACTGAACGCCTGCTCGAACGCTACCACGGCGCCGCCGACGGACGGATACGGTACGCCGTCACGCCGCGGTTCGCCGTCTCCTGCACGGAGGAGTGCCTCCGGGGCGCCCGGCGGATCGCGGACGCACACGAGGGGGTGCGGATCCACACTCACGCCAGCGAGAACCCCGACGAGGTGGCGACCGTCGAGGAGGAGACCGGGATGCGAAACCTCCACTGGCTGGACGAGGTCGGCCTCACCGGCGAGGACGTGGTGCTCGCACACTGCGTCCACACCGACGAGTCCGAGCGGGAACTCCTAGCGGAGACGGGAACCCACGTCACCTACTGTCCCTCCTCGAACATGAAGCTCGCATCCGGGGTGGCACCGATCCCCGACTACCTCGGTCGCGGGATCAACGTCGCGCTGGGCAACGACGGGCCGCCGTGCAACAACACCCTCGACCCGTTCACGGAGATGCGGCAGGCGACCCTGCTCCAGAAAGTGGCGACCGGGGACCCGACCACCACGCCGGCGGGGACGGTCCTCCGGATGGCCACCCGCAACGGCGCACGCGCCGCCGGGTTCGAGCGCGTGGGCGCGCTGCGGGAGGGGTGGAAGGCGGACGTGATCGGGCTCTCGACCGACGCCGCCCGGGCGACGCCGGTCCACGACGTCCGCTCGCACCTGGTGTTCGCCGCCCACGGGGACGACGTCGGGTTCACCATGGTCGACGGCGAGGTGCTGTACGACCGCGGAGAACACGCCGTCGACGCCGCCGGGATCCGAAAGCGGGCCCGGGAGATGGCGTCGGCGCTCGGCGATCTTGTAATATAAATCACCGCATATTTTAGATCCCACATAAAAATACCGGCGCGTGCCTCGCCGTGAAAACGGTTGCATCCACTCATTAGTCGACGCGGACTACGCGTCGACGAGGGACGCCATGTCATCACAGACAGGGGACGGGTACGAACTGCCGGAGGATCGCCTCGAGGAGAGCCAGCCGCAGTGTCCGTTCGGCGTCGGGGGCGGCTGCTGCCGGATCTGTTACATGGGGCCGTGCCGGGTGACCGACGGACCCCACGGGATGGACCGCGGCGTCTGTGGGGCGACGCCCGGGACGGTCGCGGCGCGGAACCTCTACCGGGAGATCGCCGCCGGGGCCGCGAGCCACGCCGACCACGCCCGCGAGATCGCGGAGGTCCTCGCGGAGATCGCCGACGGAGGACTGTCGGCGTACGACATCCAGGACCCCGAGAAGCTGGAGTCGATCGCGGCCGACCTCGGCATCGAACCCGAAACGGACGAGGAGTCGGAGCTGGCGAAGCTCGTCGCGGAGGCCGCCATCGAGGACTTCCAGGGCGAGGGCGAGACGCTCAACTGGCTCGACCGGATGCCCGACGAGCAGCGGGAGTTCCTCGGGGAGCAGGGGATCGAGCCGAAGCCCAGCGTCGACATGGAGGTCGCCCGGGCGATGCACCGGACGACCCAGGGCAACGACGCCGAGCCGGCCCACCTGCTGCAGGGCGCGCTGGAGGCGGGGATGGCCGACGGCTACGCCGGCCTCACGATGGGCACCGACCTCCAGGACGTCGTCTTCGGACGGCCGCAGCCGGTCGAGACGGAGGCGAACCTGGGGACGCTCGAACCCGACCAGGTGAACATCGCGGTTCACGGCCACTCGCCGGTGCTCAGCGAGATGATCGTCGAGACGGCGGCGGAACTGGAGCCGGCGGCCCGGGAGGCCGGCGCCGAGGGGATCAACCTCGTCGGGATCTGCTGTACGGGCAACGAACTCGCCGAGCGGCGGGGCATCCCGCTGGCCGCCCACAGCAGCCAGGCCGAACTGGCGGTCACGACCGGGGCGCTCGACGCGATGGTGGCCGACATCCAGTGCATCTGGCCCGGGATCGGCGACGTGATCGAGTGCCACCACACGAAGCTGCTCACCACGACCGACTACGTGCAGATCCCCGGCGCCGAGCACGTGAGCTTCGACCCCGAGACCGCCGAGGCGGACGCGAGGGAGATCGTCGAGCGGGGGATCGAGGCCTTCGAGGACCGGAACAGTCGACAGGAGTACGACGTGGAGATCCCCGATGAGCCGACCAGCGCGCTCGTGGGCATCTCCGACGACTACGTGCTCGATCTGCTCTCGACGGCGTCGCCGGAGGATCCGGTCGCGCCGATCGTCGACGCGCTCGAGTCGGGCGACCTGAAGGGGATCGTCGGGATCGTCGGCTGCCCGAACCCGAAGCAGCGCACCGCCGACATGACCGAACGGATGGTCGAGGGGCTGCTCGCGGAGAACGTCCTGCCGATCGTCACCGGCTGCATCGGCCACGTGACCGCACAGGCGGGCTACCTCGATCCCGCGAACACGGACGAACTCGCCGGCGAAGGGCTCGCGGAGGTGCTGCACGCGCTCGGCGACGCCGCCGGGCTCGACGGGCCGCTCCCGCCGGTGTGGCACATGGGATCTTGCGTGGACAACTCGCGGATCGGAAACGTCGTCCGGGCGATCTCCGAGGGTGCCGGCGTGCCGACCCGGGAGCTCCCGGTGGCGGCGAGCGCCCCAGAGCTCATCGCCGAGAAGGCCGTGAGCATCGGAACCTGGGCGCTGACGCTGGGTCTGCCGGTGCACACTGCCCCGACGCTGCACATGGATCAAAGCGAAGAGGTGACCCGGATCATGACCGAGGACCTGAAGGGGATCACCGGCGGCTACGCGATCCAGGAGGAGGACCCGGACGCGGCGACCGAGGCGCTCGTGGAGGCGGTCGACGAACGCCGGCGGGCGCTGTTCGGCGAGCCCGGAGCGTGAGACGGCATGTGTGAAGAGTGTGGCTGTCACGGCGGGACAGACCGCTCCCACAGCCACGAACACGGACACGAACACGAACACGAACACGGACACGAACACGAACACGGACACGAACACACCGAAACCGGCGACGAACCGCCCGTCGATGAACCGCTCCGGATCGCGGTGACGGGCAAGGGCGGCGTCGGGAAGTCGACGCTGTCGGCCGCGCTGGCCACCCGGCTGGCCGGCGAGGGGGACGTCGTCGCCGTCGACGCCGATCCCGACATGAACCTGGCGGCGACGATCGGCTGCGAGCAGCCGCCGGCGATCACCCGCGAGCGGGAACTCATCGAGGAGCGCGCCGGGGCCGGCGGGGGGCTCGTCCGGCTGTCGCCGGGGGTAGAGGACGTCGTCGAGAGCCACGCGAGCGCGTTCGGCGAGCGGGGGCGGCTGGTGACGATCGGCGCGCCCGAGGCCGCGAACACCGGGTGTATGTGCCCCGAGAACAGTTTCGTCCGGTCGCTTGTCCGGTCGGCACTGGACGCCGACTACGCCGTGCTCGACATGGAGGCCGGGATCGAACACCTCGGACGGGGGACCGCCGGGGACGTCGACGCGATGGTGGTCGTCGTGGGGCCCTCCCGATCGGCGATCGAGACCGCCGAGGGGATACAGGAACTGGCGGCCGAGATGGGCGTCGAGGACGTCTACGCCGTCGTGAATCGGGTGCGGGAGGGCGAGGCCGACGCCGTCCGGGAGGCGCTGTCGCTCCCGGTGCTCGAGACGATCCCGTACGACGAGGACGTCGCCGCCGCGGCGCTTGCGGGCACCCCGCCCGTCGAGGCGAGCGAGCGGCTCGGCGAGGCCGCGAAGCGGGTGTTGCGCGGAATCCGGGACCCGGCAGGCGTCGAGCCCGACGGCGCGGACGCCGTCACCCGGGCCGAAAGCGACGACTGAGGCGCGGCGTCACTGTTCGTCCCGCTTCCGGTTCCGGATCGCCTGCCGCGTGAACTGCGGGCGGGTCGGGATCGCCTTCGGCCGCCGGTAGGACCGGTACAGCAGCGTCGCCGGAACCAGCGTCAGGAGCGCGACCACCAGGGAGACTCGCCAGTCGGAGCCGAACGAGTAGAGGATCGACGCCGAGATGACGCCGACCGCGACGAATAGCGTGTACGTGATGCGCTTCGCGAGCTTCGAGAACACGTCGCGGTCGTCCTTGACGACGACGTTGACCGAGAGGTTGTCCTGCTCGAGCCGGTCGAGCGTCCGGTCGAGCTTCGGCGGGATCGTAACCATCGCCTCCGCGGTGGACCGCACCTGTCGAACCCCGCGTTCGGCCAGCTCGCGCGCGGTCTGTTCGTAGTACCCCTCCCGCGAGAGGTAGTCGGTGGCGACCGCGATGAAGTCGAAGTCCTCGTCGAGGGTGACGCACACCCCCTCGAGCACGGTGACGACCCGCAGGATCAGCGCCAGGTTGCGGGGGAGCCGGAGCGGGAACTCGTAGATCGTCGACTCCACGCGCGAGAGTACCTGGTTGACCCGGTACTGCTCGATGTCCTCGCCGCGAGCGTCCGCGATCGCCAGCTCCATCACCTCCCCCATCACCTCTCGATCGACCGTCGGCGAGATGGTTCCCATCTCGATGAGGGTCTGGAGGATCGCGTCGGTGTCCTGCTGGGCGACTGCGACGTAGAAGTCGATGATCTTCTCCTGGATGAACGGGTCGACCCGCCCCGACATGCCGAAGTCGTAGAAGATGATCGTGCCGTCGTCGGCGACGGCGAGGTTTCCCGGGTGCGGGTCGGCGTGGAAGACGCCGTCCTCGACGATCATCTGCATGTACACCTCCTGGAGGTTCTTCGCCAGCTCCGTCCTGTCGAGGCCCTTGGCGTCGAGCCGGTCGAGGTTGTTGATCTTGGTGCCCGGAATGTACTCCATCGTGAGCACGCGGGCGGTGGAGGCGGACTCGACCGGCTCCGGAATGACGAGGGTGTCGTTCCCCTCGAAGTTACCGCGGATCTCCCGGAGGATGCGCCGTTCCCGCTTGTAGTCCATCTCCTCGCGGATCGTCTTCGCGAACTCGTCGGCGAGGTTCTCCAGCGAGAACGCCCGTGCCTCGCCGACGAAGCGCATCAGGAGCGGCAGTGACCACTTGATGACCCGGAGGTCTGCCTCGACGAGCGACTCGACGCCGGGGCGACGCACCTTCACCGCCACGTCGGTTCCGCGAACCCGCGCACGGTACACCTGCCCGAGGCTCGCGCCGCTGATGGGGTCGGTGTCGAACTCGTCGAACGTCTCACCGACCGGGCCGAGTTCCTCCTCGAGGACGACCCGTGCCTTCTCCCAGTCCGCCGGCGGCACGTCGTCCTGCAGTGACGAGAGCACGTCGATGTACGCCTTCGGGAGGACGTCGGGCCTCGTCGAGAGGAGCTGGCCCAGTTTGATGAACGTCGGGCCGAGTGTGAGCAGCGACGAGAGCAGGTGTTGGGCTCGCCGGATCTGTGTCTCACTGTCGACCTCGCGGCGACCGCCGAACAGCAGATACCGGCGGCG
>JAZKTH010000080.1:0-10709 GCA_036625675.1 Haloferacaceae archaeon
AACCGGGCGTTTCCGGGCAAACGGGGCAGCACGAGTTCCAGGCGCGTCGCCCACCGGATCTACCACAACTTCATCGAGCCCTGCGATTTCGGGCTGGACTTCCACACCTCGACGCGCGGCCGGACGAACATGTTCCACGTCCGTGCCGACATGGCGGACGAGGACGCGGCCCGGCTGGCACGCGCGTTCGGGACGAACCTCATCGTGGCGGGGGAGGGATCCTCCGGGATGCTCCGACGGGAGGCGAC
The DNA here is from genome assembly GCA_036625675.1 of Haloferacaceae archaeon. Taxonomy (GTDB): domain Archaea; phylum Halobacteriota; class Halobacteria; order Halobacteriales; family Haloferacaceae; genus Halalkaliarchaeum. The sequence goes on from JAZKTH010000080.1 coordinate 249, forward strand.
GGAGGACGGGATCCCGACGATCACCCTCGAGATGGGGGAGGCCCACCGCTTCGAGCGGGAGTTGATCGACCACGCGCTCGAGGGCGTGCGCAGCGTCTTCGCCGAATACGGGATCTACCAGCAGGAGACCGTTCGCTGGCCGGGGTGGCGAACCGTCGTCGAGGGGTGGAGCGAAAAGACGTGGCTGCGAGCCGACGCCGGCGGCCTCGTGGAAATGCGGTACGAGCGCGGGGACCTGGTTCACGAGGGGGAGACGATCTGCCGGATCACGAACCCGTTCAAGACGGACGCCACCGTCGTCGAGGCCCCCTTCACCGGGCTTCTCGTCGGCGTCCTCGAGAACCCGGTCGTGTACCCCGGGAACCCGCTGTGTCACCTGGTCAAGATCGATCCGATGCAGGAGCGGATACTCGAGGAACGCAGGGGAATCTCACATCCCTGATCCGCTCGACGCCGCCCGCCCGTACGTCGGCCCGATTCGTTCGTTTCGCTTCCCTCCGCCGATCCGTCACTCCGCCTCGCTCGCCTCGCCGATCCGTCACTCCGCTTCGCTCGCCCCGCCGACCTCCCGTTCGTGTCGCCCGTCGCCCACGGTGATTTCGCCGGCGTCACCGAAGTGGCGCTCCAGTTGCGCGTACGTCTCCGCGAGCTCGCCCGAGTTGTCGACCGCGAGGTGGGGCCGGCGCACCGGGTCGAACCGGTAGCGGTAGTAGAGGTACACCTCGAAGTCGGCGTCGCTGGCGCCCTCGCGGGTCGCGATGCGCTCCCGGACGACCGGCTCGGCGCAGTCGACCGCGACGAACTCGACGTCGACGCCCCGCTCCCCCGCGCGCTCGATCAGCTGGTCGCGGTAGCGTCGCCGGGCGAAGGTGGCGTCCAGCACCGCGGTTCTCCCGCGTTCGGCCACCGCCAACCCGCGGTCGAAAAGCGTCGCGTACGTCCGCCGCCGCTCCGCCTCGGTGTAGGACGGCTCCGGAAACAGCTCCTTCCGGACCAGGTCGCTCCGGAGCAGTTCGCCCCCGTGATTCTCGGCGATCCACTCGGCCACGGTCGTCTTCCCGACTCCGGGAACTCCGCAGACTGCCACCACGCGACCGTCCGTCGTCGATTCGCCCGTCGACGCCCCGGCCCCTGTCTCCGTCCCGTGCAGATCCCCCATCGATCGGTGAGGGGGCTGGAGGGATAATCAATCTGTCCACCGCCGACGCCGGGACCGACAGGTTCGACGGGGCCCGCGACAAGACACTTCACTCGGCGAATTCGCGTTCCGAGACGCGCACGACCACGGTGTCGTCCACCTCGCGGAGGTCGTACTCGGGGATCGAGTCGTCGACGCGGGTGAAAAACATCGGCTCGACCAGGCGCCCGTCGACCAGGCCGTACACCTTCAGGAGTCGGTCGGTCTCTTCGGGCGGGAGTTCGCCGTTTCTGACCTGCTCGGCGAGCTCCCGGGAGAGCCACTCCTCCCGGCTGATGCTGGGTTCGCGAACGAGCGCCTCGTCGACGAACCGGACGAGGTACCAACCGAGGTCGTTACACAGCGCGACGGCGGCGCCGAGGCTCACCGTCTCGACGGCGAGGCTGTTCTCGAACGGCTCCTCGATGTCGTAGGTCGCGAGCGCCTCCCGCGAGGTCTCCCGCGAGAGCAGTTCGTACTGGAGGTTGACCGCCGGGTCGCCGACGAGGCACACGCGGGCCATGCTCACCTTCGAGGTGAACCGCACGCGGGAAAGCGATTGTGGTCCCCCGACTCACTCGACCGGTTCGACCGGTCCCTCGCCACAGTCCGGACAGTACTCGGAGGCCTCGGCGGCAGGTTCCCCGCAGGCGCGACAGACGTACTCCGGCTCCCCGCCGCCGGTGAACGCCCGCTTCGTCTCCTCGAACTTCTTTCCGGCTTTCCTGAACAGGTCCATCCCAGAAAGGAGGGGAGACAGCGGAATAAGGATTGGGCCGACACGGTGCCGCGGGTTCAAGTGGATCCGGCTCCCATCGCCGACGATGACCGACGGGCCACCGACGATTCGCCAGCTCGACGACCGGACCGTCCAGCAGATCGCCGCCGGCGAGGTCGTCGAACGGCCGGCGTCCGTAGTGAAGGAACTCCTGGAGAACAGCCTCGACGCCGGCGCGAGCCGGATCTCGGTCGCGATCGAGGCGGGGGGAACGGAGACGATCCGGGTGCGCGACGACGGCGTCGGCATCCCCCGCGACCAGCTCCCCGGCGCAGTCGCCGAACACGCCACCTCGAAGATCGACGACGTCGACGACCTCGCGGGGGGCGTGGCGACGCTCGGATTCAGGGGCGAGGCGCTGCACGCGATCGGGACGGTGTCGCGGCTCACCGTTCGTTCCCGCCCCCGGGACGGCGACGTCGGCGCCGAACTGCGCGTGGAAGGCGGCGACGCCGGCGAGGTTCGAACCGCCGGCTGCCCCGAGGGGACGACAGTCGAGGTCGCGGACCTGTTTTTCAACACGCCCGCGAGAAAGAAGTTCCTTGCGCGGGAGACCACCGAGACCGACCGCGTGGGGACGGTCGTCACCCAGTACGCGCTGGCGAACCCCGACGTCGCCGTCTCATTCGCCGTCGACGACAGGGAGCGGTTCGCGACGCCGGGCGACGGCGACCTCCGATCGGCCGTGCTCTCGATTTACGGCCGGGAGGTCGCGGAGGGAATGATCGACGTCGACGTCGACCCGACGGCGGACCTCGACGTGGACGCCCCGGTCGAACGGGTACACGGACTCGTCTCGGAGCCGGAGGTCACCCGGGCGACCCGGGAGTACCTCGCCACGTTCGTCAACGGGCGATACGTGACCGTGAGCGACGTCCGGAACGCTGTGCTGGACGCGTACGGGGGACAGCTGGCGCCGGAGCGATATCCCTTCGCCGTGCTGTTCGTCGAGGTCGATCCAGGCGCGGTGGACGCGAACGTCCACCCCCGGAAGCTCGAGGTCCGCTTCGACGAACCCGAGGCCGTCCAGTCGGCGGTCGAGGCGGCCGTCAGGGAGGCGTTGCTGGATCACGGACTCGTTCGATCCGCCGCGCCGCGCGGCCGATCGGCCCCCGAGGAGACGGCGGTGGCGCCGGCGGGGATCGACGACGGCGACGAGGCGCAATCGGCCAGCTCGGCCGACGAACCGGCGAACTCGACCGAGGGGTCGGCGGACTCCTCGATCGGGGACAGTCGAGATGCCCCGACCGGAGACAGTCGAGGCTCCCCGATCGGAGACGACGAGGCCGGCGTCGAGTTGGGGAGCGAACAAGGGACGACGGAGCCCGAGACGACGACGGAGCCCGAGACGACGACGGAGCCCGAGACGACGGGATCCGAGGCGGGGGCCAGCAGCGTTTCCCCCGAGGCCGAGGAGGGATGGCGAGTCGACGGGCTCGACGACTCGGCGGCCGCCGACATCGGGCGCCGGAGATCCGGGGAGGGAGGCACCGAACCGGACGCGAAGCCGTCGACGGAAGACCTCTCGAGCATCTCGAAACCGACGACTCAGCGGACGCTCTCGGGGGAGACCACCGAAACCGAACGGAGCTACGACTCGCTCCCGCGACTCTCGATCCTCGGGCAGGTGTTCGAGACGTACGTTCTCGCGGAGGCCGAGGAGGAGCTCGTGTTGATCGACCAGCACGCCGCCGACGAGCGGATCAACTACGAGCGCCTCAGGGACGCCTTCGCCGACGGCCCGCCGGCGCAGGCGCTCGCCGAGCCGGTCGAGCTGGAGCTCACCGCACGCGAGGCGACGCTGCTCGACGCTCCCGACGTCGAATCGTCGCTCGACGATCTCGGGTTCGCAGTCGAACGGAGGGGCGACCGGACCGTCGCCGTCGGCGCGGTCCCGGCGGCGTTCGACGACGCGCTGGACCCGGAGCTCCTCAGGGACGTGCTCGTCAGCTTCGCGCAGGCCGAGGGGGAGGCGGCGGAGACGATCGTGGAGGCGGTCGACGACCTGCTCGCCGACCTGGCGTGTTATCCCTCGGTCACCGGAAACACCTCGCTCACTGACGGCTCCGTCGTCGACCTCCTCTCGGAACTCGACGAGTGCGAGAACCCGTACGCGTGCCCCCACGGGCGGCCGACGGTCATCGAGCTCTCCCGCGAGGAGATAGAGGACCGGTTCGAGCGCGACTATCCCGGGCACGCCGGGCGACGGCGGGAGTGACCCTCGGACGGACGGCGATCAGCCGGATTCCGTGAACGTTGCCCAAACGATATCTGTGCCCCTCGCGTCGGTCCGAACGATGGCCCAGATAGAGATGCCGGAACTGGCGGGCGAGACGCTGCGCTACCGGGACGCCACCTGGGAACTCACCGGGAAGCTGGAGGTGAAGCGAAACGGCGAGGTGATCCACGCGGAAGCCCGAAACCAGAACCGCGTCCGTGGCAGCGCCGGAACGCTGTCCTTCGCGTTGCGGGATTCGGACGCGTCGCTGAATCCGGGAAACCTCGGCGAAATAGACGTCGAGCTACGGCGGCTCGAGGACGGCCACGACCTCGTCGTCCGGCGGAACCACGGGACGACCCGCTACCGACTGACGAGCCTCCGGAACGACTGATAGTATTTGTTGTAGACGGTTACCGGTCGACCGCCACGTCCTCGGGCGGTCGACACGGTAACTTCCGACAACAAACAGTATGTGACCGCCTCCAGGAGACGGCACGCTCGCCGGAGCGGGCGCGACCCCCGAAACACAAAAGGCCTATTCTGCGGGACCGCGTTGCCACGGGCATGACAGCCGACTCCGAGGCCGAGCCGGACGTCGACGGGGACGAAACCGAGGTCGAGGTCGGGGTCGACGTCGACTTCGGCGAGGACGGCCTCGTCCCGGCCGTGGCCCAGGACGCCGACGACGGGGAGGTACTGATGCTCGCGTACGTCACGCGCGAGGCGCTCGAGCGCACGCTGGAGACGGGGTTCGCCCACTACTACTCCCGGTCGCGGGAGGAACTGTGGAAGAAGGGGGGGACGTCGGGACACGTCCAGCGTATCGTGGAAGTCAGGGTCGACTGCGACGCGGACACCCTCCTGTACCTCGTCGAACAGGAGGGCGGGGCGTGCCACACCGGCCACCGGTCGTGTTTCTACCGGACGATCGACGGCGAGCACGTCGGCGAGCGCGTGTTCGATCCCGGCGAGGTGTACTGAGGTGACCGAGGACAGCCACGCTGCGGGGGGATCCGACGCGGGCGACGCCGACGAGCCCGTGCTCCGCCGGGCCGGAGAGGCCGCCGCACAGCTACGGGAGACGTACGACGAGGTTCGGGCGGTCGAGCGCCGTATCCACGACGAGGGGGAGGAGCGCGTGGAGGCGGCCGCCGACGCGTTCCGCCGGGCCCACCGGGTACTCGACCGGTACGAGGACGACGCCACCGGGACCGGGGACTTCGGCGCGTACGTCTCCTTCCGGAGCGAGTTCGAGGCAGCCACCGATGTCGACGACGGCGCCCCGGCGGCCGACGCGTTCGAGGCGGCGGCGGAGGCCGTCGACAAGCGCCGGCTCTCCGGGACGGACTTCGAGGCGGCCAGGGAGGAGCTGTCCACCGCGAGGGAGTACGTGGACCTGCTGGAGGAGCGCGAGGACGCCATCGAGGAGTACCGCGCCGCCCGGCGAAACGCCACGGAGGAGCTGGCGACCCTCGAGGACCGGATCGCCGAGCTCGAGCGCGTCGCCGACTTCGACGACGTCGACCCGAACGCGCCGATCGACCGGCTCCGGGAGCCGGTCGAGGCGTACAACGACGCCGTTCGGGAGGCGTTCGGGTCCTTCGAGCGGGAGGCGAGCGCGCGGGAGCTGTTCGCGTTCCTGGAGCGAACCGAACGGTATCCGCTGGTCGACGTCGACCAGCCGCCGCGGGAGCTGCGGGAGTACGTCGAGGAGGCGGCCGCCGGCGAGGAGCCACTCCCGACGCTGCTCGAGTACGTCGACTACTCCCGGTCGAAGCTCGAACACTACGTCGAGGACCCCGGGGCGCTCCGCACCGCGGTCGCCGTCCACCGGACGTACCTCGACCGGCTCGACGCCGAACCGCTGACGGTCGCCTGGCCCCCGCCGCCGGCCGCCGAGCTCCGATACCGCATCGGGGAGCTGATCCCGGTGGTCGACCGGCTCGGCGCCGAGGAACCGATCGTCCGGCTTCGGGAGATCAGGTCGCTCACCCGGGAGGAGGCGTACCCGGAGCTGCGCCGGGTCGCCCGTGCCCGCGAGGAGCTTTCGGGGGAGCAACTCCGGTTGCTCGAGACCGGTGAAATCCACGAACGCCTCTCGGAGGCGCGCGACCGACGGAACCTTCTGGAATCGGTGCTGGCCGAGACGGATCGGTGAGCGCGACCGGGGGAGCCGGGTTCCGCCTCCGGTCGGATTCCGCCTCCAGAACGTTCTTGCCGCCGCCGGTCGACGCGGGGGTATGCAGTCGATCCAGGCGGCCGACTACCACGACATCGCCAAACCCGCCCAGCCCAGACTCTCCCCCGACGGCGAGCGCGTCGCGTTCGTCCGAAAAGTCCCCGACGACGAGGAATCCTACGAGGCGACGGTGTACGTCGTTCCGACGGACGGCTCCGCGCCGGCCCGCCGGTTCAGCCTCGCGGAGGGGGTCGACGCCGAGCCGCGCTGGAGCCCCAGCGGCGACCGGCTGGCGTTCACCTCGACCCGCGGCGCAGACGACGACCGACAGCAGCTGTGGGTGCTCCCGGTCGAGGGGGGCGAGGCCCGGCAGGTGACCGACGTGGTCGGCGGCGTGCGCGGGATCACCTGGTCCCCCGACGGGAGCCGGATCGCGTTCGTCCAGTCGGTGACCGCCGAGGACCGCGAGGAGGGGCGCGACCGCGGGGTCGAGGAGGAGTACGAACCGGAGACGCCCGATCCTCGGGTCGTCGATCGGACCGTGTTCCGCTCGATGCAGGAGTACTTCGACGGCAGGCGATCGCACGTGTACGTCGTCGACGTGAACGAGGAATCCGGCGATGTCGCGGGCGACGATCACGGGAACGGCGACGAACGGGGCGGTGGCGGCGACGACGCGATCACCCCCATCACTCCGTCGATTGCCGGCGACGCCGACTTCGACGCGCCCGAGTGGGGCGACGCGAGGACGCTGTACTTCACCCAGTCCGTCGGGGAGGATCCCGACGACTCCCTGGAGTACGGAATTTTGGCCCGCGACACCGAGACCGGGGAGACGCGACGGCTCCACCGCACGACCGGCTGGGGAGCACAGCTCGCGGCGACCGCCGACGGCGCGGTCGCGTTCGCCCACATCGAGCCGGAACAGGCGACGCTGCAGCAGGTCGACCTCCACGTGATCGACGCCGGACAGGCCGCCGACGCGGACGGGCCCGAGGACGTCGAAGTCGTGGACGTCACCGCCGGACTGGACCGGACGCTCGGCTACGAGGCGACGCCGCAGTGGGGCCCCGACGACGCGACCCTGTACTTCGCAACGCCCGACGAGGGGAAGACCTCGGTCTGGGCAGTTCCGGGCGACGGGAGCGACGACCCGAGCCGGCTGGTTCGGGAGGGGAGCGTCTCGGGAATGGACGTGGGAGCGTCCCCCGACGTCGACGCCGACGTCGACGGCGACGCCGATGCCGACGTCGACGGCGACGCCGATGCCGACGTCGACGGCGGCGCCGACCAGGTGGCCGTCGCGGTCGCGATGTCCCAGTGGGACCATCCCGGGGACGTGTTCGCCTCCGTCGGAGGAACGGCGGACGGCGCAGCGACGGCGAGGGAACGCGACCTCGTCCGCCTGACTGCGCTGAACGAGGCGTACCTCGAGTCGGTGCGCGTTGGCGAGCCCGAACGGCTCGACATCGAGTCCGAACGGGGAGCGGTCGACGGGTGGGTGCTCACGCCGCCGGAGTTCGACCCCGCGGGGACGTATCCCCTGGCCGTCGAGGTCCACGGCGGCCCCCACGCGATGTGGTCGACGAGCGGGACGATGTGGCACGAGTTCCAGACGCTGGCGGCCCGAGGCTACGTCGTCTTCTGGTCGAACCCGCGTGGATCGGCCGGCTACGGCGAGGAGTACATGCAGGCGATCGAGCGGGCCTGGGGCGAGGTGACGCTGTCGGACGTGATGGCCGGGGTGCGCGAGGTCGCCGACCGGGAGTACGTCGACGAGGAGAACGTCTTCCTGACGGGCGGTTCCTTCGGCGGGTTCATGACCGGCTGGACCGTCGGGCAGACCGACTACTTCCGGGCGGCCGTCTCCCAGCGCGGCGTCTATCACCTCGCGGGGTTCTACGGTTCGACCGACAACGCGTACAAACTCGTCGAGGGCGACTTCGACACGACGCCGTGGGAGGAGCCGGAGTTCCTGTGGGAGCAGTCGCCCGTCGGCCACGCCCACGAGGTCGACACCCCCACGCTCGTGATCCACAGCGAGGACGACTACCGGACGCCGATCTCGGACGCGGAGCTGTTCCACCGGATCCTCCGGAAGAACGACGTCGAGACCCGGTTCGTCAGGTATCCGCGGGAGGGTCACGAACTGTCGCGGTCGGGCGAGCCGGGCCACGTCGTCGACCGGATCGAGCGCATCGCGCGCTGGTTCGACGGCTACTCCGATCATCACGACGTCCCGACGGCGCTGGAGCGGGGCCAGGAGGGGCTCTCGGCGGCGGAGAACGAGGAGGACGAGGAGTCCTGACGCCGACGGCGACTCGCACCCCATCCCCCACCGCGCCGTCCGGCGCGCGACAGCGATCCGAATCGACCAAAGCTATGTGTGTGGTTTGCCAGCGTCTCGACGACGGAGATGAACGACGACCGAATCGCGGTGGAATCGTACGTCCTGCTGGGCCTGGCCAGCACCGGCTACTTCCTGTTCATGTTTTCGTGGTTCTCCCTGGCGGCGTACCTCGTTCCGATCATCGAGGAACTGGGGCTCTCCAGCACCCAGGCCGGCGTCGTCACCGGGGCCGTGCAGCTCAGCTACGTCCCGCTCGCGCTGGTGTCCGGGCTCGTCATCGACCGGCTGGGATCCCGGAGTTCGCTCGGCGCGGGGCTTTTCGTCATCGGCGTGGCCCATCTCCTCCGCGGGTTCTCGACCGACTTCGCGACCGTCCTGGGGCCGACCCTGCTGCTCGGCGTCGGGGGGACTGCGGTGACGTTCGGGCTGCCGAAGCTGGTGTCGGACCTGTTTCCGGCCGATCGCGCCGGGACGATGTCGTCGGTGTACACGGTGGGGGCTACCCTCGGGAGCGCGACGGTCTTCGCGGTCGCGCGTCCGCTCGTCGACCCGCTCGTGGGGGGGTGGCGTCCGTTCTTCCTGTACACCGGCGCGTTCGTGATGGGGTTTGCGGTGGCGTGGTCGCTCGCGTCGCGGTACCTGTGGCGGCGCGTGGAGCTGTTCTCCGAGGGGAGCGACGACCGGAGCTTCTCGCTCGCGTCGGTCCGGGGCGACCTCGGGACCGTGCTCACCCATTACGGGCTGTTGCTCCTGGTGGTCGTGGGAACGATGCGGCTGTTCATCAGCCACGGCCTGTCGAACTGGCTTCCGGCGATCCTGGAGGCCCGCGGGCTGACGCCGGCGCTGGCCGGAACGCTGACGAGCCTGTTCGTCCTGGTTCGCGTTCTCGGGATCGTCAGCGTTCCCGTCCTCTCAGACCGGTTCTCGACCCGACGCCTCCCGATCGTCGCGTGTGGCATCGCGGGGGCCGCGGGGCTGGTGGGACTGACGGTCGCCTCCAGCATCCCGACGATATCCGCCTCGCTGGTCCTGGTGGGCGCGTTCGTCATCGGCGGGCTGTCGCCGCTCGTCCGGACGATTCCGATCCAGATGGACGGGATCGGCCCGGGGCTGACCGCGGTGGCGACCGGCCTGATATTCACCGTCGGCGAGGTCGGCGGGTTCCTCGGCCCGTTCTCGATCGGGTTCGTTCACGGCCTGACCGGAGCCTACGAGCCGGCACTCTGGCTGCTGGCGGCGGCGAGCCTCGTCGCGGCTCTGGCCGGATACGTCATGGACGAGCCGGCCGAATCCGGCTCGTCCGGGACGTGACCGGACGAGGATCGAGAACTCACCACGTTTCGACGACGCCGTCGCGAACGTCCTCCCGACAGCCCTCGCAGTCGGGGTGGTCGGGTTCGAAACAGGCCGGGCGGCCGCGCCGGTCCACCGGGACCGTCCGCCGCTCGGCGTACCGGCGACACACCAGCCTCGCGTCGCCGTTCTCGTCGGTCGGCAGGCCGTAGCGGGCGGCGCCGGTTCGGTCGCGGTCCCCCTCGGTCTCGTCTCTCCCCTCCCGATACGCGCGCCTGGCCTCCTCGTACCGGCGGCCGAGCTCCCGGAGGCGCTGCCGGAGGACGTGTTTCCACCGCTCGTCCATACGGGGCCTATCGGCTCGGCGGGGGTTAAGTGGCGCGTCCACGCCGGGGAAACGAGTCCCCCGACTACCTGTAACAGCGCGAGAGTCCCGCCCTTCCCGTGAGGGACGAGTGTTCCG
>JAZKTH010000081.1:0-10557 GCA_036625675.1 Haloferacaceae archaeon
CGAAAACCGACCCACAGAGGCGTACGAAACCCGGGTACTCGCCCCGAAGACCGCGGCACAACTCCTCGACGCGCTGTCCCTCGAACAGGGGGACGACGTGCTCGTCGTCGGCGCCGGAATCGGGTACACCGTCGCGATCGCCGCCGAACTCGCGGGGCCACGCCACGTCCACGCGATCGACATCGATCGGAAACTCGTCTCGGTGGCCCGCTCGAACCTGGACGCCGCCGGGTTCGGCGAGGTTCTCGTCGACCGACGAAACGGGACCGAGGGGCTCCCCGAGTACGCCCCGTACGATCGGATTCTCCTCGAGGCGGCTGTGGTCCGTCCCCCTCGACCACTTTTGAACCAGCTCTCCCCGGAGGGCCGGATCGTGTTTCCGGAGGGCGCCACCCGTCAGCGGATCGCCGTCGCCGAAGCGGCGGACGGTCCACGGGGGTACGACGTGCTCGATCGACTGGCGCACGTGCGGCTCGCCCCCCTGCTGGCGAGCGGCGAGCGATCCAGAGGACCCGCCCGCAACCGGACGGTCAGGGAAGACGCCGAATTCGAACGGCAGGGCTACTTCGCCCGGAGCGGCTGGGAGTACGAATGGGTGGACTGGGACGACCAGCTGTGACCCGCAGGGGCCCCGGACCGTCCCGCGGCTCAGTTCTGTGATAATGTTTGTTGTAGACGGTTACCGGTCGACCGCCACGCCTTCGGGCGGTCGACACGGTAACTTCCTACAACAAACATTATGAGTCGGCCACGACCAGTAACTCCGTGTTCGACCGCTCGTCGGCGTATTCGGACCCGGCCGGCGGCTTGATGTCGATCGTCAGCGTCCCCTGGTCCTGGTTCGACCGGAGCTGTGGGCTGATCTCCACCTTCGCGGTGCCGTCCTCGCCGGTGTCCGCGTACGCCACGCCGTCGTGCCTGGCCGTCCCACCGCGGATGATTACGGTGGCGTCGGCCACCGGGGCGCCGTCCGGATCGATCACGGTTACCGCGACCGTTTGCTCCTCTGCGGGGACGATCTCCGATTCCGGCTGAGCGTCGAGTTCGGTGACTGCTAGCCCCTCGATACCGGAAAGCATCCCCATCATGACGCTCAGGGACGCGACTCCCACCACCAGCGCGATGACCAGCCGGATCGGAAGCCCCTCGATCGCGCGTCGATCGTTCTCGAACCGTCGCCATCCGGTCTCGCCCGAATCGTCGTCGGTACCGTCCCCAAGCGTCGAGGGCGTCCTGATTCCGGAACGGAGCTGTCTGGAACCGAGCATGGTCCCACGTGGTTCCGCAACCGCACTTGAACCCACGTGCGGAGGTTTTTATACGTCGGCGGGGGCACGCCCCGTGTGCACGTTCTCGGACGCGACGGCGATCGAACAGACCGCCCCACCGCGAGACTGGGGCGATTCCGGGCCCGCGACGGGAGCCACGGCGGGGTCGTCGGGTTCGATCTCGACGGCCCCCACGTGGGACTGGTGGTCGGAAAGCGCGGTAGCGGAAAGTCCTACACACTCGGGGTGCTGGCGGAGGCCCTCGCGGACGCGAACGGCGTGAGCCCGATTGTGGTCGATCCGATGGGAGTCTTCGGAGGGCTGGCTCGTGATACTGACGGCGTACCCGCCCGGGAGACGGGGTCCGCGCATCCGCTCGATGCAGAGCCCGCGCTGGTGACTGATCCCCGAGTTCGAGCGGACGCGATACCCCCCAGGCCGGAGCTGTTCGGAATCGAACCCTCGTCGCCGACAGGGAGTCTCCTCTGGCGCGTCGCCGAAGTGAGATCCACACTCGCTGAGATGATGGAAGCGCTGGGCGAATCCAGGGAAGTGGCGTCACTCGAGGCCCGACAGGAGACACGGAGAGCGGTGCGGAACCACCTCAAGCTCGCCGACTCCTGGGGGGTGTTCGATCCGGATGGGCTCCATCCCGGAGACCTATTGACCGCCGGGGGAGCGGTGCTGGATCTCGCGGGCACTTCCCGAACTGCACTCGGAGTCGTCGTCCGCGCGGTCGCGTCCGGGCTCTACGACGCGTGCGTGGACGCAACACCCGCCAGACTCCCGTGGCTCCTGCTCGACGAGGCGCACTTCGCCTTCGAGGGTATCGCAGGACCGGCCTTGCGAACGCTCCTGACCCGCGGGAGATCGCCGGGCGTGAGCCTGATCGCCGCGACGCAGCGCCCGGGGACCCTTCCCCCCGTGGCGGTTTCGCAGGCGGACCTCGTCGTAGCTCACGAACTCACTGCTGAATCCGACATCGACTCGCTTGCGGGGGCCACGCCCACCTACGTCGACGGGGAGATCCGGGATCGGCTCCCCCGCCGGACCGGTACGGCCCTCGTCGTCGACGACGCCACGAAGGGAGCCCACACTGTCCAAATACGCGAGCGTCGGACCGCTCACGGCGGCGAATCACCGCGGGCGAGCGCGCGGCGGTCCCCTGTCGCGAAGGGGCCGACAGCTACAGGGGAATCGGGCGCGTACGTGGATCAATGACGGATCGGACGGACGAAGCCCGGATCGGCGGGACGGCGGACCCCTCGGCGGGTGCGACGCAGGACGACTCCGACGAGGAAACCGAGGAACTGAACGACTCTGTGAAACCAGAGGGTTCACAGCGGAACGGTTCACAGCAGGGGGGTTCGACGTCACGGGATCCCCGTTCGGATCTGCCCTCCCTCGAGGAGTTGACTCTCCCCGAGCGCCTGCTCGTCGCGGCCGTCCAGGATCCCGTCCGAGGGTTCGCGGTGGTTGTCCTTTCCCTGTTCGCGGTCTCGTTCCTCGTCGCTCTCGCGTTCGTCTATCCGGCGGTCGCGCTGGCGTTCTTTCTGCTGCTGGCAGCTGCCGGCCTTGCGTTCGTCGGCTACGCCGCGTGGCAACTCCGAAATCGTCGGCGGAAGTGAGCGGTTCCGGGAGCCCGTGAATCGCCACCGGGGATGGGCGAGTCAAAATCTGTCAAGTGATGAGGTAACAAAGACCTTATGAACGCGATGATCAATCACCAGGTATGGCAGTAGACGAGACAGGGACGGGACGGGCGGGACCGGAATCGTCGGTCCCTGAACCGGACGAAATCGAGACTTCGGCGGCGGCGCTGGGGCACGAACGGCCGGACGTCCCTGCCTACCGCGCGCTCGCGTCGGACCTTCGGGACGCGGTGTCCGGGGAGGTCGCGTTCGACGAGTACGCCCAGGTGCTGTACGCGACCGACGGGAGCATCTATCAGGCCAGGCCCGCGGGCGTCGTGGTTCCCCGTTCGGTCGACGACGTCCAGTCGACCCTGGAAGTCGCCGCCGAACACGGGGTTCCGGTGCTCCCGCGTGGGGCTGGCTCTTCGCTCGCGGGACAGACCGTCGGTCCGGGCTGTGTCGTCCTCGACTTCACGCTGCACATGGACGACGTACTCGAGGTCAGGCCCGAGGAGGGGCGGGCGGTCGTCGAGCCGGGCGTCGTCCAGGACCGCCTCGACGAGGAGCTCGAGCCGCACGGCCTGAAGTTCGCCCCGGACCCGGCGTCGTCCGGACGGGCGACGGTCGTCGGAGGGATCGGCAACAACTCCACTGGAGCCCACTCCGTCCGCTACGGGATCACCGACGCGTACACGGAGGAGCTCGACGTCGTCCTGGCAGATGGGTCGCTGATCCACACTCGGGAGGTCGTGCTCGACTCCTCCGAATGGGAGAAACTCACCGCGAAAGGCGACCTCGAGGGGGAACTGTATCGAACTGTGCGTCAGGCCGTCGAGGAGAACCGCGAGGAGATCGAATCGCGGTATCCCACGTTGAAACGGTGCGTCTCCGGATACAACCTCCACAAGGTTATTTACGAGAACGACGCCGGCGAGGAGGTCATCAACCTCTCGAAACTGTTCGTCGGCTCCGAGGGGACGCTGGGGGTAATCGTCCGGGCGGAGGTGTCGCTCGTGAGCCGCCCGGCCGACACCGCCTTGGCGCTGTATTGCTTCGAGGATCTGGTCGAGGCGATGCGGGCGGTGCCGGAGGCGCTCGAGTACCCCGTCAGCGCCGTCGAGCTCATGGACGAGGAGGTGTTCCGCCTCGCCGGCGAATCCGAGGAGTTCGCCCAGTACGCCGAACCGATCCCGGAGGGCGCCACGGCCGCGTTGATGCTGGAGTGGGATTCGGAACTCGTCGACGACTTCGAGGCCGCCATCGCCGACACGAACGCCCACTTCGTCGGGGAGGGGAACGCGTTCGACGTGCTCGAGGCGTACACGGAGACGGCACAGGCGGACCTGTGGAAGCTCCGGAAGGCAGCGATCCCCCTGCTGATGAGCCTCGAAGGCGATCCGAAGCCGTACCCGTTCATCGAGGACGCGTCGGTCCCGCCAGCCGAACTTGCCGCGTACGTCCAGGAGTTCCAGGAGGTGCTCGCGGACCACGACACCTCGGCCGCCTACTTCGCCCACGCCGGCTCCGGCACGCTCCACATCCGCCCGATCCTCACCCTGAAAGAGGAGGACGGCGTCGAGAAGATGCACTCTATCGCCGACGACGTCACCGACCTGGTCGTCGAACACCACGGCGCGTTCTCCGGCGAGCACGGGGACGGACTCGCCCGGACAGAGTTCAACCCGAAGATGTACGGCGAAGACCTGTGGTCGGCGTTCCAGGAGGTCAAAAGCGCGGCCGACCCCGAGTGGCGGATGAACCCCGGAAAGGTGGTGTACGTCGACGACGAGACCGCACACGAGCGCGGTTATCCCGACTCCGCCGCCTCGACGGACATGCGAGGGAACCTCCGGTACGGGCCGGCTTACCGGAGTCTCGAACCGCAGACGACGCTCGATTTCTCCGACGAGGGCGGGTTCTCGCACCTGGTCGAACTCTGTAACGGCTGCGGGACCTGCCGCGAGACCGACTCCGACGTGATGTGTCCGACGTACCGCGCCTCCAGGGAGGAGATCCAGACGACCCGGGGGCGGGCCAACATGCTCCGCGCGGCGATCTCCGGGGAACTCTCGCGGGAGGAGCTACACTCGGACCGGTTCCAGGAGGAAGTGCTCGGCCTGTGCGTGGGCTGTAAGGGGTGCAAAAGCGACTGCCCGACCGGGGTCGATCTGGCGAAGCTGAAAACGGAGGTGAAACACCAACACCACGAGGAACACGGGTCTGACCTCCGCGAGCGGCTGTTCCGGGACATCGATCGCTGGTCGGCGATGGCCAGCCGGTTCGCCCCGCTCGCGAACCTCGGACGGAAGCTCCCCGGGGCGCGGGCCCTGCTCTCCCGGACGCTCGGGATCGCGCCGGATCGGGAACTCCCGCAGTTCAGCTCCGAGTCTCTCGAGGGCTGGTTCGACGCACGCGGCGGCTGCCGGGTGCCCGAGTCGGAGGCGACCGACCGGGTCGTGCTCTTCCCGGACACCTACACCAACTACAGCTACCCCGCCGCCGGAAAGGCCGCCGTCGAGGTGCTCGAGACCGCCGGCGTCCACGTCGCGATGCCGGACGGGCTGGCCCCCTCCGGACGGGCGGCGTTTTCGCAGGGGTTCCTCGGGGAGGTTCGCTCCCGGGCGGAGACGAACGTGCGCGAACTCGCGCCGCTCGTGGAGGGGGGTCGCTCCGTCGTGTTCGTCGAACCCTCCGACGCCGTGATGTTCCAGGACGAATACCAGGACGTCCTCTCCGGTCCCGACGTCGAGAAGGTGTCGGCGGCGTCCTACGGCGTCCTGGAGTATCTCGACGTCGGCCGGATCGACGAGCAGCTCTCCTTCGAAGCGCCCGACCAGTCCCTCACCTATCACGGCCACTGCAACCAGAAGGCGATCAACAAGGACCACCACGCCGTCGGCGTCCTCAGGCGGGCCGGCTACGAGGTGGATCCGCTGGACTCCGGCTGCTGTGGAATGGCAGGCTCCTTCGGCTACGAGGCGGAACACTACGACCTGTCGAAGGCGATCGGTCGGATCCTCTTCGGACAGGTGGCGGAGAGCCCGGGCGAGGAGGTCACCGCACCGGGTGCCTCCTGTCGCACACAGCTCGGCGACCGTCCCGGGGAACGGCATCCGCCACATCCGATAGAGAAAGTTGCCGCCGCGGTGACCGGACCCGCGCTCACCTGACGGCCTTACGGATCCGTTCCGCCAGGACCTCGTACTGTTCGAGCCCGACGTCCTTCTCGACGTAGTCGGTGACGTCGTCCAGGATCGCCCGTTTGGCGACCTCCTCGCTGCCCTGACCCGTGTAGAGGATGAACGGCAACTCCGGCCGTCGATCCCTGACCTCGCCGAGGAACTCGAGGCCGTCCATCCCCGGCATCTGGTAGTCACTGACGACGCAGTCGAACGTGCCGTTCTCGAGCGTCTCGAGCCCGCCTGCTGCGCTCGAGACGGATTCGATCGAGAACCGATCGGACTGGCGCTTCAAGAACACCTCGGCCATCTCCAGGTCGCGGGGGTCGTCGTCCACGAGCAGGACCTCGATCGGTCCCTCGCCCCTCGACGCCGAACCGATCGACTCTACGGAAAGCAGGTCGGCCCTGAGATAGCGCCCGAACAGGTTGAGCGTCCGGAAGGACGGGAGGCTCACGAGCGTCTTGACCACTGGACCGCCGGTGGTCGAAAATATCGAGACCACCGGCTTCTGCTCTTCGCCGTCGAATATGTCGGTCGGAGTCTTGAACTCCGTCACGTCGCTCCGGCGGATCGTGATCGGCCGCCCGTTTCCGTCCCCGCCCCCACCCCCGGTCGGCTCGAAGCGAATCCGCGACGCCGTGACGACCAGTTTCAGGTTCCGGGGGGTGGAATCGGTCCGGTCGGCACGACTGTCTCGCTTGACTACCACCGGCGTGCCGTTCAACAGCTGCTGGTAGAGCACCCGCTGGAACTTGACGAGCTTCTCGACGTCCGTGCTCACGGACGCCGTTAGCCGCCTTCCGCCGGACCGAAACGCGAGCGTCAGCGATCCGGTCGAGCCAGCCTCTGTCCGGGGGGAGACGCCCTGGACGATGTCGAAAACGTCGTCGAGCGCGACCGTTCGCTTCCCCGTTTCCGTGTCGAAGCCGACCTTCTCCGGCGTCATGACAACCCGAGTCTGGACCGGCCCCTCCGCGGAACTATCGCTCAGCTCGACTGTAGCGCGGAAGTCGGCGACGATGTGTTCTGTCAACGTACTCAAGAGTACTGGGAGCACGCCACATTAGTATTTCTACCGCGGCGGCAGTTGATGGAGAAACCATCCCAGGACGAGGGCTGATATACTCCCCAACATCTGTCATTTTATTGGAAAGAGTTATTGGTCGAGGTCGTCGTATCGGAGGACGATGGATTCGGGGATTCGCGTACTACACGTCGACGGCCCTGAGAGACGGGCCAAAACCGAAGCAAAGCTACGGGAATTCGGGGAACCGTTCGAATTCGTCCACGCGACGGACGCCGAATCGGCGCTCGCGGTGCTCGAGCGGGAACGGGAGCACGTCGATTGCGTCCTCAGCGGCTACCGGCTACCGGGATCGAACGGCCTCGAGTTGGTTTCCGAGGGCCGACGCCGCATCGCGGAAGGGAACGCAGAACTCCCGTTCCTGCTGTTCGTGGCGGACGGCACCGAGGCGGTCGCCGCGGCTGCGCTGAACGCCGGCGCGTCGGGGTACGT
This sequence comes from Haloferacaceae archaeon, assembly GCA_036625675.1. Classification (GTDB taxonomy): domain Archaea; phylum Halobacteriota; class Halobacteria; order Halobacteriales; family Haloferacaceae; genus Halalkaliarchaeum. Next base: position 7,601 of record JAZKTH010000081.1, read on the forward strand.
CCGTCGCGACCGCTCCGACGCCCACGAGTATCTCGCACAGCGTCTCGAGGAGGCGGTCGCGAAGACACGTTCGGGGGACGACGCCGACGCGAAGGCCGCGTTCGAGGGCTGTCGCGGGGAGCTGGCGTGGCAGCGAGAACGCCTCGAGGAGTTCAGACGGGTCGTCTCCCACGACCTGCGGACGCCGCTGAACGTCGCTCAGGGGTACCTAGCGCAGAGTCTGGATCCGGACGCGGGCGGGACGCCGGGTGACGTGGACGCGCTCGACCGGGTGACGGACTCCCTCGATCGACTCGAATCGTTCGCGGGGGACCTGGACGCGCTGGAGCGGCAGGGGCGGCCAGTCGAGGAGTTCGAGCCGGTCGAACTCGCGGCGGTGGCCGAATCGAGCTGGCAGCGGGTTGGAACCGGGGACGCCACGCTGCGCGTTCACGCCGACGGCGTCGTGCTGGGGGACGACGACAGGCTGTCGGCGACGTTCCGGGAACTGTATCGGAACGCGGTCGAACACGCCGGGCCCGATGTCACAGTCCGCGTGTGTGACCGTCCGGGCGGGTTCGCCGTCGAGGACGACGGCCCCGGGATCCCGGACGGGCGGCGCGAGGACGTCCTCGAAGCCGGCGTGTCCGAACGCAGGGACCGGACCGGGTTCGGGCTGGCGCTGGTAAAACACGCCGCGAGGGCCCACGGCTGGGACGTCTCCCTGAGGGAAGGAGCCGGCGGTGGCGCGCGCGTCGAGTTCGAGGGCGTCGATCGCGGAAACCGTGGTCGGGAGGACGGCCGGCGGACCGGGGGGAGGGAGTGACGCCATGTCCGAACGCGACCTCACAGTCCTGGTCGACGATCGGGAACTGGTCGCCGACTGGGTCGAGGGGAGTCCGGAGACGCGTGCGGCGGTCGCCGACGCGCTGCCGCTCTCCGGCGAGGCCGCCCGCTGGGGCGACGAACTCTACTTCGAGGTTCCCGTCGACGTCCCCGCCGAGAACGCCAGGGCGACCGTCCCGGTGGGGGCGATCGCCTACTGGCCCCGGGGGAACGCGCTGTGCCTGTTCTGGGGGTCCACGCCGGCAAGCGAGGGAACCGAACCGCGTGCCGCCTCGCCGGTGAACGTCGTGGCCCGACTCTCCGACGTCGCCCCCCTGGCCGACCTCGAGGGGGGCGCCACGGTCCGGATCGAAGCCGGCGACTGACCGGGGTGGAGTCCCCAAAGGGAGAGGTCAGACCCGTTCCCAGGTCAGTTCTATCGGGAGATCATCCCGGAGGAGTTCGGCCACGTGGCAGGTTCGTTCCCCTATCGCGACGATCCGATCGAGGACGTCGTCTTCGAGGTCACCAGCCCCCTCGCCGAGGTCGACCAGGACCCGGAGAGCGATCGACTCCACGGTACCCTCCACCGGGGTGGCGGAGGCGTCGACGGAGACGCCCGAAAGAGGGACGTCGCGGATGTCGGCCTGGACGCCGACGCTGACCGCGAGACACGCCGAAAGCCCCCCGAGAAACAGGTCCACGGGCGAGGGGGCTGTCCCACTCCCGAACTCCTCCCCCGAGTCGATGCGCCAGGCGACGGAGCCGGCTGTGACGGTTCCGGAGTAGTCAGGGGCGACCTCCGCGGTGACGGCTCGCTCGGGGAGTGTTGGCCCGTCGGTATCGGTGACGATCGCGAGCGGCGTTCCCGGCGGAGCTTCCTCGCCGACGTCGAGGAGGGCGTGGGTAAGTCGTCCCGTCGCTGGAGCGGTGACCGTCGTCGTTTCCGCGCCCCCCTCGAGTTCTGCTATCGGGTCGCCCGCCGCCACGTCGGCGTCGACGTCGGCCTTCCAGGCCGTCACCGTGGCGGACTCGCCGTCGAGGGGCGGGGTTTCGATCAGGTTGGCCATGTGACGTGATTCGAGGGGACGCGGTGAGAAACTGTCGGAAACCGAGGCCCGGTCCGCCGGTGGAATACGTCGGTAACGCCTTTGAGGGCCGGCGTCGAACGTCCGGGTGGCCGATGACGAAGCACCGCTCCGAACCGGCTGGCACCCGGTCGTGACGAGCCCTATGAGTGCCGAGGCCTCATAACTAACGTTAGACTTGATGTGCGGAATGCACTAGAGTCTAACGGTGTTATAAACAGTATTTTAGAATTTTAAATTCCTGTGGGTTAGACGGTGGTCCGGTAGCAGGTGAAGTTGAGACAGGGGGAACGGTTTAATTACAGTTTTCTATCTATTATTTAGACAGAACGAATGTCCGACGTTGTCTTGAAGGGAGAATTCCACACCAGTATGGGTGATCTTGAGGAAGAGAAAGAGTTGGTGAAGCAGGGTTTCGATACCTTGGTATTGGAAGGCCAAGGTTCCGAGCCGGATTATGGCTGGAGTGATGGTTGGTTCCAGATCTCTGTTTCTGCCTTGTTCTGGATAATGGGCCGTGTGTACGTGTCTAAGGATATTCTCTTGGATTTGGCGGAGGTACAGGAGACTGATGTCGTATATACCAGGGACGCTGATTCAGATCTCTTGGAGAACACACCGTTGTTTATGCAGGTGTTTTCCGCTTTATTATTCTACAGTTTGGTACCGGGGAGTGTAGCTGTAGGTGTTGTTTTCCCGAATCTCTGGGGAGCTACAGTTCTGTTTCTAGGTTTCGCTCTCCCTGTACTGGGGATACGAATGTACAACACCCAAAGGTCGGAGGGAGAGAATAATCGGGATAAGATAATCGCGAATAAGATCGCTGAAGCCGTCAATCAAGGTGATAGCGTGGTAGCGATAATAGGAGAGCGTCATCTTCAGGGCGTGGAGGAGCACTTACCGGAGAGTATCGATCCGGATGTCCGTCAACCGGCTTATTCCAAGTGGTCGAGACCACATGTGAAGGAGGTTGCTTTCCCGTTCTTTGAGATGATACTTGTTCTGTACTCACTGTTCCTACTGGTCGCATGGGTTATGATTCGAGCGGTCCAGTTAGTGCCCAAT
>JAZKTH010000082.1:0-10530 GCA_036625675.1 Haloferacaceae archaeon
ATCCGGGTGGCGTCGTCGAGCGCCCGCGCGAGGCACTTGAATAGCGCCTCGACCTCGTGGTGGGCGTTCTCCCCCTCGACGTCGGCGTGGACGGTGAGACCGGCGTTCATCGCGAGCGACTCGCCGAAGTGGCGGGCCATGTCGCTCGTGAACTCCCCTACCCGCTCCCCGGAGAACGCGCCCTCGAAGTACCACCGCGGGCGTCCCGAGACGTCGACGACGACGCTGGCGACCGCCTCGTCCAGCGGGACCCGCCGGTCGGCGTACCGGACGATCCCGCGCTTGTCGCCGAGCGCCTCCGCGAACGCCTCGCCGACGGCGATGGCGACGTCCTCGACGGTGTGGTGGTCGTCGACGTCGAGGTCGCCGTCACACCGGACCGTCAGATCGAACAGCCCGTGTTTCGCGAACGACGCCAGCATGTGATCGAAAAAGCCCACGCCGGTGTCGATCTCGCCCTCGCCGTCGCCGTCGACGACGAGGGTCACCTCCACGTCGGTCTCGGCCGTCTCCCGGGAGACGGCGGCCCGTCGCTGGCTCTCGCTCATGCGCGTCACGACGGCACCTACCGGTAAAGGGGTTCTCCTCTCATAATGATTATTGTAGGCCGTAACCGGACGATCGGCCACCGGGTGGGCCGATCGACCGGTAAATCGCTACAATAATCATTATCAAGACGGCAGCGGACAGAGACTCGCCGTGAACACGACCGTCTCGTCGGTGTCGTTTCGCGCGCCGTGATCGACGCCCCGTTCGTGGAGGACGACCCCCGGCGCGTCGACGCGCTCGCTCTCCTCGCCCTGGAGCACGGTGACGGTTCCCTCCAGCACGTGGAAGACGTTGGTGCTGTCGGCGTGTTCGTGCGGGTCGAGTTCCGCGCCGGGGCCCAGCGCGAACGCCTTCACGAGCACGTCGTCGGTGACGACGAGTTCGCCGGTTTCGACCTCGCCCTCGTCGGGATCGAGGTCGTCGAGCGTGGACGCGTATCTGTCGAGGGACATGGTGTGGTGATCGGTCGCCTCGGCCTTATAACTGATAGCTCCACGAGCAGGTTTGACGGCCGTCCGGGGGATCGACGAACACTAGATCCCGGTCGAGTACCGCAGGATGCCGGCGATGCCGCCGAAGGCGTCGTACAGCTGTTCGCCCTTCTCGAAGTCGGTAGAGATGAACTTCGTCTCGGTGCCGCGCTGTTCGGCGATCGCCATCAGGTGTTCGATGACGTCCTCGCGCTCTTTCACCTCGGCGGGCTCGCCACACTCGCTGCACTCGTGGTCGGGCGTCGAGTGGCGGGCGTCGACCAGCTCGTACTCCTCGTGGCCGTTGGGGCACTCGTAGACGATCACGTCCGACCGGAGGTCCTCCGAGAGGAGCAGCCGGTCGACCGACCCCATCACGAGGTTCCGGCGGGTCTGCTCGAAGCCGTAGGTGGCCTTCTGGCCGGTGTTGAGGTTCTCGAAGAACTCCTCCATCTGGTTTTTGTCCTTGACGACCTCCTGGTCGGCGAGCGCCTCCCCGGCGGAGTCGACGAGGTCGTAGAGCCCGGACTCGTCGGTGTAGGCCACGTCGAACTTCCCGATCACCTTGTCGCGGATCTCGTGGTGGAGGTAGTCGCCGTCGAGGAACTCGTCTTTCGTGGGCGAGGGGCCGCCCACGAGCACGCCGTCGAGCTCGTGGCGCCTGGGGACGAACAGGTCGTTGGCCATCTCCGCGACCTCCTGGTAGAAGTTGTCGATCGCCTCCAGGCGCAGTCGGGCGAACCGCTGGGCGGACTGGCCACCCTTCCGCTGCTTGCCGGGGACCAGCGAGGAGGCGGACTTGACCGGCTCGACGCGCTTGCCCTTCAGCCAGCCGACGTTGGCCTCCCGGCGGTCGAGGACGATCAGGCCGAATAGGCCCTTGTCCATCAGCATCTCCTCGAGCGGTTCGGTGAGGAAATCGGAGTCGCAGTGGTAGCGGAACGACTGGATCGGCTCCGGCGGCGACTCCAGCGTCCGGGTCACCATCTCCGTTCGCCCGCCGCCGGAGTCGACCGCGCCCGAGAAGATCACCATCCCGTTGTCGGGCGGGTAGGTGTCGTAGTACCGCAGGCGGTCCTTGATGCTGGTGAGCGCGTCCTGGACGTTCGTCCGGGTCTGTTTCGACTTGATGTTCGACGCCTCGCTGTGCTCCTGGGTGGCGTGGTTGACGACGTCGGCGATCTGCTTGTCCTCGGGGATGTAGATGGTGACGAGCTGGGTGCCCGACCCCTCGTACTCCTGAAGCTCCTCGATGACCTTGCGGAACTCGTACTTCCGCCGGTCCTCGCCGGGGTCCTCCGTGTCCGTGCTCATTATCCGTCATTCGCCGCGCTGGCGGTAAGTATGCTTTGACAGCCGTCGAAAGGAACCGCGACGGCGACGTACGCGCCCGACTCCTTTCCCTGGGGGAGGGTCACCGACGGCGCTCGATGACGCGTTTCGCCGCCTGGGCCTTCTCCTTCCAGCCGTAGCCCGCCTCGTAGACGTGGCGCTTCTTCTCGACGAGTTCCTCCGGGGACGCCTCCTCGAAGCCGCCCCGGTCCCACGCGCCCGACGTCCGGAGCCACTCGACGACGTTCTCCTTGGTTTCGGCCCACGAGAGGCCGACCATCTCGTACCAGGCGATCATCGCGAACACGGCGTTGTCGTGACACCCCGGGACGGAGCCGTGCCGGTAGATCGTTCGCATGGGTTCCCGGTCCGGCTCCGAGACCTGCTCCTTGTACTCGGCGGCGGTGAGCAGCCGCAGTTCGTCGCCCTCCTCGACTACGCGCCCTTCCCCGCGAAGGACGCCCAGCGCGGCCTTGTGGAGCCCGCTCCACTCGCCGTGGACCGCCTCCCGGAGCGACGACTCCGACAGCGGCGCGGTTCCCGGATCCGAGAGCACTGCGACGACGTCGGTGTAGGCCTTCTCGATCGCGCTCCAGTCGGCCCCCTCGAACGAGCAGCCCTGCTGGTGGAGGCTGTTCGTGGTCCGACAGCCCGGACACGGGTACTGGAAGCGCGGCACGGTTCGCCAGTAGCGGGGGGACGGAATATAGGTTCGGCGGTTCCGCCGCCGGAACCGGTAGCCCCTTCAGCGGCGACGGCCAACCGGCGGGCATGAGTCCGTTCCCCGAGTTCGAGGTGGTGCCGGCCGTCGACGTCCAGGACGGCGAGGTGGTCCAGCTGGTCCAGGGCGAGCGCGGCACCGGGAAACGCTACGGCGATCCGGTCGCGGCCGCGCGACAGTGGGTGGACGCCGGCGCGTCGACCCTCCACCTCGTCGACCTCGACGGCGCGTTCGAGGGGGAGCGCGTCAACGCCGGGGCGATCGAGGCGATCGTCGAGGCCGTCGGCGCCGAGGACGGCCCTGCCGGCGCCGATCCCGTCGAGGTCCAGGTCGGCGGGGGGATCCGGACCGCCGCCGACGCCCGGGACCTGCTCGAGCTGGGGGTCGACCGGGTGATCCTGGGCACCGCCGCGGTGGAGGATCCCCCGGTCGTCGAGGAGATCTCGGCGACGCATCCCGGTCGGGTGATGGTGAGCCTCGACGCGAAAGGGGGGGAGGTAGTCGTCTCCGGCTGGACCGAAGCCACCGGACTCGATCCCGCCGAGGCGGCCGAACGCTACGAGGAACTCGGGGCGGGCGCGATCCTGTTCACCGACGTCGACGTGGAGGGGCAACTCGAGGGCGTGAACGCAGAACTGGTCTCCCGGGTCGCCGACGCGGTCGACGTGCCGGTCGTCGCGAGCGGCGGCGTCGCGAGCGTCTCCGACGTCCGGAAACTAAACGAGGCTGGGGCGGCCGCCGTCGTCGTCGGCACCGCGCTGTACGAGGGAACGTTCACCCTGTCGGAAGCGGCGGCCGCGGTCCGCTAGTCGACGCGGAAGGGGCGCGCGCGGAAGCGGCGCAACGCGGAAACGGCGCGACGCGGAAGCGGCGGCCGCTGTGCCCGGGTCGGCGACGGCCGGCGACGACCGGCGACGGCCGTCACGACAGGTGGGCGGTCACGTCCGTCGAGGAGATCATGCCCAGGTACCCGTCCTCGACGACGGGGAGGTGCTCGATCCCGTAGGTCGTCATCATCGCGGCGACTTCCTCCATGAAGAGGTCGGGGGTCACCGTCTCCACGTCCGTGGTCATCACGTCCGACACCCGCAGGTCGGCGACGTCCTTCCCCTCGGCGACGGCCCCGATGACGTCGGTGCTGCTGACGATCGACCGGGGGGAGGTCCGAACGACCAGCGCGCGGATCTCCTCCTCGTGCATCCGTTCGGCGGCGGTCGCGACCGACGCCTCCGGCGAAATCGTCACCAGCGGCGTCGACATTACCTCGCGGACGCGCGTTCCGTTCTCGGTTTGCATACCCATCACAAGGACGCACACCGGTATCGGTGTTTTGCTTGCCGTGTTTTTGGCGACCGCTACTCCCGGAAACCGCGCCAACTACCGTCCGGAAATGCCCCGAAAATCGCGGACCACGCCCGAAACGACGAACCGGCCGAACGCCGGGATTACAAACCCTGATAAATATTTATTCTTATTCGAGTGAATTACTCAACAGGTTTATTCCCCTCGGGCGCGAACCCCGAATCAAAGATGGCTATCGACACAGTACTCCTGGCGGTGGGACCGGACGAGGGCGACCCGACCGATCGGCTGATCGAGGAGACCGTCGAACTCGCGGAACCGACCGACGCGACCGTGGTGATCGCGCACGTCCTCGAGCGGGACACCTACGAGGAACTCGCGACGAAACTCGGGTTCGATCCGGACCGCGAGGAGGTGTTCCCGACGGAGGTCGTCCGGCGGGATGCGCTGGTGCGCCGGATCGCCGAGGAACTCGAGGCCGCGGGGATCGCCACGGAGGTCCGCGGGGCGGTGGGCGACCGCGGCGAGGAGATCGTTCGCCTCGCCGCCGACGTCGGCGCCGACAGCGTCGTCGTCGGCGGGCGGCGCCGGTCGCCGACGGGGAAGGCGGTGTTCGGCAGCGTCGCCCAGGACGTGATGCTCTCCTCGCCGTGCCCGGTGACGTTCGTCCGCGGCGACACCCTGTGAACCGCCTCCCTTCGTTCGGGCCCGTTCAGGGCTCTCCGGACCCGGAAGGCGCGAAGCGGCCTTATTAAGTCGCGTCGGCGACCTGCTTGTGGTGATGGCCTACTACGTGGGCGTCGATCTGGGGGCGACGAACGTCAGGGCCGTCGTCGGGGACGACGACGCGACCGTTCTCGGGGCCGCGGAGGGGTCGACGCCGCAGGGTCCGTCCGGGATCGCGATCACGGAGGCGGTGCTCGACCGGGTGCGTGAGGCGTGTGCCGACGCCGGGATCGACCCGGGGGCGGCGGCCGCGGCGGGAATCGGGTCCATCGGTCCGCTGGACCTCGCCGCCGGCGCCGTACAGAACCCGGCGAACCTCCCGGACTCAATCGGTCAGATCCCCCTCACCGGTCCCCTCTCCGCCCTCCTCGAAACCGACCGGGTGTACCTGCACAACGACACCAACGCCGGCGTCATCGGCGAGCGCTTCCACTCCGACCGCAACCCGGACGACATGGTGTACCTGACGATCTCCTCGGGGATCGGTGCGGGCGTGTGCGTCGACGGAAACGTGCTCGCCGGCTGGGACGGAAACGCCGGCGAGGTCGGCCACATGACGCTGGATCCCACCGGGTTCATGACCTGTGGCTGCGGAAAGGACGGCCACTGGGAGGCGTACTGCTCGGGCAACAACATCCCCCGGTACGCCCGCCGGCTCCACGCCGAGGACCCCGTCGAGACCGCGCTCCCGATCGAGGACCCCGACCTCTCGGCGGCGGACGTGTTCGATCACGCCGGCGACGACGAGTTCGCCGACCACGTCCTCGACCAGTTCGCCCACTGGAACGCGATGGGCGTCGCGAACGTGATCCACGCGTACGCGCCGCTGGTGATCTCCGTCGGCGGCGCGGTCGCGCTCAACAACCCCGACCGGGTGCTCGAGCCGATCCGCGAGCGACTCGACGAGATGGTGTTCATCAACGTCCCCGCGATCGGCCTCACCGACCTCGGCGAGGACGTCGTGGTCCGGGGCGCGCTCGCGAGCGCGCTCACCGGCGGCACCGGCGACCGCTCCCGGCTGTAGTCGTCCGTCACTCGACGTCGGTCCGGAGCGCCTCCAGCGCCCGCTTCAGCTCCCCCCGTCGCTTCCAGCCGGCGAGACGGTCGCCGAACGGCAGCGGCGCGGCCAGCTCGACCGCGGAGGCGAGGCGGACGCGCGAGCCCTCGTCCTCCGGCGAGACATCGACCCACGTCTCCATCGCGGCGAAGGGGCCGGCGTCCCCCTCCTGAGTGTAGTAGAGTCCCCCCTCGCGCTCCTCGAAGCGCAGAGTCAGCTCCAGCCCCGGACCGGTCGCGGTCACGAACGTCGCGTCCCCCGCCGTCTCGACCCGGTCGACCTCGAAGCTCCCCTCGTAGGCGACGACCCGCTCGGGGGTCAGGTGCTGCCGCACCCGCGCGGGCGACTCCCCGACGAACCCCTCGACTGCGACCTCGCGCATGGCGTCGAATCCGGCCAGGGATCACTTAAACACCGTCGTCGTCCGGATCGCCGCGGACGGTGGCTATACGTCGGCCGGACGCGAACGATCACGCGTGACCGAAACGTTCGAGCGGTTCGGCTACGGGACGTACAAGCTAGACGACCCCGAGGAGTGCAGGGCGGGGGTCGCCCACGCCCTCGAGGTCGGGTACCGGCACGTCGACACGGCGCAGTCCTACGACAACGAGGCGTACGTCGCGGACGGGATCGACAGGGCCGGCGTCGAGCGCGAGGATCTGTTCGTGGCGACGAAGCTCTCGACGGACAACCTGGGGTACGACGACGCGATCCGGTCGGCGAGAGAGAGCCGCGAACGCCTGGGAGTGGACAGCATCGACCTGCTGTACGTCCACTGGCCGATCCGGACGTACGACCCCGAGGAGACGCTCCCCGCGCTGGACCGGCTCGTCGAGGAGGGCGTGATCGACCGCGTCGGGCTCTCGAACTTCCGGCCGGACCAGCTCCGGGAGGCGATCGACCGGCTGGACGCGCCGCTTTTCGCCCACCAGGTCGAGTGTCACCCGCTGTTGCAGCAGCGGGAACTGCGGGAGTTCGCCGTCGAGGACGACCACTGGCTGGTGGCGTACTCCCCGCTGGCGCGCAATCGGGTGGCCGAGAACGAGACGATCCGGGCGGTGGCCGCGGAGTACGACGCCACGCCGGCCCAGGTGAGTCTGGCGTGGCTGCTCTCGAAGGAGAACGTGGCACCCATCCCGAAGGCCGCGAGCCACGAACACGTCGAGGAGAACTGGGCCGCCCGCGATCTCGACCTCGACGGGGACGCGATCGAGCGTATCGACCGGATCGAAACCGAGGAACGAGTCGTCGACTTCGCGGACGCGCCGTGGAACCGGGCCGGAAACGTTTAGACCGCTGCCCGACCTAACGCAGGTATGCCGAACTGTCCGCTCGCAGACGACTGCCCGAGTTTTCAGGAACGTATTCAGGGAATGGGCTGTCAGCACTACGGCGACCGCGGGGGGGCCGAGTGGTGCAACCACTACAACATGCCGATCTCCGAGCTGAAGCAACAGCCCGTCCAGCCGGGCGAGGAGGTGATCGTCGACGTCGACGACATCCACGAGAGCGGCGCCGGCGTGGGTCGGACCGACGACGGCTTCATCGTCCTCGTCGACGGCCTGCTCCCCGAGGCCCGGGCGAAGGTCCGCATCCACCGGGTGAAGTCGAACCACGCGACCGCCAAAGAAGTGGTCGAACGCCTCCCCGAGGAGGGGGAGGAGGACGATGCGGAGGACGCCGATTCCGCGGAGGTGGCGACCGGCGACGAGGGGGAGGGCGAAGAGGAAACCGACGATCGACGCGAGAGCCAGCGGGAGCGGCTCGGAAGCCGGGAGAACTTCTGGGGCGGATAAGGCGGGATCGGGCTCGGGCTCGGCCCCGGACCCGGAGCCCCCGCCGTGCCCGACACCGAGCGGACAGTTCCTCGCCCGCGGTCGGTCGGCTCGACCGCGGGTTTTCGGGTGCCTTTTTGCACGCTCGCTACGAAACGCCGCGCATGAGTGACGACGCCGGTGACGCAGCGGACGTCGACGTCGACGAGCTGCTGGGGCGGCTCGGCTTCGACCCGGACGAGAACATCCTCACCAGGCGGCAGGCCGAGGTGCTGGCGCTGCGCGAGCGGGGCCTCCGACAGGCCGACATCGCGGGGCGGCTCGGCACCTCGCGGGCCAACGTCTCCAGCGTGGAGGCGAGCGCCCGCGAGAACGTCCGGAAGGCGAGCGAAACCGTCAGTTTCGCGGAGGCGCTCACCGCGCCGGTGCAGGTGGAGATCGAGACCGGGACGGACCTGTACGACATCCCCAAGCGAGTGTACGACGCCTGCGACGAGGCCGGCGTCAAGGTGAACCGCACGGCGCCGGATCTGATGAAGGCGATAAGCGACGCCGCCGGGGACGCGGTCCAGGGGCGGAAGGTCCGGCGGGACCTGCTGGTCGGCGTCACCGGCGACGGGACAGTCCAGGTCAGGACCGAGTGAGCCTCGTTCGCGGCCCTTTTATCCCCTTCACCCGTCTGGCTCCGATGATGACCGACACGGAACCCGATCGCGGGCTCGTCGAGGCGCTGCGGGCGGCCGACGCCGTCCGGTTCGGGGAGTTCGAGCTGTCACACGGCGGAACGAGCGACTACTACGTCGACAAGTACCTCTTCGAGACCGACCCCGACTGCCTCGAGGCGATCGCGTCGGCGTTCGCCGACCGACTGGCCGACGGCGACGCGACGCTGGGCGGCGTGGCGCTCGGGGCGGTGCCGCTGGTCGCGGTCACCGCCGTCGAACTCGGCCGGCCGTACGTCGTCGTCCGCAAGCAGGCCAAGGAGTACGGCACCGGCAACCGGATCGAGGGGCGGCTCGATCCCGACGAGGAGGTGATCGTGCTGGAGGACGTCGCCACCACCGGACGCTCGGCGCTTTCGGCGGTCGAGGCACTGCGGGAGGCCGGGGCCGCCGTCGACCGCGTGCTCGTGGTCGTCGACCGGGAGGAAGGGGCCGGCGAACTCCTGGCCGAACACGGAATCGAGCTCGAGTCGCTTCTCACTGCCACCGAGTTACTCGCCGCCGGGGAGTGATTCCTGAGCGGTCGTCGTCCCTGGCGACGGCCCGCCGGGGGTTCGGAGGAACGCGTCGGGTCGCCCCCGCCGGGGGGCTCCTCATTATCAGTCGCCGATGTCGAACCGCGTCGCGTCGGCCGTCGGTTCCGGCGGCGTCGAAAGCGACACGGCGACAGTGAGCGCAAGCGAGAGCCCCATGAGGCCGAGCGCGACGTCCCACCCGCCGTAGGTCCGGGCGAACAGCGCGAGTTCCGTGCCCGGGACGGTCCAGGTCGGGAGCAACACGTGAGCGACGTAGACGATCTGGGGAACGACGATGCCCACGAGCATGCCGTCGCCGGTGGTTCGGTCCCAGTACAGCGCCGCGATCACCGGGAGGGTGAGCAAGGCGAATCCGGAGAACGCGGTGTCCCCGACCTCGATGAGCGTCCCGGGGCGCGTCAGGCTGGCGAAGAACGCGGCGGTCGCGAAGACCGCCACGCCGGCCCGCCCGAGCCACGCCTCCCGCCTCTCGCTCACGTCCCGATCGACGAGCGGCCGGTAGACGTCACGCGTGAAGTACGAGGAGCCCGACAGCAGCATCGAATCGGAGGAGGACATCATCGCGGCGATCGCGCCGGCGATCACGAGCGCGGCGAACCAGCCGGGCGTGAACTCGTTGAGCACGACCGGAACGACGTTCGCCCCCTCCGGGACGGCCACGCCCAGTCCCGCCGCCCACGTTCCCAGGAGGAACGCCGGAACGAAAAGCAGGAGCACGAGCACCGGCCACAGCGCGAACGATCGCTTGAGCACACGGTCGCTCTCGGCGACGAAGAACCGCTGGTTGATCTGGGGGAACATGGTGACGCCGAACGCGATGGTGACCGCCGTGGAGATGACGAACTGCGGCGTGTAGACGCCGCCCCCGAGCGCCAGGAACTCGGGATGGGACTCGGCGAGGGCCCCGGTCGCGGCGGACGGCCCGCCCGCGACCGCCAGCACCCACACGACGGCGATCCACACCATCGACAGCATGAACAGCCCCTGGAGCGTGTCGGTCCAGGCGACGCCCCGCAGTCCGGCGAGCGTCACGTACAGGATCATGAACGCGGTTACGAGCGCCGCGCCGCCCCAGTAGGGGACCGCCCCGTCGGTGAGCCCCACCAGCGCCTCGCCCGCACCCATCTGCTGGAGCATCACGTAGGGGAACAGCCAGAAGAGGCTGATCCCCGCCACGGTCGCCCGGAGCCGCCGGGAGCCGAATCGGTCCCCCAGCATTTCGCCGAGGGTGACGTAGCCGTGTCGCTGGCCGACGAGCCACTGTTTGTAGCCGATCACGTACCAGAGGATCGCGAAGATCACCCCGTCCATCACTCCCATCACGAGGATCCACTCGGGGC
>JAZKTH010000083.1:0-10500 GCA_036625675.1 Haloferacaceae archaeon
TCGGCGACGCGAAAGCGCTCGGCGAAGCGAGGGTCATGAACGAAGGGAGGCGCCCCAGGGATATGAGTGTTGTTCGACCGACACTCGGAGGTCCCGCGGGAACGTTCCGCGTCCCGCCTTCGCTCCCGCCGCGTTCACCCGGGGGAACTCCGGGCGGGTTCGTCGGCGTGGACCCACCGGCGCATCGGACCGCCGACGCCGACCGACGCCAAGAGGATCCACGCCACGAGGCCCAGGGCGAACGGCAGCCCGACCCAGACGACTGCGCTGATCGCCGCCCCGAGGGCGAGTCCGGCCCACGGTCGGCGGCGGCTCTCGATCTCGGTGAGGCCGATTCCGACGACGGTAAAGCCCACCGCAGTCACCGCAAGCAAAAGCAGGCCGGCCACCACGACCAGTCCCTGCACCAGCCGTCCGCTGGCCGGGGCCAGCCTCGCGATCTGGCTGAAGACGTATCCAGTCGCGAAGAGCACGAGCCCATAGACGGTGGCGCCGTAGACGACGGCGATCGCCGGTCGCTCCAGCCAGGCGTCCGTCGACCGATCGACGAACGCCCCACGGTAGCGGAGGACGGCGCCGCCGACGATCAGCACCCACACGAACGACCCGACCGCTCGCGCCGGCCCGGACGCGTCCGTGATCAGGCCCGGATCGAGCGCTCCGGCGAGACTCATCCGCGGATCACCCATCGCGGCGGCGTGGCGATCCGCCGGGCTCCCCTCGTGGACGGCATGCTCGTGGAGAGACGCCCCTGGATGGAAAGTGTGACGGCCGATCGCCGGTCCAGCGGGGCCGTCTCGGTCCGTCCCGCCCGGGTCCCTTCCCGGAATCACCCGGCCTGGGCCCCGGGGAAATCGGGGCTTCAGCACGGTCTCCGCCTGATCGACGAATCATATTTATTCGCGTAGCTCCTACCGTTCTCGTCAATGGGTGACATTCTCGGGGTGGTGATCGGAAAATGCCGGTGGCTCTGGCGACAGCTGATCGGGCCGCTCCAGGAGAACGAGGACATGGAGGGGTTCACGCTCGCGATTCCCGAGGTACACACCACCACGCTCGAGGGCGACACCGGGTGGAACAGCCGCCCGCCGGCCACGCTGTCGTGTCCCCAGTGTGGAAGCGAGATCTACCAGCACCGCCCCGGCGACGCGATCGACTGTCCGCGGTGCACGGCGGCGTTCGATCGCGACGAGTTCCCCGACCTCGAACTGCTGTACATGGAGTGTCCGAAGTGCCGATCCCGCATGGAGCACGGGCGGCGTCACCCACAGCAGGTCGAGGTGCCCGAGTGGGCCACCTGCGAGAACTGTCGGTACCACTGGGAGTTCGAGCACTGGTACTGACCGGCCTCCCGGCCGGGTCTCCCGACGTTCCGGGCGCGGGGTCGTCCGACCGGGGATCCCCGACGTCGGGGAGGCGGACCCCCCCAACTTTTGGCCCCGGGCCACGCTGTTGGTTACTGACGCAGAATGGACGTGATACCGACGACACTGGCGGTCCTGGCGGTCGCACTGTTCGGGCTCGCGTTGCTCGCGATGGCCATCGGGGAGTTTCTGGTCGCGGGGCTGTGCTTCCTCAGCGCGAGTATCGTGATATACCTGCGCGAAACCCGCTAGCGTCTCCCGCGTCCCGCGCACGACGTTCGTCGGGCCGTCAGTCGTTCATCCCCATCCGATAGGTCGTTACGGGCACCGGCGCGCTCCTGACGACCTTGTCGGCGGTCCCGCCGAGGAGTCCGCCGAGCGTCCCCTTGTAGGCCGATCCGAGGACGATCGATTCGACCTCTTCGGTCTCGTCGGCGTAGTCGACGATCTCCTCTGCCGGGCTCCCCGTCTTGATGACGGTTTCGCAGTCGAGCCCCTCCTCGGCCGCCATCTCGCAGATTTCGTCCGTGACCTCCTCGCCGTACTCCCGGTAGTTCTCCCGGAGCTCCTCCTCGTCTTCCCTCACGTACACGGATCGCGGTGCCCCCGGGAGGTCGATCACGTACATCGCGTGCACCGTCGACCCCAGCGCGGCCGCGAGTTCGATCCCGTGCTCTGCTCCCCTCTTCGCCTCGTCGCTTCCGTCGTACGGAATCAGTATGGCCTCATACATGTATGCGTGCCTCGTTGACCTTTCTCATATAGGGATAAAATAACTTTGGGAGGATCCACCCCCCTGCGGACGTCGAACGGGCTAGTCCTTCCCGGGGGGTTCGACGTCGTGGTGAGTGCTGATGGTCGGGAGGCGGTCGATCACCGCCCGGACGAGGGAGGTTCGTCCCCCCTCGTCCCGGTAGAACGTGACCGAGACCCCGGCGATCGCGACGATCGCGAGCAGGGCGAACGGGCCGCCTGTCAGCACCGCGACCGCCTGCAGCGTCTCCTCCCCCCCAACCAGGAGCACGGCGACCGCGACCGCGCCCTGGAAGACGCCCCAGAAGACGACGCTGCCGGTCGTTGGCGCTCGACCCAGCTCCGTCGTCAGGACGGCCACCACCAGCGTCGACGTGTCCGCGGAGGTGGTGGTGAACACCACGATCAGCGCCAGGAACAGGAAGATCAACAGCTCGCTCAGCGGGAGCGCGGCGAACACCGGGAATCCGGCGACGGCCTCGGATCCCCCCTCCGCCGCGATCGTCGCGAGGACGTCCACCTCGCCGGCGTGCTGGAGGCGGAGGGCGGTCCCGCCCAAGAGCAGGTGCCACGCCATCGACGCGGCGGCGGTCGCGACCACGCCGGTGAACACCACCACGCGGATCCGCCGTCCCCGAGAGAGGGCGGCCAGGAACAGCCCGGCGAACGGCGCCCACGAGAACCACCACGACCAGTTCCACACCGTCCAGTTGCCGACCCACTCCCCGCCGGCGGGGAGGCTCATCCACACGAAGTTCCCCGCGTAGCTTCCCAGGGCCGCTTCCCCCTGACCGACCACGAACGAACTGGGGCCGACGGCGAACAGGACCGCCGCGAACATCGCGAACAGGGCCACGGTCACCCCGGCGATCCGCCGGATCCCCCGGTCGATCCCCGTCGCCGCCGAGAGCACGTAGATAACCGTGAGCCCCCCGACGAAGAGCACCGCGTCGACGCCCCCGGAGGCGACCCCCCACTGGAACTGGATTCCCCTGAGGAACTGCTGGATGATCAACGCGAGCGAGGTGGCGATGCCGCCGATCGTCGCGAACACCGCCAGCGTGTCGACCAGCCGCCCCGGCGCAGTGTCGAGGTTGTCGACGCCGAGAACCGGGGTCAAAATCGCCGAGACGCGGAGCGGCGCCCCGCGCTGGTAGACGAAGTACGCGATGGGGACGCCGATGACCGCGTAGGCGCTCCAGGCGGAGACGCCCCAGTGGAACAGCGCGTAGGTGAGCGCCCCCACGACCGCCGCGTCCGACTCCGGGGCCGCGTCGACGGTCGGCGGCGGCGTCCCGTAGTGGAAAAGCGCCTCGGCGGGCCCCCAGAAGACGATGCCAGCGGCGATGCCGGCGGTGAACACGAGCGAGAAGTAGGTCGGATAGGTGTACCCCGGCTCGGCGTCCGGGCCGCCGAGCCTGATCTCCCCCCACGGGCCGAACAGCAGGAACAGACAGTACAGCACCGACACGGCCATCGCACCGAGGAACACCCACCCGAACTCGACCAGCAGTACGGTCCGGACCGTCTCCACCGCGGTCGCCGTGCCGGAGGGCCACGAGAGGACGATCAGGAAGAACGCGACGAACACCGCGACCGGCGCGCCGAACGTGACCGGTTCCTGCCGGGACGCGAACCGGGTGACCGCGTCCACGATCTTCCCCCGCCGGAGCCGGACCCGGAGCCGGAGCAGATACTGCACGATCGATCCGTCGTCGGGCTCCTCCCCGTGGGCGGGCAACACCGAGAGGTACCCGAGCACCGACCCGAAGAACGTAAGCGCCACCAGGAGCCACGCCCGGCCGGACACCACGGAGCCGACGAGTTCGGGGAAAAAGAAGCCGGACACGACGACCACCCCGGACAGCAGGCTGATCGGGCCGAGTACCCTCCGCAGGTAACCCTCGACGAAACTGACGTCGTTGAGGCCCATCTACTGGCTCGTGTTCGGCAGCCGTCATAGTACTGTCGCCGAATCGGGCGAGGTCCCCCTGGGTCGGGCGGGGTTCTCTCCGAATCGGGCGGGGTTCTCCCCGGATCGGGCCGTCCGGTCGGACGCCGACGTGCGGAACCGGCGATCCAGTCACTCCTCCTCGTTTGCGTCCTCGTCCGCGTCCCCGTTCGCCCACGACTCGAACAGCGACCGGGTGGCCGTCCCTTCCAGCACCGATCGACCCAGCACCCGTCCCCCGATGGTGGTCGGGCTGATCACGTCGTCGGCGCCGACCTGTTCGAGTTTGTCGACGTGGGTCTGGCTGGTGGCGGCCGCCACCACGCGGACGTCCGGATTGGCCCGTTTCGCCCCCAGTACTGCGAGCACGTCCTGAGCGTCGTCGTGGGTGGCGACCACGACGCCCCGGGCGGTCCCGATCTCGGCGTCCTGCAGCGCGTCGGCGTCCGTCGGATCGTCGGTCAGTACGTTGATCCCTTCGTCTTTGAGATCCGCCGCGACCGCCGCGTCCTCGGTCACCACCACCACGTCGGTCTCGTCGCGGATCTCTTCGAGTATCGGTTCCGTCATTTCGCCGTATCCGAGGACCACGACGTGATCCTCGAGGAGTGATAGGTCTGATGCGCTAATTTGTCCGACCGCGGCTGCCATTCGCGATTCGATTACCGGCCCGATCAGGGACCCCACCGCGACCGTGAAGGCGGCGGTCCCGAACATGATCACCGACAGGGAGAACCACTTCGCCTCGGGCGTCGTCGGCGTGATGTCCCCGTACCCGACCGTCGCGATCGTGACGAGGACGAAATAGAACGCGTCCGACCACGACTCCAGCGCCCCGAACTGAGGCCGTACGAGCCGATCGTCCCGTACGCCAGCACGCCGACGATCGAGGAGAGCGAGGCGATCTGGAGCGGGGACAGTCCGAGCGGCCTGTCGAACCGGCTCCGGTTCCACACCAGAAGCGGCAGCGCGATCCCCACCAGGAGCAACAGCGGCACGTCGGTCGTCTGCAGGGTCGTAAGCGGGAGCGTCGTGGACGCGAGCAGCACGACGACGGCCCCGTACCACGCGACTCGCTTCCGGCGCTGGAGGCCGACGGTCAATCCCCCGAGGAGGAACGCGAACAGGACGCCGCCGAACCGGGCGAAGATCGCGGCCCCCGGCAACACGTCCGCGAGCGGTCCGCCCAGGGCGATCTCCGTCTCGCTGAGGTTCGACAGCCCGGTGATGAAGGAGACGACGGTGATCACTCCCAGGAGAACGACCGTCGGCTTCGCCCCCGAGAGCCCCTGCCAGTGGACGAACCGGATCGGTTCGGTCCGGTAGAACAGCTTCTCGAGGGCGGTGTCGCGGTCCCGTTCCGGTGATCTCTCCGGCACTGTAGGTGTGATTTCGCGTGTCACAGTAAAAATTTACCTGCGTGATCTCCGTCGATACTCGCCCGCGCGACTCCGCCGGTACCTTTTCCTCCCGGCCGCTGCTTCTGTCTCCATGGTCGCCGCGAACGACGCCGCCGGGGATCCCGTCGCGACGCTGGAGGCGAAAGGGGGATCGATGTCGGTGTACGCCAACCGGATCGAGATAACCCGGTCGTCGGGGTCGATGTTCGAGGACAAGCAGATTCCGCTCTCGGAGGTCGAGGCCGTCGGGTACGAGCGGGGGATCTTCACCGGCCACGTCCAGGTCAGACAGCGCGGCGTCGGGGCCGACACCGGGGGTCTCCTGAGCCATCCCGTCGACGAGAACACGCTCCACTTCCCACGGGGGGAGCGGGAGGCGGCCCGGGAGCTCCGGGACGCGATCCTGGAGCGGGCGGACGTCCAGTGAACTCGCGGGCGTCGGTCACCGGTGGACTTATGAGAAATCCAGCCCGAAAACCGGCCCATCCAGGCCACCGGGAGCGTCGACGCGTTCGCTCCCGGGCGTGGCAGGGGTCGAACGCATGACGGGATCGAACACGCAGCGCGTGCGGTACGAGGACATCGAACGGGCGAACGAGCGGCTGGACGACCCGACGGTCGTCAAACGCACCCCGATCGAGCGCAGTACCTCCCTCGGGGAGATGGTCGGGGCGACGGTGTACCTGAAGATGGAGCACCTCCAGTGGACGGGCTCGTTCAAGACGCGGGGCGCGTACAACAGGATCTCCCGGTCCGTCGCGGAGGGGATCACCGAGTTCGTCGCCGCCAGCGCCGGGAACCACGCTCAGGGCGTCGCGCTCGCGGCGACCCGCCGCGGGGCGGACGCGACGATCGTGATGCCGCGCAACGCCCCGCAGGCGAAGATCGACGCCACGCGCGGGTACGGCGCGACCGTCGAGCTCGTCGGCCAGGACTTCCGCGAAGCGATGACGCACGCCCGGTCGCTGGCCGCCGACGGCGACGCGGAGTTCGTCCACGCCTACGACGACCCCGACATCGTGGCCGGACAGGGGACGCTCGGCGTCGAGATGTACGAGGACCTCCCCGAGGTGGACACGGTGGTCGTCCCGATCGGGGGCGGGGGACTGATAAGCGGCATCGCCGTCGCGCTCGATCACCTCGCCCCGGACACGCGGGTCGTCGGCGTGCAGGCGACCGGCGCCGAGACCGTCCACGAGAGCCTCGACAAGGGGATCCCGGTGACCCTCGAGGAGGTGAACACGATCGCCGACGGCATCGCGACCGGCGGCGTCTCCGACCTCACGCTCGGGCTGATCGACGAGCACGTCGACGAGGTCGTGACCGTCTCCGACACGGAGATCGCCAACGCGATCCTGTTGCTCCTGGAGCGGGCCAAGCAGGTCGTCGAGGGGGCGGGGGCGGCGTCGGTGGCGGCGCTGCTCGGCGACGACCTCGACGTCGAGGGGGAGACGGTCATGCCGCTGCTTTGCGGCGGAAACCTCGACATGACGATGCTCCGGACGGTGCTGGTCCACGCGCTGACGGAGCGGCGACAGCTGCTCAACCTCCGGGTGAAGATCGACGACCAGGTCGGTGTGATGGAACACATCTCCGGCATCATCGCCGACCGGGAGGCCAACATCCACAACGTCCGCCACGACCGGTCGGTTCAGGATCTCGCCATCGGGGAGGCGTACCTCGTGTTCGAGGTCGAAACCAGCGGGACCGAACACGCGAGTTCGATCGTCGACGCCATCGAGTCGGCGGGCTACTCGGTGACCGACGTGACCAGGAGTTGACCGCGCCGCAGCCGTGCGCCCGGCCCGCGCTATTCGCCCGGGCCGCGGTATCCGCCCGGATCGCGTTATTCCCCGGGCCGTTCCTTCCACTCGCCGATGCCGCCGGGATCCAGGTGGACGTGGGCGTCGCCGACGTCCTCGATCGCCCGGACATCCCTCACCAGTTCGGTCTCGACGTCGTGCGCCTCCCGGAGGGTCAGGCTTCCGTCCACCTCGACGTGCACCTCGACCTCCAGCACCGGCCCCTCGTAGTACACCGCGAGGTCGTGGATTCCGATGACTTCCGGGTGGGCGCGGAGGCGTTTCTCGATTTCCCCGCGGCTGTCGAGATCGGGCGCCGCGCCCACCAGGTACCGCACGTTCTCCCGGGCGATGTCGATCCCCTGGTAGATCACGAGCGCGCTGACGAACGCTCCGGCGAGCGGGTCCAGCCGCGGAACCTCGAGCAGCACGCCGAGCACGCCCACCAGCGCCGCGATCGAGGTGTAGATGTCGTTCCGGCAGTCGGCCGCCAGCGCGGCGAGCGCGGGCGAGCCGATCCCCGCGTTCACGGTTTCGGTGTACCTGTACACCAGGTACATGTCCACTATCGCGAACCCGAGCGCGCCGACCAGCAGCCAGCTGAACCGGACGTCGGTGCCGAACGCGATCCCCCGGGCCGACTCGTACAGCAGGTTCCCGCCGAGGAGAACGATCACCGCCCCCACGAACAGCGCGGTCAGCGGTTCGATGCGCTGGTGGCCGTGGGGGTGGGTGGTGTCGGCCTCGTCGTACCGGCGGCTCCCCCACACCAGCACGACGATCGACGCCACCAGGTCCGCGATCGAGTGGGCCGCGTCGGCCACCAGCGCGGCCGAGCCGAACGTCAGCCCCGCCGCACCCTCGATAACGATCTTGGCGACGTTTCCGACGACGTTGGCGAGCGACGCCCGTCGGAACCGATCCCGTTCGCGGCCGCCGTCGCCCGGTTCCGCGTCGCCCGGTTCCGCGTCGCCCATGTGCGTCCCTTCGGCTCCACCTATTTAATCTACGGCCACTCGTCGTCGGCGTCCGCCAGCGGTTCGGCGACGACGCCGTCCTGCTGTACGAGCGCCCTGGCGCAGGCGGGACAGACGACCCTGTTCTCGTCCCAGGGGACGTGGAGCCGGACCGCCGCCCGGTTGCTGCACTCCGGTCGGGCACACTCCGGCAGCTCCCGGTCGTCCGTCATCGGTCCGCGTCACTCCGCCTCCCCGTCGGCCCACTCCCGGAACCCCTCGAGGCCGCGGTCGTGGAGCGCGGCGGAGACCTCGCCGACGCCCTCTTCGAGCTCCTCGTGGTACGCGAGCAGCCGCTCCTCGAGCTCCCGGTGCTCCCGGGAGAGGATCTGGACGGCCGACAGCGCCGCGTTGAACGACTTGCCGGCGTCGACCGCGGTGATCGGCGCGCCGGTGGGCATCCCGATCACCGAGTCGACCGACTTCTCCTGGACCGGCACGCCGATCACCGGGACGGGGTACGCGATCGAGGCGGTCATGTTCGGGAGGTCCGCCGACTTCCCCCCCGCGCCGGCGATCACGACGTCGATTCCCCGGTCGTCGGCCGTCTCGGCGTACGCGTACATCAGTTCGGGCGTGCGGTGGGCGGAGACCACGTAGCTCTCGAAGCTGAACCGCGCCTCCGGCGGGTCCGCGAAGTCGGTCTGTTCGGCGAAGCCGAGTTCGGTCAGCGCCTCGTAGGCACCCTCCATGACCGGCAGGTCGGAGTCGGATCCCATCACGATCCCGACGTCCGGGGTCGCCGCCGCCGGCGTCTCCGTCCGTGCCTCCGCCTCGAGCCGTTCGATCAGTCGCTGGACGCGCTCGCTCATGCGTCGTCGCCTCCACGTCGATCCTCGACCGTGCCGCCCTTGAAGGTGAGCCCCTCCCGGAGCGTCCGGGCGCGTTCGAGGAGCCGGGCCTCGGCGCCGGAGCCGTCCCTCCGTTCCGACGCCGTGACCGCGAGGTGTCCCATCTTCCGGAGCGGCCGGACCTCGCGTTTGCCGTACCAGTGGAGGTGGGCGTCGGGCGCGGAGAGCACGCTCTCGACCCCCGAAAGCGCCGCGATCGTCGGCTCCTCGACGTCGCCGAGCAGGTTCGCGACCGCCGTTTCACACCGGCGCGTCGTCGGCCCCAGCGGCCAGCCGAGCGTGGCCCTGACGTGGTTCTGGAACTGCGAGCACGCCGCCCCCTCGATGGTCCAGTGGCCGGAGTTGTGGGGACGGGGGGCGATCTCGTTGACCAGCACCCGCCCCTCCCGCGTCTCGAACAGCTCGATCCCGTAGACGCCCCGACCGTCCATCTCGGCGAGCACGTCGCGAGCGACCGACTGCGCCCGTTCGCGCACCGCCTCGCTCGCCCGGGCCGGCGTCACCGTCTCCCGGAGGATCTCCTCCCGGTGGACCGTCTCGGTCGCGGGGTAGGTCCGGACGCCGTCGTCGCCTTTCACGCCGATCACCGAGAGTTCGCGCTCGAAGTCGAGGAACTCCTCGGCCATCGCGTCCCCGCCGAGGGAGGCGTACGCCGACTCCGCGGCGTCGGGACTGGCGACCGGGACGTTCCCGCGGCCGTCGTAGCCGCCCTCCCGCGCCTTCAACATCACCCCGCCGTACCGGTCGACGGCCCGTTTCACCGCCTCCGGCCCCTCCACGGCCTCGAAGGCGGGGACGGGAACGCCCGCCTCCTCGAGCGCCTGCTTCTGGACGTACTTGTCCTGAATCGTCCGCAGCGTGTCGGGGTCCGGCTGGACCTCGACGCCGGTCTCCCCGCGGATCCGTTCCAGCAGCTCCGGCTCCGCGAGTTCGATCTCGAAGGTGACGACGTCCGCCCGCTCCGCGAGTTCGCGGACGCCCTCCGGGTCGTCGAATCCAGCCACGATCTGGTCGCGCGCGACCGGGGACGCGGGACAGTCCGGCGTCGGATCCAAAACCAGCAGCTCCACGCCCAGCGGCGCGGCCGCCTCCCCGAGCATCCGTCCGAGCTGTCCACCGCCGACGACGCCCAGCGTCGGTCCCGGTAGTGTCGGTTTCACGGGCGAGCGTTATGTACGATTCTGCATAAGAGTTCCCACTTTTACCGGCATTGGGACACGTACGTGTATTCCCGCCGTCGCGCTCCCGCGACCTCTCGCCGGCGGCAGTTCCATCCGCCGTCCGGGCCTCGATATCGACGATGCGGAACCGTCGGCGTGTGGATCCGTCGGCGTGTGGATCCGTCGGGGACGTCACGACGTAT
>JAZKTH010000084.1:0-10465 GCA_036625675.1 Haloferacaceae archaeon
CGACTGGATCGGCGCGGTCGACTGGTTCGACGTGGTACAGCGTCGGAACCCCGTCGGTGTTGTGACAAAGCGACGCCCGGCCGTCGCCGACGATCCCGTACATGCCGCCCCCGATGACGCTGTCCCGTCCCGCCGCGAGCGCGCCGTACAGGTCGAAGCCGGCGTCCAGCAGCCGGGCGAGCCGCCGGCCGAACCGGGTGGCAAGCGAGTTGTACACCTCCGAGAGCGTGATCACCCCGCCCCGGCTGCCGGCGTCGACCAGCGCCCGTCCCTGATGGAACGAGGTGCAGGCGTTGAGGAAGAACAGTTCCACGCCGGTGTCGTCGAGGTCGCGGAGGTCGAGCCAGCCGTCGTGACACCGCATCCCCCGTTCGTCGACGTGCCCGACGTAGTGGAAGAAGTCGAACTCCTCCCGGAGCGTTTCGCGGAGTTCCGCCGTCGAGAGGTCCTGACGGACGTCGATGTCGAACTCGAAGTAGTCGCGGAACCCGTAGAGGCCATCGCTCTCCGCGCGCATTTCCGGCTCGTTGCACACGACGAGCACGCGGATCCGTTCGGAGTCCATCCCCGCACGGTCGGAGCCGAACCGCCGCTCCAGGGACTCGAGCGTCGGCTTTCCGGCCCGCAGTGGATACCGGTCGGCGAGCCACACGTGGGCGGCGGTGTCGACCGCGGGGGGCGTCACTACCTCGTCGATCTCCGGCGGGTTGCGACCGGAGACGTCGGTCGATCGGACCGGGTCCCCCGCCGTCGATCGGGTTCCGACTCCGGCGGACGGCGCCGGATCCGACGCCGTCGACCGGAAGAAGTCACCCATATCGGTCGGCGACGCGGCGAGTTCGGCGTCGGCGTCGGACGGATCGTAGCTCCGCACGTGGGATAGCTCCGCCACGACGTACGGGAGGTACGTGGCGTACCGGAGCGAGGGCATGACGTCCGTCGTCGAGTGCCACTCCAGGAGACCGTCGGCGACGTGGCCGGGGACCTCGAAGTACGCGCCGATCCGGTCGGCCAGCGGGAGCCCGTACAGGCGGTCGAGGTCCAGATCTGCGCGCCGTTTCAGTCGCTCGGCCTCCCGGAGCCGCGCGTCGTAAATGCCCGCAGTCCGGACGGCGCAGTCGAGCGCGAACTGCCGTTCCAGGGCCGCCGCCGCGCCGTCGATGAGCGAGTCGGCGTTGCGCGGGGCGGCCTCCCCGACCAGCGGGAACCGGTCCCCGCCGGCGAGGATCGCGGGATCGTCCCCGGGGACGATCCGGGCCCCGAGGTAGTACGACAGGGAGGCGACGGTGTACACCGACCTGACGTCCGGCGGGACGGCGATCTCCACCCCGGTGTCCGGCGGTTCGATCCCGGCCGGGGCGGCGCGCTCCTCCCCCACCTCGAGCCGCGGCGGATGCCCGCGGAGGGTCGGAAAGGATCGCTCCGGCGAGAACGTCTTCATCGCGGAGCCGAACGAGGAGACGGCGTACATCAGGTCCTCGACGGATCCCGTCGTCGTGATCGTCCCGGCGGGGCGGGAGTGGAGCGACCGGGCGCCGAGTTCGATCGACCCGTCCCCGTCGAACTCGAGGACCGTCCCCTCCGGAGACCGGCTCACCTCGAGTGCGCCCTCGAAGGAAACGTAGATCTTCAGCGGCGCGTTCGAGAGGTCGACGTCGTACGTCCCGGGAGAAATCGACGCCTCGGTCGCGGGTTCGACGGTACGAACGAACTCCCCCTCGTCGCGGTCGTACACGAACAGTCCGAAGAACTCGGGGACGAGGACCCGGCTGGCCCCCACCTCGACGGCAGCCGTCACCGGGAAGGTGAACCGATCCGCCGGGATCGAATCGACGGTGCTGCCGTCGGGGAGGTGAAACTGGAAGGTTCGGTCCTCGATGTCGTCGACCGCCCTGACGCCCCGGTCAGTGTCGACGAATCGTACCTTTTTCATGCTCACCCTCGTTCCCCTCGGCCGTGGAAGTGGACACCGTCCACCGCCGTCGTACGTCCTGCTGCCCCGTTTCGCCCGGAGCGTTAAGAATCATCCGACCGGGGGAAACCGACCCGACGGGAAGGTTTCGACGAGTGACGAATCGCGGGTTCGGTACGCTTTTCGCCGCCGCCCGCGACGGACGACCATGGACAACGGGGATCGGGAGGCGACGCGGGCGGATCTGGCCCGTCGAATCGCCGGGGAGATCACGCTGAGCGAGGATCCGGGCGCGACGCTGCGGAAGTGGCGGACCGACTTCGACGTCTCGCAGACCGCGCTCGCGAAACAGCTCGACGTCTCCTCGTCGGTGATCTCCGACTACGAGAGCGGGCGTCGGAGCTCCCCGGGGATCGGCGTCGTCTCGCGGATGGTGGAGGCCCTTCTCGACATCGACGAGCGCCGCGGCGGGGGGCGGATCCGCCAGTACGCGCGGGTGATCTCCGCCGGGTTCGAAAGCGACGTGGTCTACGACCTCCGGGAGTACTCCACGGCGCTGTCGCTGTCGACGTTCTACGAGGCGATGGGGGCCACGGAGCTCGTTCGCGGGGACCGGGACACGGTGAACGGCCACACAGTCATAAACAGCATCGCGGCGATCACCCGCCTGTCGAGCGAGGAGTTCTACCGGCTGTACGGCCAGTCGACGAACCGGGCGCTGGTGTTCACGGGGGTCACCCGCGGGGAGTCCCCGCTCGTGGCGATGCGGGTGGTCAACCCGACGCCGAACGCGGTGGTGCTGCACGGCATCGACGAGGACGAACTCTGGGAGCACGCCCCCGACCTGGCCCGGATCGACGGCTTCTCGCTTGCCGTCTCGACGCGGGAGATCGAGGACGTCCTCGCGGACCTCGGGGAGCTTTGAGCGCCGGGACCGATCAGCCGACGAGCGGCCCCTCGAGTTCGGCGCCGTCGGGGAGGTTCGACTCGACGAACGAGAGGATCCGCTCCGCCCCCTGGAACCCCTCCGCCAGCGTGGCTCGCTGCTCCCCCTCGTAAAACAGCACCAGGGTGGGGACGCTCCCGATGGAGAACCGGTCGACCAGGCTCATGTCGGTCCGGGGGTTGCACGCGCCGACGATGACGTTCGTCTCGCGGTGGACGTGGCCGAGCACCGGTTCGATCGACCGACAGATCCCGCAGTTGTTCGTGTAAAACTCCACCAGGACGATCGGCTCGCCGGCGACGAGGGCGTCGAGCTCGTCGCCGTCGTGCAGTTCGATCGGCTTTCGGGCGGCGGCGTCCCCCGGTTCGGACTCGGGTTCGGAGTCGTCCACGGGCTCGTCCGGCGAAGCGTCTGTCATGGTCCTCGTACGTCGGAGAAGGGCAAAAAGGCCGCGGGAGATCGATTCACACGCTCGAAAACGAGCGACTCCGGCCGAGCCGAGGGGTGCCCGCTACTCGACGTACTCGTACTTGCGTTCGTTCATCCGCCCCCAGCCGGTGAAGGCGAACTCGCCGGAGGGCTGGGTGAACGCGTCGACCTCGACGTCCTTGTCGAAGTCGTGGACGTTGTGGATCTGCTCGTACTCCTCGAAGCTCAGGTCGTAGCGGTCCTCGAGCTGCGACTCGATGTCGAGCGCCTCCGTTTCCTCGCGCCAGCCGGGCTGGACCGTCTCCGCGTGGATCTCCGCCTGGGCGCCCGACCCGTAGGAGGCCACGAGGAGATCCTCGCCGGCGATGTCGCGGTCCGCGTCGGCCGCCGCCAGCAGCGCGCTCGCCCGGGCGATGTGGACCGAGCCGGTGTACCAGTTGCCGACCTGGGAGGAGATCGAAAGCGTCGGTTCGATCACGTTCGCGTACCAGTCGCGGTAGCGTTCGGTCCCCTTCAGCGCGTCCATGTACTCGCTGATCGCCTCTTCGTAGGCCTCACGGGACCCGTACTCGTCCTCGCGTGGCTGGCGACCGATCTCCTCGGCGAGCAGGTCCTCGATCTCGGTGCCGCGGGTGATGTGCCGGTACGCCAGCAGCCCCGCCTTGCGGACCATCCCCGGGAACGGCGTGTGGAACGGCGCGTAGACGAAGTCGCCCTCCTCGACGCGACCGGCGACCGACTCGTAGTCCTCCAGCGCCTCGCGCATCCGGGAGAGGTACACCTGGATCGACCGCTTCCCGTCGACGCTGGGGAACTGCTGGTTCGGCTTCAGGAAGTCCGTCTCGTCCATGCTCCCGAACCCCTGTTCGTCGGAGAGTTCCAGGACGTCCGGGTCCTCGTCGACGAGCACGGCCACCGCGCCGGCCCCCTGAGTCGCCTCGCCTGGGTCGCCGCGCTCGTACAGCGCGGTGTCGGTGGCGACGACCAGCGCCGCGCGACCCCGGTTGCGGTCGGCGCGGATCCAGTTGTAGGCGTCGTCGATCGCCTGGGTGCCGGAGACGCACGCGAACTTCCGCTCCCCCTTGTTGGCGTGCCGGAAGTCGCCGTCGAAGACCTCCTCCAGACAGCCCGCGATGTACGTGGAAACCGGCTTGGAGTGGTCGAACGCCGACTCGGTCGCGACGTCGATGCGGCCGACGTCGTCGGGTTCCAGCCCCTCGCGCTCCATGAGTCGCTTCGAGGCGTTCGCCCCCATCGTGACGATGTCCTCGTACACGTCCGGGAACGAGGAAGCCTCCAGACCGAGCCCCTTGCGGTACTTGTCGGGGTCCTCGCCCTTCACGGCCGCGAACGTGCCGGGCAGGTCGAGTTTGAGGTTTCCGGTCCAGATCTCGATGGCGTCGATGCCGACGGATTTCATGCTCGACGGTTCATCGACCGCCCATAAGGGTGTGTCGATACGAGATACGTCGATCGTCGAACTGGGCCGGCAGGAAAGCGGCTGTGGACGCGGCGACCGAGAGAAACGCGACGCCGGCGACGGCTTTCAGACCGTCAGCGAGAGGATCTGTACGAAGACGCCGAAGAGGAGGGCGAACGCGATCAGCGTTTTCGGGTCGATGGTGATGGCGTTCCGGTCCTCGGAGTCGAAGTACCGAACGAGGCCGGCACTAGACATCAGCCCGCCCTGATTTCCGCTGCTCATGGATGATCGTACCCCACGAACCCGCCTAAACGTTTCGTTCCCGTCGTTCGCCCGGTTCGTCCCCGTTCACGCGAGGGAATCACCCGTCCCCGCCGGCGCCGACGACCACCACGGGAACCTCGGCGTCGCGCTGGAGACGCGGGGTGAGCGAGTCGGGACGCAGCAGGCGACCGAGCCCGCTCGACCGCGGCGAGCCGGCGACGATCGCGTCGACGTCGTGCGACTCGGCGAAGTCGAGCACCTGCTCGTGAGTGCGACCGTACCGGAACCACTTCTCCACCTCGAGCCCCAGCCGTTCGCCGCAGTCCGCCGCCGACTCGACCGCGGCTTCCCCCCTGGCCTCCTGGCGCTCCACGGCGAAGTCCCAGTGCCGGGGCGTGTCGACGACGAAGAGGGCGTCGACGTCGGCGCCGAACCCGTCGGCCAGTTGCATCCCGGTCTCGACTGCGGCTCGTCCCGTCTCCTCGCCGTCGACGAGGACCAGGACCCGGTCGAACGGGTCGGGGTCGACGGCCGGAAACGACGCTTCGACGGTCTCGTCGGGCGACTCGGCGTCCGAGGGCGGGGTGTCGAGTTCGGCTGACATGCGTTCTCCGCGTGCCGAGGAACCGGCACTCTGGAGGGACGTCGTACCCCCAAATGTATATAATTTTCCGAATCAGCATAACATAGACGTTTTTTAATCGTATTTGAGTAGACGAACGACGAAGATTATAGATTATTATTGTCCGTTTCGGTTACTAATGCCACCGGAGACGGCCCCCCCACGAACGTCCGGGACGAAACCCGAGCGTCGAGAAGTAGTATTGTATAGTTACCCCAATACTTTTCACAACAGGGGGCGTAGGGAGTACAGGACATGTCCGACTCCGTGGCCGAGATCCTCAGAAGCGAAATGGAGTGTGAGGGCCTGCTCGAGTGCTTCCACGGACTGAACTCGCTCGACGAGCGCTGTTTTCGGACGATCGCGGGGAGCGAGGAACCGCTCACGGTGGACGAGATCGCCGATCGCGTCGACCGCGAGCGATCGACGGTGTATCGATCGGTCCAGCGGCTGTTAGACGCGGGGTTTCTCCGGAAGGAGCAGATAAACTACGAACAGGGAGGCTACTACCACGTCTACAGGTCGGCCGAACACGAGCGGATCGCCGCCACCCTCCGGCGCATGCTCAACGACTGGTACGCCCAGATGGGGCAGCTCATCCACGAGTTCGAAACCGAGTACTCGGAGGGAGAAGCGGGGAGCACAAACGGGGGAGAAAGCGGGTCGGGCGGCTCCGGGGACGACGTTCGAGAACCGTACCAGAGGGGCTAACCGCGCGCATCCGCGAGGGAAGCCTGTGTGGTGGAGCAACCGCCGGTCGCTCGCGGCGGCCGGGTTCGTTCTGAGCGTTCTCCTGCTCGTGGGCGGCGCCCTGGGGCTCTTCGTCGTCGACGCGGGCGCGAGCGAAGCCGAACCCGTCCCGTTCGAGGACACTGTCGAGGTCGGGCTCACGAGCGAGACGAGACAGACGCTCGACGAAAACGTCTCGCTGCCGAAGGTACAGGTGTTTTACTCCCAGTATCGATACGTCGTCGGATACTACGGCGTGGGAACGTACGCGGACGTGAGCAGCCAGCCGGGACACGACTCGCAGTTCGGCTACCCGATGGCGACGTTCGTCACCGACTACGCGGGGACCGGGATCCGCCTCGACGAGGACGGCTACCCGGCGCCGATGCGGACCCCGGGGTGGGTCGACGCGACCGAGGCAGTCTACGTCGTCGGGAGCGACGCCCGGAGCCCGGACGGCGACGCTGCGCTGCCCTTCTCGAGCCGCCCGGAGGCGTCGGCGTTCGTCGAGGAACACGGCGGGGAGATCGTCGACTGGGAGACGGCTTCCACGCGGAGCTACGACCGGTCCGGTCCGGAGGCGGTCCGGGGGGCGATCGCGGATCGGGCGGACCGGGCCGACGCAGCAGTCGCCGACCGGACGGAGCTGCTGGACCGCGACGAACGGCCGGTGTCCGTCGTCGTGGGCAGGGACGCGGACGCGATTCCGGCGGCTGTGGAGGCCGCGCCGCCGAACACGACGGTGATCGTGCCGCCGGGAACCTACGAGACGGACGTCGAGATCGATCGGCCGATAACGCTGGTCGGCGTCGACGAGGACGGGTCGATCGCGCGGGCGACGGGCGACGGCGAACCGCCGGTCCACGTCCGGGGGGACGGCAACGGCTCGGTGATCCGGATCACCGGGGACCGGGCGGCGGTGGCGGGGGTGGCCGTGTCCGGCGTCGGCAACCGGACGCGGGATCCCGAGGCCGTGACCGAGGACGCCTGGGACGCCAACGTGGAGCTCGGGTACGGCCACGGGGACGCCGGGATCGCGGCCGTCGGCGCCGAGAACGTGCTCGTCTCCGAGGTGGCGATCGACACCCCGACGAACGGGGTCCTGCTGCGGGACAGCCCGGGCGCGGTGGTCCGGAACGTCACCGTCGCCGGGAGCGAGGAGTGGCTGGACGGCTTCATGAGCGTGATGGTGATGCGCTCGCCGTCCGTGATCGAGAACGCGACGTTCGTGGGCGGCCGCGACGGGGTGTACACCCACCGGTCCCACGGGACGGTGGTCCGGGACAGCCGAATGCACGACATGCGGTACGGCGTCCACCTGATGCACACCGACGACGCGCTGGTCGAGGGCAACGTCGTCCGCGGAGGGACGTTCGGCGGCGTCACCATCATGACGGATCCCGCCGGAAACGCGATCGTGGGGAACGACGTCCGGGAGAGCTCGACGGGGATCTCGCCCTCGGGGAGCGACGTCTACGTCGCCGGGAACGTCGTAGTGGACAACGACCGCGGGCTGTCGACCGGCACCCGGACGTCGCTGTACGAGGGGAACGTCGTCGCCGACAACGAGGTCGGGGCGCGGGTCTCGAGTATCCTGCCGACGAACCGGATCGTCTCGAACGACTTCGTCGGGAACGACCGCCACGTGTACGCGAGCGGGATCGGCCCGCTCCGGATCTGGACACACGACGGCGAGGGGAACTACTGGGACGGCGCGCTGGGCGAGGTGGCCGAATCGACGGAAGACCGAAAGCGGGCGACGCTGGCCAGGCGGTACGTCGCCACGGACCCGGTCGACGAGCGTCTCGGCCGGACCGCCGGCGTCGCCACGCTCGCGCGGTCGCCCGCCGTGAGTTCGTTGCGCTCCCTGAGCGACGCCGTCCCCGGGCTCCGCGCCGGGGGCGTGGTCGACGTCGCGCCGCGGAGCGCGCCCGCGAACCCGGAGCTGCTTTCCCGGGTCCTGGAGGGGGGATCGAACGGGGGCGACGAGCGGACGGCGGACGTGTGGGAGGCGGAATCGACGGCAGAAAACCGGACGGACGAGGAGTCATGACGGAGCGCACACAGCAGGACACGACCGGAACGGACGACGCGACGGCTACGATCGACGGAACCGGGGCCGACGGCGCCGACTACGGCGACCGACGGACGGTGCTGGCGGCCGAGAACCTCACGCACGGCTACGGAGACCTCGTCGTGCTCGAGGGACTCTCCCTGGAGATACCGGCCGGGGAGTTGACCGCGCTGATCGGCCCGAACGGCGCGGGGAAGACGACGCTGTTGCGGGTACTCGCAGGGCTGGAATCCCCCGACTCAGGACGGGTCAGGTACGAGGGCCCCAACCGGCCGCGCTGGATCGGCTACCTCCCCCAGCAGCCGGCGTTCCGACCCGAGTTCACCGCCGCCGAGACGCTCCGGTTCTACGAGTCGCTGCTCGGCGTGGACGAGCCACGGCCCCGGACCCACCTCGAGCGCGTCGGGATGGAGGCGGCGGCCGACCGTCCGGTCGGCGCGCTCTCGGGCGGGATGCGACAGCTGCTCGGGATCGCGCAGGCGGTGGTCGGCGATCCGCCGGTGGTGGCACTCGACGAGCCCGCCCACGGGCTGGATCCCGGGATGCGGACCCGGATCTTCGACGTCCTCGACCGCCTCGCGGAACGGGGGGTCGCCGTGGTGGCGACCACGCACGACCTGGCGGCGGCCGACCGGCGCGCCGATCGGATCGGGCTGCTCGATCGGGGCGAGATCGTTCGGTCCGGAACCCCCGCCGGACTGCGGGAGGAACTCGGGGTCGAGACGCTGGAAGACGCGTACGACGCGTCCGTGTCCGGCACGGCCGGGACCGTGTACGTCGAAGGGGGATCCGGCCGTGAGGAGTGAGCGCTCGGGGGAGGACGGCGACCGCCCGAGCGAGGGGAACGCGGACGCGCAGTCCGGGGGCGCCGGCGAGGACCTCGGGGCCCCGCCGACCGGCCACCGGAGCCGGATCGCGCCGGTCTCGGCGATCGCGCGGCGGGAGCTGCGGTCGACGACGCGCAGCACCGGCGGCCTCCTGTTCGCCGGCGGGCTGGCGGTGGCGCTCGTCGGAGTGGCCTACGCGGGCGGCGGATATCGGGGGAGCTACCTGGCCGTGACCGCCGACCTCCTGACCGCGCTCGAGGTGCTGGTGCCGGTCGTCGCGGTGGCGTTCGGCTACCGGACGCTGCTGTCGGACGCGCGAAGCGGCGAGCTAGACGTGCTGAGGACGTATCCCCTGGCCCCCTGGCAGCACGTCGGCGGGGCGTTCCTCGGCCGGGCGATCCCCCTGACCGCGGTCGTGCTGGCCCCCTTCCTGGTGATCGCGGGGCTGGTGTCCGTGTCGTCGACGCCGCAGGCGACGGTGTTCGCCACCCACTCGACGGCCGACTCGCCGGTGCTCTTCGCCCGCCTGGCCGTCCTGAGCCTGTTTTACGCCCTGGTGGCGCTGGCGATCGGCGTGGCGATCTCCGCCGTCGCGACTTCGGCCCGGTCGGGGATCGCGCTGGCGGTGGGCGCGGTCGTCGGGATCGTGCTGGTGTCGGACCTCGCCATCGTCGGGGGACTCGCGGCCGGAGCGCTCGGCGGCGAGTCGATCCACGGCGTCCTGGCGCTGTCCCCGGCCAGCGCGTTCCGGGGGCTGGTGTTCGAGACGGTGATCGCCGTCGCTGGCGGCGCCGGCCCGGAGACGGCCTCGCCGCTCGCGAGCGTCGCGGGGCTTTTGGGCTGGCTGATCGGCTCGCTGGCGATCGCGGTGGGCGCGCTGTGGTGGCGATAACCGCGAACGGAGGTGCACCTTTTTGCCGGCCGGGCCGTATCCTCGACCGTGAACTGGGGTATCCTGCTCGCTGGGGTCGCCGTCGCCGGCGTCGTCGCGGGAGTGACGTACCGCGACGCCCGCCGGGTTCCCGTCCCGCGGGCGCGGGCGCTCGCCGCGCTGGTGTTTCTCAGCCTGGGCGGAACCGCGGCGCTTTCGGCCGCCGTTCCGTCGATCCCGCCGCCGGGACTGCTCGTGATCGCCCTGATCGGCCCCGCCGTGTACGTCTTCGAGCGCGAAGACGCGCGCTCCGGCGAGGAACAGCTCGACCCGTACAGCCTGCCCGGCGGGTCGGACGAGGACCGCCG
>JAZKTH010000085.1:0-10393 GCA_036625675.1 Haloferacaceae archaeon
CCGGGGTGTACAGCCGCTTCACCTCCCGGCCACGGGTGGCGGTGGCGAACGACTCCTCCCGCTCCCCGAACCGCTCCAGCGTGGGCTCGAGCGTCTCCGCCTCCCACGCCTCCTTCGCCGAGCGGATCCGTTCGAGCTCCTCGGGGTCGAACATGTGAGTGACGTTGGCGTGGGGCGAACTTAAGGCTTCAAGGGGATCCGCGGCAACTCCGTCGTATGGGACACCGCTCGGACGCGCTCGACTCGTTTCTGGACGCCACGGCCCCGGAACCGACGCCCCTCCAGCGGGAGATGGCCGAGACTGCGGTCGAGCTCTCGTTCCCGATCGTGGGGCCTGAGGCGGGCGGCGTGCTCGCCTTGCTCGCCCGCCTGACCGACGCCCGGCGGGTCTTCGAGTTCGGTTCGGGGTTCGGCTACTCCGCGACCTGGTTCCTCCGGGGCGGAGCGGAAGAGGTCGTCTGCACGGAGTTCGACGCCGACGAGGTCGAACTCGGTCGGGAGTTCGTCGCCGACGCCGGGCTCGAGGGCCGGATCGACTTCGAGTACGGCGACGCGATGGAGACGATCGAGCGGTACGACGGGCCGTTCGACGTCGTCCTCGTCGACCACCAGAAACACCGGTACGCGGACGCGTTCGACGCCGTGAAACCGAAGCTCGCTGACTCGGCCGTCGTGGTCGCGGACAACGTGATCCGCGGGCCGGTCGACTTCGACGGGCTTTCGGCCCACTTCGCCGACGGCGAGCCGCTTCCGTCGCCGGACGACGACGAGGGCACGTGGGGAATCGGGACCTACCTCGAGCGAGTGTTCGGCGACGACGACGCCGAGACGGTCGTCCTGCCCGTCGGCTCCGGACTCGCCGTGTCGCACGTCACCGCGAGGTGAGCGTTCCCCTCCCGGCTGCGTTCCGGGGATCGGCAGCCGCCGGTATCGGCGGTTTCGGGGATCAGCGCTCCCCGCTACCGACGTGAGATTTCGGCACGAGATCCGCAAACGGTTGCTCGTCGAGCCACTCCAGCAGCGCGACCAGCTGGTCTGTCGCCGCTTCGAACAGCCGCTTTCCCTTCTCGGGAGTCGCGTCGGTCTGGTCGCCGAAGACGCCGTTCCCGGAGTTGTCGATCGAGTCGTAGAACGTCCGGGCGCCGAACCGCCGAGCGCTCGTCTCCTCGAGGTCGACGACGCCGCCGTCGCGTGCGTCCTCGAGCCGGTCTTCACGGACGAGCTCGCGGGCGACGTGCATGATCATCGCCGTCTCCTTCGGCCCGCCGTGAGGGCCCGGCTGCTCGAACAGCTCCTCGACGAGGTCGGGGATCGATTCGTTCCACATCCACTCGATCGCGTAAGCGGTTTCGTCCTCGCGGAGCCGTCTGCCGACCTCCCGGAGGTGGGTGACGTTGCCGCCGTGGGCATTGACGTAGACGACGCGGTCGATTCCGTGATACGTCAGGTTGCGCGTCAGGCTCTCCACGTACGACCGGAACGCGGGCGGATCGACCCAGAGGGTCCCGTGGAACTGCCGGTGGTGGGGGCTCACGCCGACGTCGATCGTGGGCGTGCAGACGTGACCGGTCCGGTCGGTGGCGGCCCGTGCGAGCGACTCCGCGATCAGGTGATCCGTTGCCAGCGGCAGATGCGGTCCGTGCTGTTCGGTCGAGCCCAGGGGGACTACGGCCAGGCTCTCTCCCTCCATCTCGTCTCCCAGTTCCTGCCAGGTCCGGTCGGCGAGGTACATGGGTTTCGATCCCGTCGAAGCTACATCAAAACTCCCTTTTCCCGGCGGAGTGGAACGTTCGAGACGATCCGGGACGCCGCTTCGCCACCCTTTTGCGCGATGGGCCCGACGGTGCGGGTATGTTTGGAGGCGGCGGGATGAACCCGCGCAAGATGAAGCAGATGATGAAGCAGATGGGCATCGACGTTACGGAGATCGATGCCACCGAGGTCGTCGTCCGGACGGAAGAGGAGGACCTCGTGTTCGACGCTCCGCAGGTGACGCGCATGGACGCGCAGGGGCAGCAGACCTACCAGATCGTCGGGGAGCCCAGCCGACGGGAGACGGGCGAGACGGCGGCTGAAGGGACCGACGAGTCGGGCGATGCCGACGGGGCTGCGTCCGAACTCGAGGCCGACGACGACATTCCCGACTCCGACGTCGCGATCGTCGCCGAGCGGGCCGGCGCGAGCGAGGCGGCCGCCCGCGAGGCTCTCGAGGCCGAGGACGGGAACCTCGCGGCCGCGATCTCGCGGCTGGAGTAGCCCGACGGTGTACCTGCTGGTCCGCGACGACCGGGAGTACCTCCGCGAGCCCGGCGAGGAGCTCCAGACCGACCTGGGCGTGTTGACGGTTCCCGAGGACGTCGAGCCGGGCGACGAGATCGAGACGCACCTCGGGACCGCGTTCCGCGTCCGGGAGCTTCGCGGCCCGGACCTGTTCGACCACCTCGATCGCACGGGCGCGCCGATGATGCCTCGCGACGTCGGCCTCCTGGTCGGCCACACCGGCGCGGCCGCCGGGGATCGGGTGCTCGACGCCGGCACCGGAACGGGTATCCTGGCGGCGTATCTGGGGCGCCTCGGGGCCGACGTGACTTCCTACGAACGCGACCCGGAGTTCGCCGCCCAGGCCGAGGAGAACGTGCGGATCGCCGGCGTCGAGGACGAGGTGGATGTCCGGACCGGGGACCTGACCGACGAGATCGACGGCCTGGTCGCCCGCATCGAGGACGGCGAGGTGGCGCCGTTCGACCTGCTGACGCTCGACACCGAGGACGCCCCCGCGATCGCCCGCCGGGCGCCGGCGGTGCTGACCCCGGGAGGCTTCCTCGCGGTCTACTCGCCGTTCGTGGAGTCGACCCGGGAGGTCGTCGCGGCCGCACGGGAGGCGGAGCTCTCCGGGGTCGAGACGTTCGAGACGATCCAGCGACGGATGCGGTTCGACGACCGCGGATCCCGCCCCGACACTGCGGGAGTCGGCCACACCGGCTATCTGACGTTCGCTCGGCGGCGATTCTAGCGACCTGTGGTACCTCGGTGGGCGCTCGGTCGTTTTCTGACGCCGGGGGCGTCACCGTTCGATGGTACCGAACGCGGTTTCGGCGACCAGCCTGACGGGACGGAGGAGGTAATAAATCGGGTGCCACTTCCCGGACAGAGGGAGCATCCGATACTCCGGGTACGAGGGGTGTATCGGACCGTACCCCGCGACCGATCGCAGGGACTCCCGAACCGAGTCGCTCGCTTCGAGGCTGCACCGCAACCGCTCGATCGTCCCGGGGCGGGTCGTGCGGCCGGCCCTCAGATCCGACTCGATCGCGTCCGCGAGGCTCCGGGCTCTCCCGTCGGCACGGAGGTTGCGCTCGGCGATTTTCGGCACGTCGACGTCCCACAGAGACGTCGCGAGCGCGATCCCGACGAGGAGCTTCCGTTCGAGCCGGTTCGTGCGGGCGCGCTGGAACAGCTTTCCCCACGCGATCCGGGTCCGCTCGAGCGTCCCGGCGAAGTCGCGGATCCACTTCAGGAGGTGCCAGCGGTGCTTCGTACCGTGGAACGCGAGGACGAGCAACCGGTCGATCGGATCGAGCGCCGGCACCGACGCTCCGGTGACGTCGACGCTACTCCGTCGCTCCCACAGCGTTTCGAAGTCGGGGTGGAAGGGACGGTCCTTGTCCCCGACCCGCCACCGGAGTTCGACCGTGCTCCAGTCGCGGTGCAGCTGGTACTCGTCCACGACCGGCATCGTGAACGGACCACCGAGGAGGGCCGAGTCGTCCACTCGGGGCGTGCTTTCTTTCCAGGCGTAGTCCAGCCCCTCAAGCACGTCGACGGCTGCCGGAACGTCCTCCCTGTGGACGAGGAGATCCAGGTCCCCGAACTCCCTGAGGTGGACGTCCCCGTAGGAGAACGCGGCGAGCACCGGCCCTTTGAACGGGAGCGATCGGATACCCGCCGATTCGAACGCGCGAACGATCTTCAGAAGTTCGTCCGCGTATTTCAGGGTCCGCATCGTGCTCGACCGAACCCGGTCACGGAGTTTCTCCACCATGGCGTCAGGGGCCCAGCGGTCGTCGCCGTCCCGGTCACCGGCCGCTCCGAGCCGGCGGGACAAAAGCGGGGTGACCCCGTGAGCCGCCCCGAGGGCCACGACCCGTTCCCAGTCCGTCCCGTCTGTCGGAAGCGATCGGAGACAATCGCCGGCTTTCGTCGGCGGCTTGCCCGGGTCCGTACACTCGATGAGAGCCTCCATCTCCGACGCTGTGGACTCGGTCACGGTAGTTCACCCCAGAGGTTCGTCGCAGGCTGAGCGCCCAGATCCTCCGCCACCATTCCGACCACCTCCGGCAGGGCGTCTATCGTCCGGCGTCGGCGGAGGCGTTTGACGGGAACCGCTTTCGCGAGTGAGGCACACCGGTCGAAGTTCCGTCTGGCGTAGTCACTCTCCTCGTGGAGCGTTCCGGTGTAGGTGTTTCCGATCAGCTCCATCACCCGCTTTCCGGGCCCTGTCGGACGGAGCTCCTCGCGATCGCCGTCCTCCAGCAGGTAGATACGCCGCAGTGGAACCGGCGAGGCCGGGAGATCGTGTCTGAGGCCGTGGAAGTGGCGGTCCCGCACCTCGCACGTCCGTTCCGGCGGATCGACGGGAAGATCGAACCGTTCGACTACGTCGGGGTCCAGTTTCATCGAGGGGAATCCGCTTCTGACTGCCGGTTCCTCGACGCGGTCGATCGCTGCCACGTCGTCACTCAAAACGCGATATCCGGCCTTCAGAAACGCCGTCGCGGTGGTCGTCTTTCCCTGCCCGGAACTCGCCGCGAAGGCGACGGCGTCCCCGTCGATCTCGACCGCGCTCGCGTGCAACACGAAGTAGTCCCGCTGGTGGAGCAGGTGGTTGAACGCCGGGCCCACCACGAGGTTGCGGACGATCTCGCCGGGTTCCGATTCGGACGGATCGACGACGATTTCCCGACCGTCTCGAACCAGTATCCTGGCGTTCTCGTAGTGGAGCAGGTAGTCGTCGTCGGGAGTAACTGCGGCCGTGCCGGCGTCCACCTCTCCAGGATCGACGGCCCGTCGGTGGATAGTCACGTCGACGTCCCCCGGGGACAGGCTGTTCAAGGGGGCGAGTTGCGGGAGTTCGAACTCGGAAGCGATTTGGAGGCCGAAGGCTTCGTACGCCGCGGAACGTTTCTTCGCTCGGCTCGGCGAATTGCTCACGGTTCCCTCCCGAGCGCTCGTTTCGTCCCCGGTGGTGACTTCGCCACCGGAGCAGGTCGTCCGCCGTTGCCCTCGACGCTCATACCGGTATGGACGTTTCGGGCGTGATTAGTATGGAGCCGTTATCGCCGCTCCCCGAAGCTGGGTTGGTATCCGGTCGGGGATTCGGACTCGGCTGATCCGGTGTGTGGAGCACCGGGCCGGTCCGATTCTCCCCCGGCCCGTCGTTGCTAGCTGGCCGGGTTCGAAGTTCCCCGTGCCGGACCGGATCTCGGCGGTCGCCGGTTCTACGACTCGCCGCCGTAATGCATGTCTTGAGTCAGTTCTTCCACGCTACCGTAGGTTTCGACTTCGGGTGTGTCGTACTCCTTCATGGGTGTTGCACCCGGTCGGGATTCGAGAGAAAACGGCATTGTTATAGGTCTCATATCGTCCCGGTAGAACGCACCTGACTTTCGTTTAGTCGGGTATAATGCTGTACAGGAGTCTATTTCCGAAGCTATCGAGATCGACGGTCGTCCGGCTCAGTACGGAAACCCCGGGTCGCTTTTCGTGGGGCCCGTCGACAGCGTCCGGTATTCCGACAGGTCGTCGAGGTCACCGATCAGAACGGCGCCGTCGAGTTCGACCCAGGCGTGGGCGTGCAATTCACCCTCCCGTTTCCTGACCCCGAGTTTGAACTCCGGCCGGTGCCCGCCGGTCGTGAGCAGCGATTCACCGACGACAGCTTGTGTCAGACACGTCGACGAGACTGGGACTCGCCGGTGTACTGCGGTGACGGCCCGCGAGACGTGCTCCGGGTCGGCAGTTCGGCTTTGCGACGACAACGAGGCGAGCGATCCGACGATTCGTCGCGTCGTTCCCAGCCCGGCGACGGGGAGCAGGATTCTGCCGACGACCGAAAGCACCGCTGTCGTCGCCGAGAGGGCTCGCGACGGCTCCGGGGGGTCAGTCGCGCTCGTCATCCACTTCGATCAAGAGATCGTACTCAGCCAGTTCCTGGAGGAACTCCAGCACGTCCCGTTCGCCGCGTTCGGGGTCGACGTCGTAGGACTCTACGACCCTCCGCTGGACCTCCCGGACCTCGGTCGGTTCCTGAATCGACTCCCAGACGTCGGGGCCGATGCCGGTCAACCCCTGATAGCTCTCCGTCTCGTCGTTGTACACCACCACCTCGTCCTCGAGAGAGGTCGCGAGCGCGCCGTCGCTCGCGACGACGACCGATTTCGGATCTATGCCGGGCATACCGCAGCAAGCGCACGGAGACGGCATAGTTAACCGGCGATTAGGCCGTTCGTGACGGTCGGCGTCCGCTCACCTCGTGGATCGGATGAGCCGGACGAGCGCGTCGCGGTCGGCGTCGGGGCGCAGAAATCGCTCGATGTCGGGAGGTGTCCCCTCGGCCCCGCCGGACCCGATCACCTCGGTCGGGTACGCTCCCCCGGCCAGCACGTACTCCCGATCCCCGGGGGCGACCGCGAGGTGCGCCTCGGCCGCGACGTCGACGCCGCCGATCCCGGGGACGATCGCCTCGAATCGGGCCACGCGGGCGGTCGACCCCTCGATATCGAGCGTCCGACGGCCGGCACGCTCCACCGACTCGAACCCCCGTTCGCGGAGCTGGGTTTCGAACTGACTCGTCGCGTTCGACTCCACGATCCGAGTGAGCACGGCCGACGCCGGCACGCGCGGAACGATCCGAAGCCGGGACGCGAAGTAGAACCGCCAGACTGTGTCCCCTTGGGTTCCGACGGCTTCCCGGATCTGCCGCCGGCGCTCGGCGTCCTCGTACACCAGCGTGTGCGCCCGGACCGAGATCGCGCCGGCGCGGAACGGCACCTCCTCGCGGTCCTCGCGGAGGCGCCAGCCCTCCAGCATCGACTCCGGGACCGCAGGCGGTGGGACTCCCATCCCCGGTCACAAGGGTCGCGAATCACTTAAATTCGGATCGACCGTGAGCGGTCGACTTCACCGATCCCCGAGCCACGCGTCGGTGATCCGGAGTCTGCCTCGCGTCCCGTCCCACTCGGTCCCGTACTCCAGCCGGATCGGGCGCCCCATGTGCGGCGCGTCGGTCACGAGCGTTTCGAACTCCCCGCCCTCGCCGAGCACGTGAACGCCGTACTCCTCGCCGAGCTCCTCCAGTTCGGACAGCGCCGTCGCGTCCAGTCTTCGACCCAGCCACGATTCGTCGAGCCCGCGGGCGGCGACCTGCACGATCACGATCTCGAAGCCGGCATCGAGCATCGCCTCCCCCAGCCCGACCGGGTCGCGACGCCACAGCGGGGCGAACAGATCGATCCCGAGACGATCGCACAGCCCCTCGATCCTGCTCGTCTGGTACTCGCTTTCGACGGCCCCGGCGGTCACGCCAGCGAGTTCGCCCCCCAGCTCCTCCCGGAGTTCCCGGATCGCCGCCTCCAGCGGTTCGAGCTCTTTGTCGCCCTGCGTCCCCGAGTCTCGGGCGTCGGCTGCCCCGAACGCTCCCGGTTCGACCTCCACGAGCGGGAGCCCGATGCTCTCGGCGGCGAGGTCGGCGAGTCGAGTCGCCGGCACGTGGTACATGTACGAGTCGCCGTCCGGATGGACGGTGAGCAGGTGCGTGACGTTCAGTCCCTCCTCGAGCGCCCGGTACAGCGCCCACGAGGAGTCCTTCCCCCCCGAGAACAGGCTGACCCAGCTCCGGTCGGGGTCGTCGCCGTCGGTCATACGCCACCTCGTGGCTCCACGTCAAAGGCCGTTGCGAGTCGCCGGTCCGCGCTCATCGGTCGAGATACTCCTGCTGGACGGCGACGACGGCCGTCGAGTCCTCGCACGCGGCGTACCGACGAAGCGGCTCCTCGTTGAGTTCGAGGAACGTCTCGCCCCACGTGAACTTCGAGAGGATGCGTTCGGCGTGAGGACGCTCGCCCAGGATCGCGAGCGCGGCCGCGAGCGCCTCGACGGTGGTGAGCCGGAGCGGCCGACCGAAGTTGACGGGGTTCGCGGCCACCAGGTACGGGAGCGCCCGATGCTCGCCCGGGAGGGTGAACCGCGCCTCCCCGGCTGATTCCCACGAACAGTCGAGCGCGACGAGGGCGTCGCCGTCGACCGCCTCGGCGTCGACGGGCGAGAGCGCGCGCTCCGCGTGCGGATTCAACACGATCCCGTACGGGGTCGCCCGATCCGACCGGTGCAGCGTCGCGAGGTCGAACCGCGCGAGCTTCCGCGCCGTGCACTTGTCGGGGTCGTCGTCGCCCTCGTACCGCACGTGGAGTTCCACGGTCGGGCTACCGGGCCGACGTTCAAAAGGGGCTCGCTCGCAGTGGATTCAAGGCGCCGCTGGACGCACTCCGACTATGGACGCATCCGACGGCGGGCCCGCCGAGAGCGGACCCGACGAGGAGGGACCGGACGAGGGCGGACGCGGCGAGGGCCCCCGAGTCGATCGATCGGCCGACGGGGCCGGCGGAGACGCGGTCCGGACATACTACGCCGCCATCGACGCTCACGAGTACGACCGGCTCGCGTCCGTCCTGGCGCCGTCGTTCGTCCACTACCGCCCCGATCGGACGCTCGACGGCCGGGAGGCGTTCGTCGCGTTCATGCGGGAGGGCCGCCCGAAGACGGACACGACCCACGAGATCCGGGACGTCTATCCGAACGGGCACGGCGTCGCCGTCCGGGGCCGACTCCTGGACGCCTCCGGGGAGGTGCTGTTCGAGTTCGTCGACGTCTTTTCGACCGGGGACGACGGTCGGCTCCGGGCCGCCTACACCTACACCACGTAGCGTTCGCTCGCAGGGGTCGCGAAGTTTTTTGCCCCGCGACTGTCGCCGGGCGTCCTACACCCCGGGGATCCCGAACGCCCCGATGCCGAGTCGGAGGACGGAGTTCACGACGAAGAGGATGACGAGGGCAGCGATCCACGCCAGACCACCGATGACGCCGGCCGTAACCCAGCCGCCGGGATACCGCCAGTTGATGACCCAGACCCACACCAAAAGCGCGATGATCGGGCCGACCAACGGAATCCACGCGGTGAGTGCCCACCCGATGGCTCCCAGTACTGCGGT
Source organism: Haloferacaceae archaeon (assembly GCA_036625675.1). Taxonomy (GTDB): domain Archaea; phylum Halobacteriota; class Halobacteria; order Halobacteriales; family Haloferacaceae; genus Halalkaliarchaeum. Next base: position 9,267 of record JAZKTH010000085.1, read on the forward strand.
GATCACTGCGTGGCTGTAGTCGTCGACGTCGACCACGAAGCGAGCGCTGACGTATATCGCGAGTCCACCGACGAGTAGCGCAATGACGAACGCGACGAATGATCCGACGAACGGTACCGCCATGGAACAGAAAGCGTCTTCACCTATTTAAATATTCAGCAAACGACACGTATTCTGTATCTTCGGCTCTGTTGAAATCCTCCGACGTTGATACGAATGGCGTGCTGAATACAGGGCGCGAAAGTTGCATTCCGAGGCGTATAGCAGACGGGAGTATATAACTCAGCACAGAGGCCAAAACGTATGATTCGTACCCGTCACCTAGATTGATGACAGTATAGCTCCGGTCGTCTCAGGGGGCGAGGACGGGATCGCTTCCATCTTGGAACTCTTCATCACCGTCTCCATCAAAGACCTCCTCCGGAACGTCCTCGTCGAATGCCTTCTTGGCCTTGAGGTACTGGTCTTCTGGGTTGCCGTCGAATGCCTTCTTGGCCTTGAGGTACTGGTCTTCTGGGTTGCCGTCGAATGCCTTCTTGGCCTTGAGGTACTGGTCTTCTGGAGGTGCGTCATATGCCACACCGCCTCCTGGCACGAGTTTCTCACCATCGGCCTCGATGTCTTGTGAATCATTTTCGGCAGCGGCTGTGCCTGCGAATGCACTGATGACGAACAGTAGCACAACCGCAGTAACTGTGATCGAGTGGATTGTTTTCATCTCTACTCGTTACTTGGTTCCCTGAGGTAGTACATATATTTGTAGTATGATGTTTCTACACATTTACCGTGAACGCGCCATCTAGGCTTCACATGGCGAATATTTATGAACCATTCTTAAAGCGATTTCTTTGCGTCTGATTCTAAGCGTTCAGGTAATGTAATTCAGCATCTGAGTATGACTATAGAGGACGATTAGTGCTGAACCCAGCCTCTGTATCTTGCAGCGGCTTCTGTAACTATATTTATTCAACATTTTCTACCGCTTGCGCCGCAGTAAATCGGCTGTGAACGATTCTATGACTCCCTTCACATACGAGATCGAAATTTCGCCTATTTGTACCCTCCCGAGACGATGGAGGAGTCCAAACAAGATGGCAACCACCAGCCGCAGTACAAACCGGCGAATA
>JAZKTH010000086.1:0-10325 GCA_036625675.1 Haloferacaceae archaeon
CCCGAGACGAGGCCGTCGCCCGCGATCCGGCGGTGGAGGTGCTCCTGTACGCCGCCGGTCGGCGCCAGATCGATCGAGCCCTCGAGATGGGCATCGCGGAGGGGGAAACCCCCGCCGTCGTGGTGCTTGCGGGCGGCGACGAGGACGCCGCGGCGGCGGCCGTCGAGTCGCTACTCTCGCCCGCCGAGACCCTCGGGGAGTACGACGAAACCCGCGTCCGGGAGTTCTTCGACGTCCCGGCCGCCGAGCTCGCCGCCGTCGACGGCGGCCTCCCGGACGTGGTGCTCGAGCGGGTCGCGCTGCTCGACGTCCGGAAGTGACGCCGGGGTGCTGCCCCCGTCACCCCTGGCTACGCGCCTTTCGGGATCACACGTCCAGTTCCGGCGTGGGGAACGCCCCCTCGTCGTCCTCGGGGTCGTACGCCTCGATCGCCGCGAGCACCACCTCCAGCGTGCTCTCGGGGCCCCACCGGGCGGTGTTCACCACCAGGTCGTAGATCGAGCGGTCCGAGAGGTCGATGCCGTAGTAGGACTCGTAGCGCTGCTTTTCGATCACTTCCCTGACCTGCATCTCGGCGCTCCACTCCTCCCGGTCGCGGGTGCGCTCGAGGCGGACCTCCTCGGGAGCGTCGAGCCAGATCCGCAGGTCCGCCCGGTTGCCCGCGAGCCAGCCGGCGAGGCGGGACTCCAGCAGGAACGCCTTGTTGGTCGAACCCCACTTCTCCGCGATCGTCCTGAGCCGGCGGTCGATCGCGCGGTCGATCTCGTCCGACTCGCCAGCCCGTGCGGTGAGCTGGGCGAGGCTCTCGTCCCGCTCCGTCGCGATCTCGCGGAACACCTCGCCGCCGGAGACCCACCCGCAGTCGAGCGCCTCCGCCAGCCCCTCACACAGGGTCGTCGCCCCACATCCCGGCGGCCCCGACACGGTGATGAAGAGGTTGGTGTCCGTGCGACCCTCGCGCGGGCTTTCTGGCGATGACATACGACTGGTATCGCCCCCGGAGGTGTTAAACGTCCCTTCGTGGATCCCCGACTCGCGTCCGGATCCCCGGAGGCTCGCCCGCGACGGACGCGGGCGAGCGAACCGAGCCGCCTCACCCGCGGTTCGCAACCCTGGATAATTATTTATGGTTTCTCAAATAGCTATTTGAAACTAATAAACTTTACATCCCTCGAGGCGATAGTTCCTTTTATGACGATCCACGCTTCGGGCGACGGGACCGGCATCGACCGCGACTCGCAGTTCGGCCGACGGGCCGATCCGGCACCGGGAGGCGCCGTGGGCTGGCGGGGGGATCCCGACGGGATAGGCGGGCGAGCCGGGGGTGGCACGGGATGACTGGCTCCGGTCCGATCGAGGAGACGGTCCCCGGGCGGGGTCCCGTCCGAACCGGCGAGCGCGACCCGGAACGAACCGGCGAGCGCGACCCGGAACGAGCCGAAACGGGCGGCGAGCGGGCGCGCGAGACGTGCCCGGAGTGTGACGGCCGGCTGGTCGTCCGGGAGGGCGACGGGGAGACCGTCTGCGCCGACTGCGGGCTGGTCACCGAGGAGGCCGCGCTGGACTCGGGGCCGGAGTGGCGGGCCTACGACGCCGAGGAGCGGGACCGGAAGTCCAGGGTGGGTGCGCCCTCGACCGAGATGCTCCACGACCGGGGGCTGTCGACGACGATCGGGTGGCAGAACCGCGACGCCAACGGCCGGACGCTCGGCTCGCGGAAGCGACGCCAGCTCGCCCGGCTCCGGCTGTGGGACGAGCGGTTCCGGGCGCAGGACGCCCACGACCGGAACCTCAAGCACGCGCTGGGGGAGATCGAGCGGATGGCCGCCGCGCTGGGCCTGCCAAAGCCGGTGCGCGAGACCGCGAGCGTGGTGTACCGTCGGGCGCTTTCGGAGGACCTGCTGCCCGGACGCTCGATCGAGGGGATGTCCACCGCGGCGCTGTACGCCGCCGCCCGGCTCGACGGCGTCGCACGATCGATCGACGAGGTGACGGCGGTCAGCCGGGTCGGCGAGATGGAGGTGAAACGGACCTACCGGTACCTCGCCCGCGAGCTCGGGCTCGAGGTCCCGCCGACCCACCCCGCCGAGTACCTCGGGCGGTTCGCCTCCGACCTGGGCTGTCGCGACGAGACCGAGCGCCGGGCGCGCGAGCTGATCGACGCGGCGACCGACCGGGGGGTACACAGCGGCAAGCATCCGGTCGGCATCGCCGCCAGCGCCCTCTACGCGGCGGCCACGCTGACCGACGAGGAGGTGACCCAACACGACGTCGCGGCGGTCGCGAGCGTGAGCGAGGTGACGATCCGGAACCGGTACCGCGAGGTGCTGTCGGCCGCCGAGGCCGAGGGTATCGTGCCCGACGACTCGCCGTCGGCGGCGGCCGAGGGGGACGGGACCGAGGCCTGATACTGTTTGTTGGAGGAAGTTCCGGGAAGCTCCCCGAATACCTCACCCGGGCGCCCGGTAGAGCAGGTCGTACTGGTGGGCGACGTAGACCAGCTCCCCGGCCGCGAGCTGGCGGCGGCGCGTCGCCAGCCAGTCCTCGAGCGCCTCCCGGCTCACGCCCGCGGTCTCGGGGTCGACCGCCCCCTCGACGAACGCGAGGATCCGTGCGAGGAACCACTCCTCGTCCGCGGGATACCCCCTGGCCCGGGTGGCGCGTCCCCCCGTGCCCTTCCCCCCGTCCAGCGGTCGGACGATCCAGTCGGACGCGTTCGCGGCCAGCAGCGTCCCGTCCCGGTTCCCCAGCAGTGCGAGCGCGCGCCGCCCCGCGTTGCTGTCCCGTCCTGGCTCGGCGTCGATGGCGTCGTGGTAGGCCCGTTCGACGGCGTCGTCCGCCGGGTGCGGCGGTTCGAAGACGGTCCCGCCGTCGAAGGTGATCGGGAGGTACGCGAGGCCGCCCGGGGCGAGCGCCGCCTCGATCGCCTCGATCGCGGGTTCGAGCGGCACCACGTCCAGGAACGCCTGCGCGACGACGAGGTCCGCCCCCCTCCCCTCTCTCTCCCACTCCTTTCTCTCCCTCTCCTCTCCCTCTCCCACTCCCTCCCCGTCCTCTCCCTCTCCCTCCCCCTCCACCTGCTCGGGCAACCGCGCCAGCGCGTCGCCGGTTTCGAAGGCGAACGTCGTCCCGCCCTCCCGGTCGGGACGCCCGCTTTCGGGTTCGATCCGTCCGCCGCGTGGCGTCTCGGTCGCGTCGTAGCCCCGGTAACGAAGCTCCTTCGGCCGGACCTCGCGAGCGAACGCCACCGCCCGGGGGTCCCGGTCGACCCCGAGATACCGGAAGCCGTTCACGCCCGTCGACAGCAGCCGGGGCACGGTCGTGCCCGTCCCGCAGCCCGCCTCCAGCACCCGTGGCGACGGCGGGAGCCCGGCCAGCAGCGCCTCCCGGACCCGCCGGGAGAGCGCCCGCCGGTCGACGGACCGCTTGGACTCGAGGTATCGGGGATCGGCGTGATCCATCGTCCGCCACTGTTCGCCGTCGGGCATCAACGTTCGGGTTCCCCCTGCCGGCCGGGGGTGGATTCGGTCTGACGGACCCCCGGCACCGGCACTGGCACTGGCACTGGGACCGGGACCGGGACCGAGACCGGCACCGGGACCGAGACCGGCACCGGCACCGGTACCAGGACCGGACCCGGCACCGCCGCTCACGACCGGAGGAACTGCTCGAGTCCGACGAGCCAGTCCGCCACGAGAACGGCGACGAACGCGACGACGACGTAGACGCTCGCGACCGCCGCGACGAGCGGGCTGATGTTCGCCCGGATCGAGGTGTAGATCAGGACGGGAAGCGTGACGATGTCGGGCGTCGTGATCAGGAGGCTCACGAGGAACTCGTTCAACCCCAGCACGAACATGATCAGCGATCCGGTGACGACGCCCGGCATGATCGACGGCAGCGTGACGTGGAGGAACGTCTGGAGTTCGTCCGCCCCGAGGTTCTTCGCGGCCTTCTCCAGTTCGGGGTCCAGTGCGTGGACCCGGGACGTCACGCTCCAGATCATGAACGGAATGTTGATCACCGTGAGCGCCAGCCCGACGGTCCACAGCCGTCCGAGCACTCCGGTCTCGCCGTACAGTATCAGGAGGATCACGCCGGAGACGACCAGCGGGACGGTGAACGGGAGGAGGAAGTACAGCTGGAACGCCTTCTCGAACCGGACGTCGTAGCGGATCAGTCCGATCCCGGTGAGGATCCCGACGGGGATCGAGAGGGCGGTACAGAAGGTCGCAACCGCGAGGCTACGGGCGAACGCAGACACGTACCGGTCCTCGCCGGGGAGGACGGCGTACCACCGCAGCGAGAACTCCTCCGGGGGAAACGAGATCACCTCGCCCGGCTGGAACGAGACCGCCAGCACGATCAGGGTCGGCAACAAAAGGAAGATCAGTTCCAGCGCGACGATCGTCGCGAGCACCGGCCGGTCGCCGGGCAACCGCCGCGTCAGCCCGTACACCCGGTTCAGGGCGCCCTTCCCGCCGGACTCACTCATCGGTTCCTCCCCCCGTGTTCACGCCGAACGTTCCGGCCCCCAGGGTCCGGAAGATGACGAGCACGACCGTCGACGCCGCGATCACGAGCGCGACGCTCAGGGCGGCCGCCAGGGGGTAATTGCCGGAGTCGAACAGCGACCGGTAGATGAGGTTCGCCATGAAGTCGACCTGCCCGCCGCCCAGCAGGTCCGGGATCGCGAACGTGGCGGCGCTTATGGTGAACACGACGATCGTCGCCCCGGCGATCCCGGGCGCGGCCAGCGGGATCACTATCCGGCGGAACGTCGTGGCCCGGTTCGCGCCGAGGTTGCTGGCCGCCAGCTCCAGGGAGCGGTCGACGTTCTGGACCGCCGGCGCGATCATGATGATCGCCAGCGGGGTCATGATCTGCAGGAGCCCCACCACCACCGCAAACCGCGTGGACAGCAACCGGACCGGCTCGACGCCCGCGGCCCCGAGCACCGAGTTGACCAGCCCGTTCCGGCCGAGGACGATGAGCCAGCCGTACGCGCGGACGATCACGCCGGTGAAGAACGGCACGAACAGTCCCACCAGCAGTCCCTTCCGGACGATCGCCGACCGGACCCGCACCGTCAGGTACGCGTACGGGAGCGCGAGCGCCACCGCCAGGACGGTGACCAGCGTCGAGAGGCCGATCGTCCGGACGAATATCTCGCGATACCCGGGCGTCGAGAGCACCTGCCGCCAGTTCTCCGCCGTGACCTCGTAGACGATGAACTCGAACGGGTCGAACGTCAGGACGCTGTACCCCGTCAGCAACACCATCCCCACGAAGAGCAGACTCACGAGAGCCAGGCCGGGCAAAAGCAACAGATAGCCGACCCACTCCGGCGGGTCCTGGTAGAGCTCCCGTGGGAGCCGCTGCTTGATCGCGATCGCCCGGTCCATCGCCCACCACTTCAGCCGCAACGCGCGCCTGGAGTCTCCGGTTCCCATGCGAATTACCCCGGATACAGCAGCGCGTCGTCGTCGTCCCAGCCGACCTGTACCTCCTCGCCCCGGTAGAACACCCGGGTGTCCGCGGAGTTCAGGACGGTGACGTCGATCCGGCCCGGGGCGCCGTCGTCGCCCGCACCGTCACCCGCGCCGTCGGCGTTCGCGTTCACGTCGTCGCCGTCGGCGTTCGCGTCCACGCCGTCGTGGTCGACGTTCGTACCCACGCCGTCGCCGTATCCCGCGAGCCGCACCACGTAGTCGACGAGGTCGCCCTTGAAGACCACGTCCTCGATCGTCGCGTCGAACGCGTTGTCCGTCGACAGGTCGGCGCCGATCCTGATTCGCTCGAAGCGGACGGCGACGGTGGCTGCCTCGCCCTCGGAGAGCGACGGGTCCGGCTGCCGTTCCCCCGGGCGGCACTCGACGGCGAGGTCGCTCCCGTCGAGGGCGACCTCGTAGGTTCCCCCGTCGCTTCGATCGACCACGCCCCGGAGCAGGTTCGTGTTCCCGACGAAGTCCGCGACGAACGCGGAGTTCGGTCGCGCGTACAGCTCCCGCGTCGGGGAGTGCTGGGCGATCGACCCGTCGTGTATCACCGCGACCCGGTCGGCCATCGTCAGGGCCTCCTCCTGGTTGTGGGTCACGTGGACCGTCGTCACGTCCGCCTCCCGGTGGATTCGGAGCAGCTCCCGCCGCATCTCCTCGCGGAGTTTCTTGTCGAGCGAGCTCAGCGGCTCGTCGAGCAACAGCAGCGACGGCTCGAACGCGAGCGCCCGCGCCATCGCGACGCGCTGCTTCTGTCCCCCGGACAGCTCGGACACGTCCCGGTCGGCGACCTCCGGGAGGCGGATCAGATCGAGCATCTCCCGGACGCGGTCGTCGATGCGGCCCGGATCGAAGCGCCGCATCTCGAGGGGGAACGAGATGTTCTCCTCGACGGTCATGTGGGGAAAAAGCGCCATGCTCTGGAACACCATCCCGATGTTCCGCTCGTACGGCGGCCTGTCCGTGACCGCCTCGCCCTCGATGTAGACGTCGCCGCGGGTGGGCGAGACGAACCCCGCGATCATGTGCAGCAGCGTGGTCTTTCCCGCGCCGCTCGGCCCGAGGAGGGAGAGGAACTCCCGGTCGCGGACGTTCAGCGAGACGTCGTCGACGGCGACGACGTCGCCGTACGCCTTCGTGACGTTCTCGATCCGGACCGCCGCGTCCCTGTCCGGGATGGCCCCCTCGCCGTCCCCGGGGGGACCGCCCCGTTCGAGCGGTCGCGAGTCTTCCGTGTTCATCGTCGGAACCTCCGCCGCCGTCTATGAAATGACTTGCGAGAACCTGTCGAACCACTCCGGGCTGTATTCGGTGTAGCGGTCCAGGTCCGTCTCGAGGAGGGCGTCGAACTCCTCGTCCGTGGTGGGGAACGCGGGGTCGCCCTCCATCCACTCCAGCGGTTCGACCTCGTCGTTCAGCATCGGGACCTGCAGCCCCTCCATCCAGTCGCGCTGCCGCTCCCGCTGCAACGCGAAGTCCACGAACTTCTGGCTCCAGTACAGCTCCGACTCGGTCTGGTTCTTCGGGGTGTACATGCAGTCCATCCGCACCGTGGCTCCCTCCTCGGGGACCGTCCACCCGAGGGGTTCCCCCTCCTCTTTCGGCTGCAGGACGTTGTTCGGAAGGTAGCCGGCGGCGTACGCGATCTCCCCCTCCCTGAGGTTCTGCAGCAGCGACGCGTCGGTCCCGAGGAAGCCGACGCTCGGCTTCCACTCCTCGAGGTACTCCCACATCGGATCGAGTTCGTCCGCGGGGCCCAGCTCGACGTCGGCCAGCTCCGCGAGCACCGGGTACAGGCCGTCGCCCGGCGGGTCGTTGTAGATCCCGACCCAGTCTTCGTACTGCGACTCGGTCAGGGCGTCCCAGGAACTCACCGGGTCGGGACTCCCCTCCACGCTCTCCAGCGCCTCCTCGTTGTAACAGAGCGCGTACGTGTACGAGTAGAGGCCGACGTACGGAAGGTCCCCCTCCACGTCGGGCTTCGCCATCCCCCGCATCCGGTCGAGGTTCCCGACCACCTCCGGGGACAGCGGCGCGGTGAGTCCCTGCCGAAACGCCCGGTGGACGAACACCACGATGCTCCAGTTCACGTTGACCGGCGGTTCCCGGTCCTGGTTGACCGCCGATCGGATGTTGTTGGCGGTCACCTGGATGTCCGAGTTGTCGTAGGTGACGTCGATCCCCGTCTCCTCCGTGAAGGGATCTCCGACGCTCGACTGCAACGATTCCTGCCAGACGCCGCCCCACGCGCGGACCGTGATCGAGTCGGGCTTGTCGGGCTCGGAGTCCCCGTCGAGCCGGCTGGTTTCGCCGTCGCCGTCGGGTCCGTCGTCTTCGCCGCCGCCGTCCCCGTCGCCGTTTCCGCCACCGAGACAGCCCGCCAGGCCGGTCAGCCCGATCGCGCCGACCCCGCCCGTCGCTTTCAACAGGTCGCGTCTGTTCACGGCGTCGTCACTGTCCGCGGCGTTTCCAGAATACCTCCGAGTCATGTCTCCCTATTTGCGGAGTGCCGCATATAAGACTGACAGTACCGCCGATTCTCGCCGCCTGGTTCCTCGAGTTAGCGCCGTGGCGAGGGCGCTACCTCCCCGTCCTTCCGGTGTCCATTCATAAATCGATTATATATATTGCACAGGATTGATTCCCCGTGCGGGCAATCGATTACGTGCTCCTCTGTTGCCGGAGGAGTGACAGCCCTTTCCACACCCTCGGACAGCGGCATCCTGTCCTTCGTCAGCCGACGGCGACGCGCCAGCGGTGGCCCCTCGGGCCGATCGCGTGTGCCGCTGGGGCTCGCATTTTCCCTCTCTGCTGTCTCGACACCCACCACTTGCGTGCGCCGCGACCTTCCGATCGCTCAAAGCGGCGCCCCGCAGTAGTCGCACGCCGATCGATCGGCGTCGTTCGGGGCGCCGCATTCGGCGCAATTGACCGTTCGTTCTCCGGGGTCGCTCTCGCCGGCCGACGGGACCGGCGCCCCGCAGGCGCCGCAGTAGTTGACTTCGACCTCGCGACTCCCGGAGCCGTCCGCGCCGGGGTCGGGATCGAGTTCCGCCCCGCAGTCGACGCAGAACTGCGGGGGATCGCCGGCGTCGGCGGCCTCGCGGCTCCGTTTCCGGTAGACCTGAAGGGCGCCGATCGCCAGCATCGTTCCGAAGACGGCCCACGCGACGGGGCCCATCCCGAGCAACGCGGCGAACAACGCGTATCCGACGACCAGAAGGCCGACGGCCTGGAGGGCGACACGCAGGGACACGCTCCGGCCTACCGACCGGGCAGGGAATAACTCTTTCGCGGCCCTCCGTCGTCGCTCGTCGATGGTCGCGGGTTCGCCGCCTCTGTTCCGCGTCCCCGCGTCCCGTCACAACGGTCGCTAACGGGCTCCGACAGGGTACGCTCGGAAAGGAAGACGTCGGCGATCCCCGCGATCCAACGGGTGAGTCGTCCCGGATTGGACCGTCCGGGGGTCGCCGTGGACTGGAAGGGGTCCGAATGCCATCGTCCCACGGCTGGCTGTGGCAGGAACTCCTCCGTCGGGAGGAGCGAGTGAACGTATGCCCGCCCGGAGTATCAATCGTTTGCAATATATGTGTGTGGTTTTTCCGTGCGACGTTCGACCCCGGGACGGTGACGTATCCCGTCGGCGATGGTGTCATGTGGGTCCACGCGGAAGCACCTCCGTGGACAGGCGGAAATTCATCGCGTCCCTCGGGGCGGCGGGGATCGTCGGGACCGCCGGTTGCGGGGGGAACGAACCGACGCGACCCCCGTTCAGGGTCGGAGCCGACGGTTTCGAGCAGTTGCGCGACGACGCCTACGAACCGCTGTCGGTCCGGGGTATCAACCTCGGAATGGCCAAGCCCGGCTACTTCCCGGGGGAGGCCGCGATCACCCGTTCGGAGTACGACCGCTGGCTCGCGGCCATCGGCGAGATCGCGAACGTCGTGCGGACGTACACGATCCACCCGCCGGCGTTCTACCGCGCGCTGGCGGCGTACAACGACGGCGCGACGGATCCGCTGCTGTTGCTTCAGGGCACGTGGGTCCCGACCGCGGAACTCCGCGATCGGGGGGACGCGACGGCGCTCTCGGCGTCGATCGACGCCGAGCTCGACCGGACCGTCGACGTCGTGCACGGCGCGGCGACGCTTCCCGACCGTCCCGGGTACGCTTCCGGGACCTACGACGCCGACGTGAGCGGCTCCGTCCTGGGATTCCTCTTCGGCGTCGAGTGGCCGCCCGCTGTCGTCGTCGAAACCAACGAGCGGGGGACGCCGGGGGAGTACGCGGGGACGTACCTCCGGACGCGGGACGGGACCCCGTTCGAGCGGTGGCTGGCGGGTCGGCTCGATCGACTGGTCGCCGGAGAGGTGGACCGATACGACACCCAGCGTCCCGTCGCGTTCGTCAACTGGGTCACGACGGATCCGCTCGAGCATCCCTACGAGCCCTACCGCGACGAGGACCTCGTCGGCGTCGACCCGGACAGCCTCGAGTGCACCGACGCGTTCGAGGCCGGCACGCTGGCGGCGTATCACGTCTACCCGTACTATCCCGACCTCCTGAACGAGACGCCGGCGTACGCCGGGTACGTCGACCACCGCGGGGAACCGAACAACTACGCGGGCTACCTCTCGGAGCTGGTCGAGCGGACCGCGTTTCCGGTTCTGATCGCCGAGTTCGGGGTCCCGAGTTCGCGGGGGATCGCCCACCGGAACGTCCACGGGCGCCACCAGGGGCGTCACACCGAGCAGGAGCAGGGCGAAATCGTCGCCGCCATGTTCGAGGACGTCGACCGGACGGGGACCGCCGGCGGGATCGCGTTCT
>JAZKTH010000087.1:0-10309 GCA_036625675.1 Haloferacaceae archaeon
GGTCACCAGCCGATTCCTGGCCGAAGTAGAAACGCCGCATAGAGCCATCGAAACGCTTCGTTTCGACGGATGAGGGGACCCGGAAAATCAACGAAGAGAGGAGAGGCCATCGTCTACAGAGGAAACAACGCGAGTGCCTCGGGGTCGTACGGAAATCGAAGAGTTCCGTGATGACGAGACGCTCCGAGTCTCGAACCACCTGACCTCGAGGTGGTTCACAGAATAAACGACACAACAGCGAGGACGACGAAGACGATAACGAGCCACTTGGCGACCGTCATACTGAGTCCAGCGACCCCCCGAGCACCGAGCACCGCTGCGACGAGCGCGAGTATCAGAAAGAAAACCGCAAGCTCGATGAAACCATCCCCGAACTGCAACGGCACGACCTGGATCGAGACGGCGCTATTTGGAACGGTCATAGCGCACTCACGGCCCCCGAGTATTTGAATCTGCGACGTATTCATCGTCGTTCTCTTTTTTGACTAACCGGGTGATTTTGTTTGAGAGACAGGCGGGCAAGACCCCTTCCTCACGGAATCGTTCGAGAAGTAGGCGGGGGGTGTTCACTCTCGGGGAATGCCGGCCGTCCGACGAACCTGGGCACTGTTTTGATAATATGGGTGAAATACGGATGCGTTTTGCTTGCTGGCCACGACACGGTACTATGGAGTACGAGATCGGTACGGGCGAACCAGTAAGTACGGCCGTGGTGTGTGCGGTGAGCGCTGTCGAGGGTCGAGATCCACAGTCGCTTCGGCCGCTCTCGGAAGTACTCGACCCCGATGCGTTGGATGCCCTGTTCGGTTCGCGCGGTGACGGCATCTCCCGACTGGGGGGCCGTCTCACGTTCGTCTACAGCAGGTGCCGCGTCACTGTCGATAACGGCGAGTACCTCACGCTGTACCCGATCGATCCCCGGATCCACGAGGAACGCGGGCACGACCTCCTCGACAGTGGCATCCAGTGACGAATCAGCTGCCGGACGATCGGCGGGCCGGCCCGCCGATCGACCGGTAACCCACGACAACGATCGGTCTCACGAGGCGGGATCCCGCTCGGTCAATAGCCCCTGTGCCATGAGTCGGCGGGCGATCACGACGAGACCGTTCCCGAATCCCTCGCCGAAGATCGCCCGTTCCTCTCCGGTCTTCGGCATGATGGAACTCACGAGAATCGTCGAGCGGTCGACCAGCAACAGACGCCCGATTGCGGTCTCGTCTTCGGTGGCGTCCTCGCCGTGTAACCACTCTAGGCCCGAGATGAACGTCGTGGCACCGGGCACGGCCGTTTGGATTTGCTCTTGCAGCGGTTCAGTTAACGCACCAACGAGCAACTCGACGCCGTTCCCGACCTCGTTGAGGGTGGCGACGAGGCCCTCAGTCAGCAGCGACTCGTCGCCGATGACGAGTACGATCTCCTCGGTTGCCGTCTCGATGAGATCCTCCGTCCGGTTTTCGATCCCATCGTTCCCGGACATGGCCCACACTTGCTGGACTGGTTCCTCGTCACCCTCTTCGACGATTTCGACCGTGTCGAGGGCGTCGTGAAGGCGATCGACGCGGGCCTCATACTGGTCGCGCAACGTCTCGGTCGCTTCGTCCAGCGGAACCGCGCGAAACTGCTGTGGGCTCGAATGTTGGATCTGAACTAATCCCTGGGCCTCCAGCACTCGGATAGCGTCGTACACGCGCGTCCGGGGAACCTCGGTCATCTCGCTGAGTTTCTTCGCCGTGCCCGTCTCCAAACGCGACAGTCCAACGAAACACCGCGCCTCGTACTCCTTCAATCCGAGTTGCTGGAGTACCTCGATCGCCTCTCCGATGTTTTCGGACGTGTTCATTGTGTCCCAACCGCCCCGCTGAACGGGGTTGGCAGAACCGTCGTCGGCCAGAGGAATAGAGTTTGTCACTCACACCATCAGCGTCGATCCCTCCGAGCCGTCGACGACGATCGTTCCCACGCGCGACCACCTCGAACTGTTTCGGGTCGAAATCGAACTGTTTCGGATCGAAAATCCACTCAATCTTCAGGAACCGGCAAATCGGTCGAGAGCCCCGACGAAACGATCGAGACGCTTTTCTCGGAGTGCACGTCCTCGAATACAAATCGAAACCTATTAGTTTTTTAACCAGAATTTCCGTGAACATGGGTGTAGTCAGACGCGAGGGGGACTGGCGGCTCGAAAAGCGGCGGGACGGCGTCTACGAGGTGACGCGCCGGGAGGAACCCAGGATGACGGTCCTCACCCCCGAGTACTCTCCCGATCGGCTCGGCGACTGGCCCCGGGATTTCGCGTCCGACGTGCGGCTGGTCGACTCCTTCTCGGAGGCCGAATCGCTCTTCGAGGAGACCGCGGCGGGGTCTCCGCCTCCCCGGGGAACCGACATCGATGCGGTGCTTCCGAACGCGGGGGACGATCAGTCGAACGGGGGTGCCGGGACCGAAGATCCGAACCTGGGCGACGCGCCGAACGGGGTCGTCTTTCCCGTCCTGCTCGCCGCCGGTGCGTATCTGGCCTACTCGACCGGGTTCTCTCCGAACGACCTCGCGTTCTTGCTCGGGGTCTCACTGGTGGTTACTGCCACCGGCGGCCTCGCGTGGGGATTGCTGCTCTACCGGAAGAAGGGAGCCGAGGCGGCCACGAAGTTCCTCTGGACGGGAACCGAGTAGCCTGGGGTCCCCTCACCGCACACCCCCCGGAAGCTCACCGGCATCCCCACCGCACGCGGCCCGGGGAGGTCGGTGTATCGGGTCGCTTTTCGTCGACAGTGGCCCCGGCGATCGGACTATCGCCCCCCTGAGCCGGAGTACCGTGACTTCGAACCCCAATCCACGTGTGTACGCATGGCACAGGATATAAATCCCCCCGTATCTTTCGAACGTCTATGCCAGACGATCAACCGACGGACGTCAGCAGGCGGAAGTACCTCACGCTCGCAGGAACCGCAGCCGCGGCCGGCATCGCCGGCTGCGTCGGCGACGAGGGAACCGACGCGACCGACACCCCCACCGACGAACCCGACGACGGCGGCGACAACGGCGACGACAACGGCGGCGACAACGGCGGGGATACGGACGAGACGTTCTCCGTCACCGTCACGATGGGACAGATGGACTCCGGTCTCGACGTCCAGGACCACGCCGAGACGAACACGGAGATCATCGTCGGCCAGGCCTACGAGGGCCTCCTGGATCGCGACAAGGAGGGCGGCATCATCGAGGGGCTCGCCACGGACTGGGAGCGGGTCGAGCCCGGCGTCGCCCGGTTCACGCTCCGCGACGGAGTGACCTTCCACAACGGGGATCCGCTCACGGCGGAGGACGTCGCGTACAGCATCCGCCGGATCGTCGACGACGACGTCGGCATCGCGAGCCCGCAGAAGAACGACCTTGGCGCCGTCGACGAGGTCGAGCCGGGCGACGGGGAGGTCACGGTCCGGTTCGACGGCCTCAATCCGATCGTCTTCCAGCTGTTCGCGACGAACGGCGAGATCGTCCAGCAGTCCTGGATCGAGGACAACAGCCGGGACTACATCAACCAGAACGTCAACGGGACCGGCCCCTACCGGCTCTCCAGCTACGACTCCGGCAACGAGGTCGTCTTCGAGGCGAACGAGGACTACTGGGACGGCGTAGCCGAGGTCGAGGAGGCAACCCTGACCGCCTCCAGCGAGTCGAGCACCAGGGTCAACCAGCTGCTCGCCGAGGAATCTCACATCGTCACCAACGTCCCCCCGCAGGAGGTCTCGCGGGTCGAGGAGTCCGACGTGGCGTCGGTCAACTCGGTCCCGAGCACGCGCATCATCTTCCTGCAGATGCGGTACGACGTCGAGCCGTTCTCGAGCCAGCAGTTCCGGCAGGCGATGAACCACGCCGTGGACGTCGAGAGCATCATCGAGAACGTGCTCAACGGGTTCGGGAAGATCACCGGCCAGCCCACCCTCTCGGAGTTCACCGGCTACAACCCCGACATCGACCCGTACCCCTACGACCCCGAGGAGGCCGAGCGGCTGGTCGAGGAGTCCGGCCACGCCGGGGCGGAGATCACGCTCGAGACGCCGATCGGGCGCTACCTGAAGGACGTCGAGATCGCGCAGGCGGCCGCGAACCAGATCGACTCGCTGTCGAACGTCTCCTGCGAGCTCGAGCAGCGGGAGTTCTCCTCCCTGGTCCAGGACCTCACCACCGGCAATCTGGAGGACAAACCCCACTTCAACCTGCTCGGGTGGGGCAACGGGGAGTTCGACGCCTCCCAGACGATCATTCCGCTGCTTGCGTCCAACGGCGCGCTGACCATCCTGGAGAACGACGAACTCGATCAGCTGCTCACCGACGCACAGAACGCGGCGGATCCGGACGAGCGGGAGTCGATCCTCCAGGAGGCCAACCAGCTCGCCCACGACCTCGCGCCGTGGGTGTTCCTGCACCAGCAGTTCAGCGTCTACGGCGTCTCGAACGAAATCGAGTGGCAACCCCGCAGCGACGAGTTCATCGACATCGACACAGTGACGTCGGCGAACGAGTGAAGTCGGGGTGGGTCAACGATAGATGTCACTCGGACGCTTCGCAATCAAACGAACGCTCCAGGGAATCGGCGTCGTCTGGGGCGTCGTCACCGTGGTTTTCGCGCTCCGGTTCGTCACGCCTGGAAGCGCCATCAACGCGGTGGCCCCGCTGGACGCCGACCAGGAGACGAGAGAGGCGATCGCGGCGGAACTCGGGCTCGACCAGCCCCTGTACGTCCAGTACGGCGATTACCTGTTCAGCCTCCTCCAGGGGGACATGGGCTACTCCTACGTCAGGGGCCAGGAGGTCACGGGACTGGTGTTCGCGAAGGTGCCGGCGACGGTGGAGCTCGCGGTCGTCGCCACGGTCGTGGCGATCGCGCTGTCGATCCCCCTGGGCGTGCTCAGCGCGACCCGGCGCAACCAGCCCGTCGATTACGGCGCGACGCTGTTCTCGCTCGTCGGCATCAGCACCCCCAACTTCTGGCTGGGGATCATGATGATCCTGGTGCTCGCGGTCCAGTTCGGGATCTTCAACACCAGCGGTCGGGGCGTCGACTTCGGGGACGTCGCGCTCTCGGTGATCGGCGCCGAACCGTTCCTCGGCACCCTGATAGGGTGGCTGTCGTACGTCACCCTGCCGGCGATCGCGCTCGGGACGTACTTCATGGCGCTTATCACCCGGCTCACGCGGTCGGGGATGCTCGACGAGCTCGGCAAACCGTACGTCAGGGCGACCCGGGCGAAGGGACTCCCGGAGACGCTGATCCGCTACAAGCACGCGCTGCGGAACACCCTCATCCCGATCATCACGGTGCTCGGACTCCAGCTCGGGACGCTCATCGGGGGCGCCGTCATCACGGAGGCGGTGTTCTCCTGGCCGGGGCTGGGGACGCTCGTGATCCAGAGCATCAACCTCCGCGACTGGCCGGTCCTGCAGGGTAGCCTCATAATCATCGGAACCAGCTTCGTGCTGGTGAATATCTTCGTCGACATGATCTACGCACGCCTCGATCCACGGGTTGTGAACGACTGATGCTGTCGAAACGTGTCGTCCGGAACCTGAAAAAGGAGTTCCGCAACAGCGCGCTCGCGAAGCTCGGGTTAGTGCTCGTCGTCGGCATCGTGCTGGTGGCGATCTTCGCGCCGTTCGTCGCGCCGCACGATCCCACCAGCCAGCAGCTCGACGAGGGACAGCTCCCCCCGATCGGGTTCACCCAGACGTCCGAGGAGACGACGTCGGAACTGGAGGACGGCGAGATCGTGACGAAGACCGAGGTGGTGACGATCGAAGCGAACCCGAACTACCTGCTCGGAACCGACGGCCTCGGTCGCGACATGCTCTCCCGGATCGTCTACGGCGCACGCACGTCGCTGATGGTCGGAATCCTCGGCACGCTGTTCGCCGCGCTCGTCGGCGTCCCGGTGGGGCTCCTGGCGGGATACCACAGGGGGAGCGTCGACGACGCGCTGATGCGGTTCGCCGACGTCAGCCTCGCGTTCCCCTCGCTCGTGCTCGCCATCGCCTTGATCGGGCTGTGGGGCCGGGCCGCGATCGCGATACCGGACCCGTTCGTCGTCGCCGGGCTCGTCTCGGGCATGCCGGAGACGTTCGTCCTCCCGGGAACCGTCGTCGTCGTGGTCGGGCTGGTGAACTGGGTGTGGTTCGCCCGGGTCGCCCGCGGGGAGGCGCTCTCGCTGCGCGACCAGGAGTACGTCAAGGCGGCCCGCGCGCTCGGGGCGGGCGACGGGCGGATCATCCTGAGCCACGTCCTGCCCAACGCGATCACCCCGATCATCGTGCTCGGAACGGTCCAGGTGGCCGCGATCATCCTGCTGGAGTCGGCGCTGTCGTTCCTGGGCTTCTCCGGGACGACGCTGTCGTGGGGCTTCGACATCGCACAGGGCCGAGACTACATCTCCTCGGGGCAGTGGTGGATCGCGGC
The DNA here is from genome assembly GCA_036625675.1 of Haloferacaceae archaeon. Classification (GTDB taxonomy): domain Archaea; phylum Halobacteriota; class Halobacteria; order Halobacteriales; family Haloferacaceae; genus Halalkaliarchaeum. Next base: position 6,455 of record JAZKTH010000087.1, read on the forward strand.
GATGCCCGGGCTGGCGATCATGCTGTCGGTCATCGGCATCAACCTGCTGGGCGACTGGCTGCGCGACGCCCTCGATCCCGGAATCGAGGGGGAGGGAGGTGGCGCATGAGCCGCGAGGACGCCGCCGGTTCGGCGCCCGACGACGACGTGCTGCTGGCCGCGCGGGACCTGTCGACCCGCTTTTTCACCGAGGAGGGGCAGGTCAACGCCGTCGAGTCGGTCTCGTTCGAGGTCCGGGACGACGACGTCCTCGGGATCGTGGGGGAGTCCGGCTCCGGGAAGTCGGTCACCGCCCTCTCGCTGATGGATCTCGTGGAGACGCCGGGCCGGATCACGGCCGGGCAGCTGTGGTACCGCAACGCCGGCCTGGCCGAGGAGTTCCGCGACCGCGGCTCCGTCGCGGTCTCCGGCGACCACGTGGACCTGCGGACCGTCCCGGAACAGGTCCGCCGATCGCTGCGCGGGCCGTCGTTCAGCATGATCTTCCAGGACCCGATGAGCAGCCTCAACCCCTCGATCACGGTCGGGGAGCAGATCGCGGAGGCCGTGGAGGTTCAGCGTCGCGCCCGGGCGAACCCGCGGCGGACCCGGTCGCGGACCCAGGGGTACGGACTGGGGTCGCTGATCGCCGACGCGCTGTTGCCGACCCGCAGCTACGTCACGGAGGCGAGCCGGGCCCGAGCGATCGAACTCCTCGAGCAGGTCGGGATCCCCGACCCGACCGAGCGCGCGGACGAGTACCCCCACCAGTTCTCGGGCGGGATGCTCCAGCGCGCGATGGTCGCACAGGCGCTCGCGGGCGAACCGGACCTGCTGATCGCCGACGAGCCGACGACCGCGCTGGACGTCACCATCCAGGCGCAGATCCTCAACCTGCTACGGGACCTCAGACGCGAGGAGGACATGAGCATCGTCCTCATCACCCACAACCTCGGCGTGATCGCCCGGATGTGTTCGCGGGTGTGCGTGATGTACGCCGGGGAGGTCGTCGAACGCGGACGCCTGGAGGACGTGTTTACCGATCCGGTGCATCCGTACACCCAGGGGCTTCTCGGGTCGATCCCGGACCTGGACGACCCGGCCGAACGGCTCCAGCCGATCGCGGGCAACGTGCCGAGCCTGCTGGATAGCGAGATGGGCGACCGGTGTTACTTCGCGGACCGGTGCCCGAAGGCGATGGAGTCGTGCATGACCAGAATCCCCGAACGGGACGTGGCCGGGGAGCCCGGCCACGAGGTCCGGTGCGTCCTCGCCGACCGGGAGTACGACGAGTCGGAGGCGGTCACGCCCGGCAAGATCGGAAGGGCCACAGGAGGGGCCAGCGATGACTGAGACCGAAACCACCCCGGCGAGTCGCGGGACCGACGCCGCCGAGTCGGACGGGGGCGACGCCGCCCCGCTGGTCGAGGTGCGCGACCTCCGGAAGTACTACTTCGAGAACGACTCCCTGCTCGACAGGGTACTGGGCCGTGAGGCCAGCAGCGTCAGGGCCGTCGACGGCGTCTCCTTCGACGTCCGCGAGGGGGAGACCCTGGGGCTGGTGGGGGAGTCGGGCTGCGGGAAGTCCACGACCGGCGAGACGCTGCTGCGCCTGCGGGAGGCGACCGGCGGAACCGTCGCCTTCGACGGCGACGACGTCTACGACCTCGACGACGCCGGCCTGGACGAGTTCCGCCGCCGCGCGCAGATCGTGTTCCAGGACCCGTTCTCCAGCCTCGACCCGCGGATGACCGTCGGCGACATCGTCGCCGAGGGGCTGAAGATACACGGGCTCCCCGTCTCGGACCCCGACGTCGAGACGACGGCCGACGTGACCGTCGCCGACGGCGTCGACCGGGACGTCTCGGTCGTCGTCGAGGACGACGTCGATCGGGCGGTCCCCGCGACCGGCGGCGTCGCCGAGGTGACGCTCGCGGTCGAACGGCGTCCGAACGGTTCCTCGCCGTCGAGTTTGAGGTGCACGGCGAGGTGCTCGAGGCCACGATTCGTGAGGGGGGCGACGGGGTCGTCGTCACCGTGGGGGTGGCCGCCGACAAGGAAGCGCTCCGGCGCCACCGCGCCGCCGGGCTGCTGGAGCGGGTCGGGCTCTCGTCGGACCAGCTCGAGCGGTACCCCCACGAGTTCTCGGGCGGGCAGCGACAGCGGGTCGGGATCGCCCGGGCGCTGGCCCTGGACCCGGAGTTCATCGTCCTCGACGAACCCGTCTCGGCGCTGGACGTGAGCGTCCAGGCCCAGGTGCTGAACCTGCTCGACGACCTCCAGGACGAGTTCGGGCTCACCTACCTGTTCATCGCCCACGACCTCAGCGTCGTCCGTCACATCTGCGACCGCGTCGCCGTGATGTACCTGGGGAAGATCGCCGAGATCGGTCCCACCGACGAGATCTTCGAGAACCCGCGACACCCCTACACGGAGGCGCTGCTGGAGAGCGTCCCCCGGGCCGACGTCGAAGAGCAGGGTCGGCGCGTCGAAACCCTGTCCGGCGACGTCCCCTCGCCGCGGAATCCCCCCTCCGGCTGTCGGTTCCGGACGCGGTGCCCGAAGGTGATCCCGCCCGACGACGTCGACGTCGAGGCGGACGTCTACCGCGCCGTGATGGACCTCCGCGAGCGGATCGAGGGCGGCGCGCTCGGAACGCCGGACCTGGAGGGCGAGGTGAACGTCGCCGACCACGTCGACGCCGACCTCGAGGGGCGGAACCGCACGGTCGTCGAGACGGCGCTGGAGTCGCTTGCCGAGGGGGAGCGGGAGGCAGCGATCGAACGGCTCCGCGACCGGTTCGAGAGCGTCTGCGAGCGGGAGGAGCCGGAGCTCGAGGCGGGCGAACACGTGGGGGCGTGTCACCTGCTCGAGTGAGCAGGGCGGACGTCGCCACTCGAGAGGACGGACCGTCCCCCGATCAGCCCTCGCCGAATACCCGCGCCCACCCGCGAAGCGTGAGCGGCAGGACGGTTACGGCTGCCAGATACGAGTAGACCGTACTGAAACCGGTCAACAGCCCGAACTGGCCCAGGATCGGGCTCACCGCGAGGGTCATACAGATCACGCTCCCGGCGGTGGTGAGCATGCTGGCGGTGATTCCGCCGCCGGTGCCGCCCAGCGTCACCAGGAGCGCTTCGTGGACCTCGCCGCCGTCGTGGTACTCGTCGACGAACCGGTGGGTGACGTGGACGGAGTAGGCGACCCCGAGCCCGATCGTGATCGCGAGGATCGTCGCGGTGAGCGCGTTGAAGGCGATCCCGAGGAGCGGCATCGACCCGACGAGCAGGACCAGCGCGACCGAGACGGGAACCATGTTCGCCAGCCCGAGCGTCCAGTACCCCTCGAGTACCCGGAAGATCAGCGCCAGGAACGCGCCGGTCACCACGAAGGCGGCGACGAAGCTCGTCACCGCCGACGCCAGTAGCGCCTCCGTCAGCGCCCGGAAGACGATGATGTCGCCGGTCGCAGTCGCGTCGAACCGGGCGTCCGCAGCGACCTCGCGAGCGTCCGCAGTCACCTCCTTCTGACTGGCGTCCGCCTGGACCTGGTAGACGACCTTGGTGGCCCGCTTGTCCTCCGTCAGGTACTGCAGCGTCCGATCCCGGTAAGGCGATTCGAGAAGTTCGTCGTAGATCACCTCGACGTTCCGGTCCGGAACGCCGTTGCCGGAGAGGTCGTTCCGGTCCAGAAGCGCCGCGAACTCGGGGTCTTCGCGGGCGTAGGCGTGCATGACGTCCACGACGCTTCGCGAGACGGCCCGCCCGTCCTCCCGGACGAACGACGACGGGGGATCGGTACCCATCCGGTGGACCGCCTCGAGTGCGCTGTCCCGCTGCAGGGGCCCCTCGACGTACATGGTCACCCGCTCCGTGT
>JAZKTH010000088.1:0-10282 GCA_036625675.1 Haloferacaceae archaeon
GGGAGCCGGCTACAGCGCCTCCAGCAGCGCCCGGAGACGTCCGCGCGCCTCGGCGTCCGGTTCGCGGTGGGGTGACCGGGGGTGACCGGCCGGGGCGCCCCGCTCCCGCATCGCCCACTTCAGGCCGGGGACGCCGTACCGGGCCGTGACAGCCACGTTCAGCTCGACGAGGTCGGCGTTCAGTTCTCGCGCGCGACGCGAGTCCTCGCCGGCGAGTTCGTACACCTCGGCCGTCGCGGCCGGGGCGAGGTTCGCGAGCGCGAGCACGCCTCCGGCGGCGCCGGCGTCCAGCGCCTGCGCGAGCACGCTCGCGCTCCCGATCAGGAGATCGAACGACGTCCCGTCACCCGTCTCCTCGGCTACGTTGCGCCCGGTTCGGACGAACTCCGCGATCGACGCGTGCGAGTCCTTCAACCCGACGACGTTCGGGTGCGAGGACAGCCGGCCGACGGTCTCGGGCTCCAGCCGGACCCCGGTGTAGGCCGGCACGGAGTACAGGTAGACCGGGAGCGGGCTCTCCCCGGCGAGCTCGCGGTAGTAGGCCTCGAGCGTCGCCTGGTCGTGGGAGTAATAAAACGGGGTGACGACGAGGGCGGCGTCGGCGCCCGCGTCGGCCGCCGCGCGGGTGGCCGCGAGCGTCTCCCGCAGTCCCGGGTGGCCGGTGCCGGCCAGAACCGGGACCGACGCCGCCTCGACGACGGTCTCGACGACCCGCCGTCGCTCCCGGGCGGTCATGAGTTCGGCCTCGCTGTTGGACCCGCACGGCACGAGGAAGTCGACGCCGCGCGACTCGACCCAGTCCACGAGCGATCGCAGCTTCCCGTAATCGACGTCGCCGTCCCCGTCGAACGGCGTGACGAGCGGCGGTCCGATCCCGTTCATGCGGGAGCCTCGGCGCCGGAGCCCTTAGTCGTCGGGGTGATCCGTCCCGTCGGGATCGAGCGCGTCGTCGGGGCGGTAGGTTTCGCCCGCGTCGCTGTCGTCCGCGCGGCGGCGCCGGATCGTCGCCGCCGCCTGCGAGGCGTCGTACCCGAAGAAGACGTCACACGCGTACCGGTCGGCGACGTCGACCGCGCGAACGAGGTTCTCCACGTCGACGTCGACCGCGTACACCTCGATCGAGAAGAGCGTCGACGGGGGGTCGCCGTCGGGGTCGTACGCGCCGCCGAGGCGGGACCGGAACCCGCGCGCGATCGACTCGAGCCAGTAGGTCGTGCCGTAGTGGAGGTCGTAGATCGGGACCACGAACTCGTCGACGAGTCCGGCGAGGGCGTCGACGTCGAGCCCGGCCCGGCGGGAGAGGTGACCCGGGTAGGGGTCCGGGTACAGCGTCAGGTACGACCGCCCGGGGATCCGCTCGACCGCCTCCTCGAGGAATTCGGTGACGACCGCCTCCCGCCACGCGCCGCGGTCGTCGTGCTCGCTGTCAGCGAACAGCCGGTCGCACCGGTCACACCGGCAGTAGCCCTCCCGCGGGAACCCGACGTCGTCGAGGCGGACGTCCGGCGAGGCGGCCGCACAGTCCTCGATCATCTCGAGGAGCCCCTCGCGATAGCGCTCGTGGGTCGGACAGACGTACGACCAGTCGAAGTAGGGTCGTTCCCGGGTCGCCGGCTCGCCGTGGGCGTTCACCGCCGCCAGCGACGGGTCGTCCCGGACGGCGAGGTTGTCGCCGAAACACGACACCATGTTGACCGCGTCCGGGATCGGCTCGGACGCGCGGCCGGAGACGTCCTTCACCTCGTAGAAACCGCGGTCGAACTCCGGCCAGTCGATTTCCTCCTCGTTTCGAGTGACGACGCCGTACATCCGGCGGCGTTACTCCTCGACCTCGACCTCGACGGGCGTTTTGTCCCCCGAGAAGAGGACGTACACGAGGGTCAGGAACACTACGACCAGAAGCAGTTTCGCTTTCGTGGACATGAATGTCCATGCGACCCCCGGCGGCTAAAGCGCTTCGGCGGGAACGTGGGTAGAATCGCCTCACTCCACCGCGAGGTGATCGGCGATCCGCTCGTGGATGATCGTCCCGCAGTAGTTGCACCTGACGCCGTCGTCGACGACGTCGAAGGCGGTCTCGACGGGCTCGTCGGCGTTGGTGATGCAGTTGCGGTTCGGACACGAAAGCAGCCCGGAGACCCGTTCCGGGCGGTCGACGCGGCTCTTCTCCACCACCTCGAACTCGCGGACGATGTTGATCGTCGCCTCCGGCGCGATCAGCGAGAGCACGTCCACCTCCGACTGGCTCAGCTCCCGATCCTCGACCTTCAGGATGTCCTTCCGGCCGAGCCGGTCGGAGGGGACGTTCATCGCGATCGAGACCCCGTGTCCCCCGGAGCCGTCGATGCCGAGGATGGCGAGGACGTTCAGCGCCTGGCCGCCGGCGATGTGGTCGATGACGGTGCCGTCGCGGATCTTGGAAACGCGGAGTTCGTGTTCGCTCATTGTGGGTCGCCCCCCCGGTGGTTCTCCAGCAGCATGTCGAGCAGCGCCATCCGGACGGGGACTCCGTTGTGGGCCTGCCGGAAGTACCGCGCGTGATCGGTCTCGTCGACGTCCGGCGCGATCTCGTCGACTCGGGGGAGCGGGTGCATGACGGTGAGCCCCTCGCGGGCTGCCTCGAGCGTCCCGGCGTCGATGCGGTACTCGCCGGCGACGGCGCGGTACTCGGTCTCGTCGGGGAACCGCTCGCGCTGGATCCTGGTCACGTACAGGACGTCCAGCTCCGGCAACACCGGTTCGAGTTCGGTGTGCTCCCGCACCTGCGCGCCGGCCCCGTGGAGGTCGAACCGGACGCCCCGGGGCAGCCGGAGGGACTCCGGGCTGACGAAGTGCTGCCTGACGTCGAAGTTCGCGAGCGCCGCCGCGAGCGAGTGGACCGTCCGGCCGTACTTCAGGTCGCCCATTATCCCGACCGTGAGCCCGTCGAGACCGTGGTCTTCCCGGATCGTGTACAGGTCGAGCAACGTCTGGCTCGGGTGCTGACCGGCGCCGTCTCCCGCGTTGATCACCGGGACGTCGACGAACTCGCTGGCCAGCTTCGCCGCCCCTTCGCTGGGATGTCGCAGCACGATGGCGTCGGCGTACCCCTCGATGACGCGCACCGTGTCGGCGAGGGATTCGCCCTTCGTGACCGACGAGGACTCCACCGACCCCATGTCGATCGTGCGCCCGCCAAGACGCTTCGCGGCGGTGTCGAAGCTCATTTTCGTCCGCGTGCTCGGCTCGAAAAAGCAGAGCCCGAGGACGAAGCCGGGACGGCTGTCCCGGTAGGCCGCGGGATCGTCGGCGACGTCGCCGGCCCGATCGAGCACCGCCTCGACGTCCGACCGGGACAGCTGTGCCGCCGAGAGGAGATGGTCGTGACGCATCACTCTACACCGCGTGGGTCACCGACTTGAATCTCACGGGTATTCGATGGGCGAAAGCTATACACGCACGTGGATAAGACCGGGAGGAGTCAGTCGTCCGCCGTCGCCGCCCCGTCGCCGTCGGTGGCGCCGGACCGGCCGTCAGACTCGATGCTGGGCGGGTACTCACCCCGCCGGAGCTTCAGGTCCGACTGCGGGCGGGCCATACACGTCAGCGCGTACTCCTCGGCCTCCTCCTCGGTGAGTCCGCGCGCGACCGCCGCCGGCTGGGCGACCTGCCCCTCCAGGATCCGCGCGGAGCAGGCGAGACACATCCCGACGCGGCACGAGTACTCCTGGGAGATTCCCTCGTCGATGCAGGCGTCGAGAATGGTCTGCGTGTCCGACACCTCGATGCGCTCGCCGGCGTCGACGTACTCCACCGTGTACTCGGCCATGTCGGAGGCGTTGGCGCAGTGGCAGCAAAACTCTTGTTACTGCCGTCGGGGCCGGGAGCGACGACGGCGCTCCGGCCGGCTGGAGTCGGAGGCTGACGACGGGGCGCCGGCCGTCCGGAGTAGAGAGCATCCCGAAGCGGAACGACTAACCCCCCTCCGTCCCCCAACCCGGTAACTCATGAAGGCGACAGCGAAGGCGCACCCGATTCAGGGACTCGTGAAGTACCACGGGCTCAGACGGACCGACCCGCGGGTCCCCTACCACGACAGCATCTCGGTGTGTACCGCGCCGACGAACTCGAAGACGACCGTCGAGTGGCAGTCCGACGCCGCCGGGGACGTCTTCGTCGTCGACGGCGAGGAGGTCGACGGCCACGCCGCCGACCGGATCTCCTCGGTCGTCGACCACGTCCGGGAGCTCGCGGGGATCGACGACGCCGTCCGCCTCGAGTCGGAGAACTCCTTTCCCTCGAACATCGGGTTCGGCTCGTCGTCGTCGGGCTTTGCGGCCGCGGCAATGGCGCTTTGCGAGGCGGCGGGGCTGGACCTCACCCGGCCCGAGGTGTCGGCCGTCGCGCGCCGGGGATCGCTCTCGGCCGCGAGGGCGGTCACCGGCGCGTACTCGCAGCTTTACGCCGGCTTCAACGACGCCGACTGCCGGTCGCGCCGGCTCCCGGTCGGCGAGGGGGAGGACGGCTTCGGGCCGGAGACGGACCTCCGGATCGTCGCCGCCCACGTGCCCGCGTACAAGCAGACCGAGCGGGCCCACCGGGAGGCCGAGGAGAGCCACATGTTCGACGCGCGGCTGGCGCACGTCCACGAGCAGCTCGCGGAGATGCGCGACGCGCTGCGGGCCGGGTCGTTCGATCGGATCTTCGAGCTCGCCGAGCACGACTCGCTGTCGCTGACGGCGACTACGATGACCGGACCCGCCGGGTGGGTGTACTGGCAGCCGGAGACGATCGCGGTGTTCAACGCGGTCCGGGAGCTGCGCCGGGAGGAGGAGGTCCCCGTCTACTTCTCGACGGACACCGGGGCGTCGGTCTACGTGAACACGCGCCGGCGGCACGCCGAGACGGTGGAGGACCGGATAGCCGAACTCGGGGTCGACACCGACGTCTGGGAGGTCGGCGGTCCGGCCCGGATCCTGGGCGAGTCGGAAGCGCTGTTTTGAGCCGGCGGGCCGCGTCCGGGGCCTCCCGGATCGACCCCCGGAGGCAGTCGAGGGAAATCGCCCGCACGCTCTTGAGGCTGCGGCCCCTCGGTTCGAGTATGCGTGTCGTGGTTTTCGGTGCGGGCTACGCGGGACTGACGCTCACACAGCGGCTCGAGGGGACGCTCCCGGAGTCGGTGGAACTGCTGCTCGTGGACGAGGAGGACACCCACCTCCTCCGGCACGAGCTCCACCGGGTGATCCGGCGACCGGAGGTGATCGACGCGATCGAGATACCGCTCGCGTCGGTGCTCGACCGGGCACAGGTGGTGACCGGCCGCGTCGCGGAGATCGACCACGAGGCCGGGGAGGCGACGTTCCAGGAGGGTCACGAGCCGGAACGCGCCCGGGACGGGACGCTGGAGTACGACTACGGCGCAGTCTGTCTCGGCTCCGAAACCGCCTTCTACGACCTGCCGGGCGTGGAGACGAACGCGATCCCGCTCAAGCGGAAGTCCCACGCGCTCGCGATCCGCGACAGCTTCCTCGATCTGTGTGACGCCGCCGGGGACGGTCGCCGGGGGTCGGTGGTGATCGGCGGCGCCGGACTCTCCGGTATCCAGGTCGCCGGCGAACTCTCGGCGCTTGCGGCCGAGGCCGGCGTTCCGGTCGGGTCGGAGGCGACCCGGGATCGCGACGCCCCGGCAGAGAGCCCGGCGCCGGCGCCCGTCGAGATCGTCCTGCTGGAACAGATGGAAACCATCGCTCCCGGGTTCGACGCCGGGTTTCAGCGGGCGATACGGAACGCGCTCGAGGATCGGGGCGTCGACGTCCGAACCGGGATCTCGGTCCAGGAGGCGGACGACGGCGCCGTCGGGACCGACAAGGGCACGGTGGACGCGGACCTGTTCGTCTGGACCGGCGGGATCCGGGGCCCGGACGCGACGAGCGGAACGCGGTCGACGGTGCGGGCCGACCTCCGCGTCTCCGAGTCGACGTTCGTGGTCGGCGACGCCGGCCGAATCGTGGACGCCGAGGGACGGCCGGTGCCGGCCACCGCCTCGGCGGCGATCCGGGCGAGCAAGACCGCCGCACGGAACATCACCCGGCTGGTCGAGCACGACCTCGAGGGGGGAACGGGGTTCGAGCCGTCGCTGGAGCGGTACCGGTTCTCGGTGCCGGGGTGGGCAGTCTCGGTCGGCGACGACGCCGTCGCATCGGTCGGCGGACAGGTGATCACCGGACAGGCGGCCAAGAAGCTGAAGGCCGCCATCGGCGGGGGCTACCTGGTCTCGACGCGCGCGACCCGGCAGGCGCTCGAGCTGGTCCGCTCGGAACTCGCCGGCTGAAGAAGACTGGGCGGGGACGCAGCCGAGATTAGAGGCGACGGTCGCGCAACCGGTACGCGTACACCGCCGACGAGAGGCCGAATCCGAGGAGGAAAAGCCACGCGACGGTCGACCACGCCAGCCGGGCGAACGGGGGGGCGCCGGACTCCACGAGCAGGGCCAGGGTGACCCCGATCCCCGAGAGCGCGAGGAAGAACTCCGCCCACGAGAGCTCGGCTTCGGGAACGAACTCGAGGTGCAGCCGGACCCGCTCGAGTCGGTCGGTGGGGGCGAACTCGTTGCGTCGGTGGTCGTACTCGATCACGCCCATGTCGTCCAGCTTCGGGAGGTGGGACTGTCGGAGCGCCGCGTACACCCGTTTGCGTTCCGTCGAGGTGACCTCCGCCACCTCCTTGTCGTTCTCCCGGGCCGCAACCGCGTCCACGAGCTGGCGCAGCTGGAAATCGTCGACCCCGTTCCGCTCGTGAAGGAACTCGATCACCAGTTGGCGTCGGCGGTTGCTCAGGACCTCGAAGACCTCCTCGCGGGAGAGCGGCCCCTCGCTCGCCTCGGCCGTCGCGCCCCCGCCGGGGTCCACGTCCGCGTCCCCGCCGGGGTCTACGTCCGCGTTCACGTCGGCGGCGGGGGCGTCTCCCTGGCGGTCCTTCCCCCGTCGCCGTCGCGTCGGGCTACCCTGCGCTGCCATTCACAATCCCCCCGCCGCCGGTGTCGCGGGGTTCCTGACGACCGACGGAGCAAAACGCCGGACGGTCCCCCGGGCCGATAACGGTCGAAACCCGACCGCATACCGCTTTCGATACGTCACTCCATACCATGATTTCCCGTAGATTGCGGTTCGTCACTTAAAATAGTCCCCAGAATTGTTTTTCTGCACCGGTAAGAAAACTATCATTTTCCGGGCAGCGTCCGGGCCGGGCGTCACGCGGAGTCCTCGAGAGTGACGTCGAGGTTCTCGTCGACGAGTACCGTGCAGGCGCCGTCGCCGGCGCGGATCTCGACGGCGATTTGCAGCGGGTCCCGCGACCGGAGGGTCTCGGTGACGTCCCGGAAGTCGGGGTCCTCGCCGGTGAGCAGCTTCGGGAAGGGAACGGGCCGAGACACGTCACCGGCGTCGGCGTAGAAGCCGACGACGCCCGGGTGCAACAGCGCCCGGAACCACAGCGCGAAGCGGCGACTGTGGTGACAGGTCGGGCACTCGCAGTCGCACCACGCCAGATAGCGGGAGTCGCAGGCGTTGCAGAGCCCGTCCTCCCCGGGTTCGTGGTCGAAGCACACCGAAAGCTCCACGTCGACCTGTCCGGCACACAGCGGGCAGACTCCCTCGACCATCGCGACGACCTCGGAGTCGTACAGCCGGTGGGCCGCGCGAGCGACCTCGAGTTCGGTGCGGGACCGTAGCCCCGCGACCGGGAACTCGTAGTACATGATCGTCCCGTTCGGAAAGGGTCCCTCGGCGACGCCGGCACACTCCGGACAGCGCAGTTGGAGGGTCTCCTGTGCGTAGCTGAACTCCTGGTCGGCCCCGCAGAACGGACACGGCAGGTCGATGGTTCGAGGTTCGAGGGTGGGGTCCTCCGTGATCCCGCCGGCCCGGATCGCCCGAACGATCGACGCCCCCGCGTGGCGGAGCTCGTAGCCACGGTCGGTCCGGCGGACGAAGTGGCCGGTGAGTTTCCCGAGGTGGTAGTTGAACTTGCCGCTGTCTTCCATTCCGACCGTCTCCTGAAGGGTCGTGAACGGAACGGGCTCGAGCGCGCGTGCGAGTGCACGGAGGATCTCGATTCGGAGCTCGTTGCCGACCGCCTTGAACGCCTCGTCCGGCGCGATCGACTCCCCCCCGAGTTCGCTGTCCAGGGTGTCTTCCATGCTGGGCCGAATCCGTACGGGCGTGTGAATGTATTCCAATGGCATAAAACGTTGGAACGGCGGCCCTCTGCCGATTTGGCGGCGTCTCGGGACCGGACCGAACGGCTCGCGGGACCGGCAAACGCTGGACTCGACGGCGATCGATGTTCCGGACGCGAACGGAGGCGCAGACGGCGGGATCGTCGTTCAGAACGACGTCGGAAACAAGCGCTCAGCAACTGCTTGCGAAACAGTTCCTGTTCGTCCCCCTCGTTATTTTTCGTCTCGCCAGGACCCCCAGACCTCCCTGTACTTCCCGAGTTCGCGGTACTCCTTCTTCCGCTCGAAGGCGTCAATCGCGTACAGCCGCTCGTTGTCCTTGTCCCAATCGATCAGCACGCGAAAGTCGCCGACGCGAAGCTTGTAGCCAGGGTGATTCTTCAGCCGGTCAAGAAAGTGGTCGGGGAAATCCTCGATGTCCTCCAGCTTGTTGATGATCCGCCCTGCGTCTTCCGTTTCGAACTGCTCCAGCGTTTCGACTAACGTCTCCGTCAGGACGACTTCGTGAGCCACTGTTCAGCCCTCACCCCTCGTCGATGCCGAGGCGCTTGCGCGCCTCGTCTGTGGACATCGTCCGCCCCGCGGCCACATCCGCATAGCCCTCCGAGACGCCCTCCCGCGCTCCGGGCGTCAGAATCGGCTCCGTGGTGTCGCGCAGAACCTCACGGACGAACTCCGAGCGGTTGGTGTACTCCAGTTCCTCCGCCAGCTCGTCGATCTCCTCCAGAAGCCGCTTCGGGACCTTCACGTTGAGCTTGACCATCTCACCGTCGCCATCGTTCGCATCCGTACTCATACATCGTGGTACTCGGGTGGTACACATAGAACTGTCGCCTGATCGTCCGCAGATCTCAACCAATTCGTACAGGGGGGTGTCGAAATACGAGTATGAATGTAGGAGGCCCTCTAAGCCGAGAACGCAGTCACTCACCGGCGTCCAAAAGTGAATGGACTCGCGGGGATTCGAACCCCGGGCCTCTTCCTTGCGAAGGAAGCGATCTACCGCTGATCTACGAGCCCGCACACGATCGAAGTCGTCGCGCTCACTTGTAGCTTCTGTTTCGCCCCGCCGCCGGCACGTCCAGAAGCCGGAGCCGCCCCGCGAGAAGCCCCAGCACCAGGCCGGCGAAGTGCGCGAACAGCGCGACCCCCGGCCCGCCGGTCGCGAGCGTGACCACGAGCGCGACGACGAGGAACAGCCCCAGTTGCGCCCGGGGGCTCACCTCGACGCGATCGAACAGCGCCGCCGACGCCCGGTTGCCCGCGAGCAGGTAGCCCAGGAGCGCGAACACCGCGCCCGAGGCGCCCAGCACCCCCCGGGGACCGATCACTCCCCCGAACCACACCTCCGCGACGCCCGCGATCGCCCCGGTCGAGACGAAAAAGAGGTGGAACCGGAGCCGGGTCGTCCGGCGGGCGACCAGCGGCCCCACGAGGACGAGCGCGACCGCGTTCGCGAACAGATGGGCGAGGTTCGCGTGGGCGTACACGCTCGTGACCAGCGTCCACGGCGCGACCGCCACGGGAGCCGACAGCACGAAGAGGTAGCCGGCGAGGCCGGCGAGCCCGGCCACCGGCTGGAGGAGTTTGACGACGACGAACGCCGCGAGCGTCTCGACCGTCGGATTCCGGCGAAGCGACGACACACCCTCCCTTGTGGCGTGCGGTAGTTAAGCATCCGGCAGCGTCGCTGAGGACGGAAAAATGGAGAAGATCGCGTGTGGGTCGCCTTAGCGCTTCAGTCTTCCAGGACGATCTCGATGCTCACGTCGTTGGGCACCTGAATGCGCATGAGCTGACGAAGCGCGCGTTCGTCGGCGTCGATGTCGATGAGACGCTTGTGGACGCGCATCTCCCAGTGCTCCCACGTCGCGGTCCCCTCACCGTCGGGGGACTTGCGCGCAGGGATTTCGAGCGTCTTTGTCGGGAGCGGAACCGGACCCGATAGTGTCACGCCCGTCTTGTCCGCGATTTCGCGAACGTCGTCACAGATGTTGTCGAGATCCTCGGGAGCCGTGCCCGCGAGGCGAACGCGTGCCTGCTGCATGCGTTATCGCTCGTTGACGC
>JAZKTH010000089.1:0-10256 GCA_036625675.1 Haloferacaceae archaeon
GCTAGGGCGGCGGGGTCGGCGGCAAGGGCCGTCCCGCCGCCCTGGCATATACCGAGGTCGGCCGCCGCGAGTGCCGGCGCGTCGTTCGTCCCGTCCCCGACCATGGCGACCACCCCCCGCGATTTGAGTCGCCGGAGGGTAGCCGTTTTCCCGTCGGGAGGCACGCCCGCGAAAACGTGAGTGACGCTCTCGTGGCGGCTGAAGGTCCCGGTCGCCGCCTCGCCGTCGCCGGTCAGCACCACGACGTCGGTTCCGTTCTCGTCGAGACGTCGCACCGTCTCCTCCCAGCCCTCTCTGGGCTCGTCGCCGAGCACGACGACCCCCTCGGCGGTCCCGCCCCGCCCGACGACTACCGGGAGCCGACCCGCCTCTCGGGCGTCGACGACGCGTGCCTCGACATCGGCGGGGACGCCCCAGTTCTCCTCCCGGAAGAGGTCGAGATCGCCGACCAAGAGCTGCGTTCCGCCCACGTTTCCCTCGATTCCGGAGCTGTGGCTGTCGAACGCGGTCACGTCGCCCGTGGCCGCCTCACGGGTCCCGTCGGTTCCGTTCCCGTCCGGCCGGGTCGATCCGCGCAGCTCGGTTTCGTGGGCGAACGCATCCACGATCGCCTTTGCCGCGGGATGGGACGCCCGTCGCTCGAGTTCGGCGGCGGCCGCCAGCAGGTCCGGCGGGGCGTCCGCCTCGATCACGCCCATCTCGCCCGTCGTCAGGGTTCCCGTCTTGTCGAACACGACGACGTCGACGTCCCGGAGCCGTTCGAACATCGTCTCGTCGAACACGACGATTCCACGTCGGAGCGCTTGCTCGAGGCTCGAGGCCACCGACAGCGGCGTCGCCAGCCCGAGCGCCCACGGGGACCCCGCCAGAAAGGCCAGCAAGAACAGGAGGAACCCGTCCACGGAGTCGGCTCCGCCCGTCCACACCGTCGCCCCGCCGAGTACGAGGGCTGCGGCGGCGACCAGCAGGACGGCACGCGACGCCAGGCGGTCGGCGTGGCGCTGTCCCGAGTGAGTGGCGCTCTGTAGGTCCCAGACCGCCGTGGTGATCCGATCGATGCTGCTGGCCGCGTCGGTGCCGACCCGAACCAGGGCCGCACCGTCGGTGACGATCGACCCCCCGATGACGTCGTCGCCCGGCTGTTTCCGAACCGGGAGCGATTCGCCCGTGACGATCGCTTCGTCGACGGAGCAGCTACTCTCGACGAGTTCGCCCTCGACCGGGACGCGTTCGCCCTGACGGACCAGCACGACGTCGTCCGGCGCGAGCTCCCCGACGTCGACTTCGCTCGTGGTTCCGTCCGCCGCGTACACCCGCGCCGTGTCGACCTGTGAGACGGTGAGTTCCGTCAGCCTGTCCAGCGCGCGCCGTTTGACCGACGATTCGTAGAAGACCGCGGCAGTCACGGACGCCGTGACCACGACGGCGAGGTCGAAATATATGTCGAGCCTGGTCAAAAGGACCGCAATCGTGCTGTAAGCGTAGGCGCTCAGGGCGGTAATCGCGACGAGCAGGTCGGTGTTCGGCCGCCTCATCTTCAGGCTGATGTATGCGCCGCGCAGAACGGGGAGTCCAGTGAAAACGAGGACGATCCCCGTCAATACGAAGTAGATCTGCAGGACGAGGAGGGCGCCCTGCCCGCTTAGCCGAAACGTCTCCTCGAAGACCCGGAGCGTTTCCCAGTCGAAGACTGCAGCGAGGTGAATCGGATACAGGATCGTCACGTACGGAACGATCAGGAACGCGCCGAAGAGGAGTCCGGCGGCGAACCGGAAGTCGAGAAGCTGCTCGTCCCGGCGTTTCCGGATCCCGTTCATCTCCCGCGATCGCCGCGTGGCGTTGCCCGACGTCTGCGATACGCCTGAGGCGTCTTCCCGAAGGTACGCGGTGTAACCGAGGGTGCTCAGCACCTCCCGGAGTCGGGCCTTCGTAATCTGGTTTCGGTCGTGCGTGACGCGTATCGTTTCCGTCACGTAGCTCGCCTGTGCCTCGATCACTCCGTCCCGCTTCTCCGCGACCGACTCGAGGAAGCGTTCGCACGTGGCCGAGTACATCCCATCGATCCGGAGAAAGGTTCTGATCGCGTCCTCTCCGAGCGAATTCCGGCTCTCGTTGCTCCCGACGTCAGTTCCCCCCGTCTCGACAGCATCGCTTCGAGGCTCCGCACCACCGAGCGTCGCGTGAACGTCGCGACAGCCGGTCGAACAGAACACGCCGTCCGGGGTTTCGACGGTCGGTGGCTGGAGCCGGCGGCCGCAGAGGAGACACTCGCCGGATCGGGGAGGGTCAGTTTGCACGATCGCTTCCCTCCGCTACGCGAGCGGGCGTCCGACCGCTGGCGACCGTTTCCGGGTGCGGTTTCATTTCTGGGGATGACGGTTCTGTGAGCCACAAATGGGTTCGAGGTAAGTAGTCGTTCCCCTGGGGTGGGAAGCCGCTGAGGGTGTCGGGACGGCAAGCCAGTATCGCATCGCGCCTGGTGCGGCGAGCCACCGCGCGTCGATGGCCCACCCGAACCTACATTTCGTCGCCAGCCACTGTCTCCGTATGGAGTACACGACCCTCGGCAACTCGGGAACGAAAGTGAGTCGCATCTGTATCGGGACGAACACCTTCGGCGGCGACGCGGACTGGCACCTCTCGACGACGGAGGCGCAGGCAGTCGTCGACACGGCGATCGAACACGGGATCAACTTCTTCGACACCGCGAACGCGTACAACGACGGGGCGAGCGAACGCGTCCTCGGGGAGACGCTCGCGGAGTACGACCGGGACCGACAGGTCGTCGCCACCAAGGTCCGCTTCCCGATGGACGAGGGGAACCCGAACTCGGGGGGCCTCTCCCGGAAGGCGATCGAACAGGAGCTGGCGAACAGTCTGGATCGACTCGGGATGGAGACGATCGATCTCTATCAGATCCACCGGTGGGACGAGGGGACCCCGATCGAAGAGACGCTTCGCACCCTCACCGACGCCGTTCGTCGGGGCAGGGTGCGTCACCTCGGCGCCTCGTCGATGTGGGCCCACCAGTTCGCGACGGCGCTTCACACCGCCCAGCGAGGCGGACACGAACCCTTCGTCACGATGCAGAATCACTACAACCTCGCCTACCGCGAGGAGGAACGCGAGATGGTGCCGTTCTGCGAGAAGCGGGACGTCGGACTGATCCCGTGGAGCCCGCTGGCCCGGGGGTTCCTCGCGCGTCCACACGAGGAACTGGAAGCGACGGTCCGCGGCGCGACCGACGAGCACCTGCACGGCCGCGTGGAGACGTACGCGGCCAACGGCGGCCTGGAGATCAACGAACGCGTCGAGGAACTCGCCGCACAGAAGGGCGTGAAGATGGCACAGATCGGGCTCGCGTGGCTGCTTCACCAGGACGCCGTCGACGCGCCGATCGTCGGCGCCCGAAAGCCGGAGTACGTCGTCGACGCCGTCGAGGCGCTAAACGTCGAGCTGTCCGATTCAGATCTGGAGTGGTTGGCCGAGCCGTACGAACCGGTCCCGGTGGAGGGCCACGAGTGACGCGACCTCGAAGTGCAATTCACCGGGGAATGGATCTCACGGGTCGTCGGCTTTTCGTATCCCTCGACGAGTTCGGATGACAGGCCGCTCTACGGTCGAATTCGGATCGACTCGAAGGAAGGTCCGCCCTCCCCGATTTTGAATCGCGCCAGACGACCTCGCTCACTTCGTTCGCTCGGCTGCGACTGGCTGACTCAACTCGGCTCGGTTGGATTTTCGGAGGAAATCCGCCCTCCCCGATTTGAACGGGGGGCAAGCCGATCTACAGTCGGCTGCTCTACCAGGCTGAGCTAAGGGCGGGCACTGTAGCGTAGGAGGGTCTCGCAATTTAAGCGTTCTCATTCGCGGCGTCGCGACCGGGGAGGGGGCTTGCGTTCTGCCGGCTATTCGGGGGCGGTCACGCCCCGGAGGTCGGACGGCCGGCTCGGGTGGGTTTATACCGCCGGATCGGCATCGATCGTTTAACGCGCATGGCGAACGACGACGACGGCCGACAGGCCACGTTCGGGACGGACGGGAGCCTCGAGACCGACACGCCGCCGGAAGCCACCGGCGAAAACGACTTCGGCGAGGAGAAGGCGGCGGACGAGACCGACGGCGGCTACAACCGATACGCGGTTTCGAGCCTGCTGCAGAAGGCCGTCCGGCGCTCCGACGAGGAGGTCGCCGCCTGGGCCGCCTGGGAACTCGCACGATCGGGGTACGCCTGGAACCTCTGGGACCGGCTGAACCTCTACGTGGTCGAGGACCTCCGCGCTGGACACGAGGTCGCGCTACTGGTCGAGCGATACGAATCGCTGGCGACCGAACGGTGGGAACCCGACGAGTGGCGGGGACGCCTGTGTGCCGTCCACGCCGCGCTCGCAGCCGCCCGGGCGCCGTCCACCCGAGAGAGCGCCAACGCGGACGAGTACTACCGCCGGGTCGCCGACGTGCGGGCGCAGGCCCGCGAGGAGGGCGAGGAGCCGGCCCACGACTTTCCCGTCGGCGACCTGGAACCCGGCGGGGAGTACGACGTCGCGTTCGACATGCACACCGGCGAAGGGACCCGCCTCGGACGGGACACCCGCTTCTTCAAGACCCGGGGCGCGCGTGTGGGACCGGAAGGGGAAAGCGAGCTCAGCGCCCGTTGGCAGCGGCTCGCGATGCTTCTCGATCCGGACAACGAGTACTCCGAAACCGAACTCGATCACGCGGTCGAGCCGGTGGACCCGGAGGACCGCTGGGACGAGCCCGGGGAGATCGATCGGTGACGGTCACTCCAGGCGGTCGATCACCGCGTCGGTGACCTCCGCGGTCGACGCGTCGCCGCCCAGATCCTGCGTGTGCGGACCGTCGGAGAGGACTCCCTCGACGGCGGATTCGACCGACGACGCCTCGGTTTCGTACCCCAGGAACTCGAGCATCATCGCGGCCGAGAGCAGCGTCGCAGTCGGGTTCGCGACGCCGTCGCCGGCGATGTCGGGGGCGCTGCCGTGGACGGGTTCGAACAGGGCGCGTTCGGGCCCGACGTTGGCGGACGGGAGCAGGCCGAGCCCGCCCACCAGGCCCGCAGCCAGGTCCGACAGCACGTCCCCTGCCAGGTTCGGACAGACGACCACGCCGTACTGCGTCGGATCCAGGCAGACGTGGGTCGCGAACGCGTCCATCAGTTCGGTGTCGGTCTCGACTCCGCGGTCGGACGCGATGTCGAGGACGGCATCTCGGAACCGGCCGTCCGTCTCCTGCATCACGTTCGCCTTGTGGACGACCGTGAATCCCTCGTCGACGGCGTACTCGCAGGCGTACTCCGCCAGTCGGCGGGACGCGGACTCGGTCACCACCCGGGTGAGCGTGGACACGTCGTCGCTCAACCGCGACTCGTGGCCGGCGTACACCCCCTCGGTGTTCTCCCGGAGGAAAACCAGGTCAGTCTCCGGACGAAGCGCGTCCACTCCCGGATAGGCGCGGGCCGGTCGAACGTTCACGAAGGAGTCGACCGCCCGCCGGAGCGGGAGGATCACGTCCGCCGCGGTCTCCCCGGCCGCGCCGAAAAGCGTCGCGTCCGCCCGCTCGACTGCCTCGCGCGTCGCCGGCGGCAGCGCGGTCCCGGTCTCGGCCTCCACGGCGTCCCCGGCGTCCGCTTCGGTGAACTCGAACCCGACCCCGAGCGCCTCGAGAACCTCTATCGCCCGCGGGATCACCTCCCGTCCGATCCCGTCGCCGGGCACGACGACCACTTCCTCGGTCACGCGCCGTCCTCCGAGGGGACGTACGGGAGTGACCGCGCCACGTCGTCGACCGCCTCCCGGTTCGACCCCATGAGCGCGGTCGTGTCCCAGACGCCCTCGACGAGCGCCTTCCGCTGGGCCTCGTTGACGTCGGCGTCGATCACCGCGTCGTCGTATCTGACGGCTTCGTCTTCGACGTCCACCTCGATTTCCGTCTCGGGGCGCTCGTCGACGTGTTCCTGGAGCCGCTCGATCGCCTCCTTGTCCGCGGTCACGGTCGGAATCCCGAGGGCGAGGCAGTTGCCCGCGAATATCTCGGCGAACGACTCGCCCACGACCGCGTCGATTCCCCAGCGCATCAGCGCCTGCGGGGCGTGTTCCCGCGAGGAGCCGCAGCCGAAGTTCGCGTTCACCACGAGCACGTTCGCCCCGCTGAACCGCTCGTCGTTGAACGGGTGGTCCTTCTCGTTGTCCCGGTCGTCGAACCGCTGATCGAAGAAGGCGAACTGTCCCAGCCCGTCGAAGGTGACCACCTTCATGAACCGCGCGGGGATGATCTGGTCGGTGTCGACGTCGTTCCCCCGGAGCGGGATGCCGGTGCCCGAGACGCGGGTGACGCGCTCGGCCGGGCTCTCGCCGTCCGCGAACTCGTCGTGATCGACGCTCACGCCGCCGACACCTCCGTCAGCCGCCTGACGTCGGTGACCTCCCCGGTCACCGCCGCCGCCGCGACCATCGTCGGGCTCATCAGCACGGTCCGCCCGTCCTTCGAGCCCTGTCGCCCGACGAAGTTCCGGTTCGAGGAGGAGGCGCTCGCTTCATCGCCCACCAGCTGGTCGTCGTTCATCCCGAGACACATCGAACAGCCGGGATCGCGCCAGTCGAACCCCGCCGCCGCGAACACCTCGTCGAGCCCCTCGGCCTCGGCGGCGCGCTGGACGCGCTGGCTGCCCGGGACGACCATCGCGCGCACGTCCTCGTGGACGGACCGTCCCTCGACGACGGCCGCCGCCTCCCGGAGGTCCTTCAGGCGCGCGTTCGTGCACGATCCGAGGAACGCCACGTCGATCGGATACCCCTCCATGGTGTCGCCGGGCTCGACGCCCATGTGCTCCTGGGCGCGGCGGGCCGTCTCCTGTTTGTCGGCGGGCAGCGACGACGGCTCCGGGATCGGCTCCGTGATCCCGATCCCCTGGCCGGGCGTCGTTCCCCAGGTGACCATCGGTTCGATACTGGACCCGTCGATGGTGACGATGTCGTCGTACGCGGCGTCGTCGTCCGACCGGACCGACTCCCAGTAGGGCTTCAGCCGTTCGAACGCCTCCGGGTCCTCGACGAAGGCGTCGGTCTCCCGGAGCCACTCGTAGGTCGTCTCGTCGGGGTTGACGTATCCCGCCCGGGCGCCCCCCTCGATGGACATGTTGCAGATCGACATCCGCCCCTCCATTCCCAGACTCTCGACGGCCTCCCCGCCGTACTCGTATACGTAGCCGACGCCGCCGTCGGTTCCGAGCCGCCGGATGATCGTCAAAATCACGTCCTTTGCGGTCACCGCCTCACCCAGCTCTCCGGTCACCTCGATCCGGCGGACGCGCTGTTTCTCCATCGCGACACAGCCGGTCGCGAGCACGTCACGGATCTGAGAGGTTCCGATCCCGAACGCGAGCGCCCCGAACGCGCCGTGCGTCGAGGTGTGGGAGTCCCCGCAGACGATCGTCATTCCGGGCTGTGTCAGCCCCTGCTCCGGCCCGATCACGTGGACGATACCCTGGTCGCCGGTGTCGGGGTGCGAGAAGTCGATTCCGGCCGCCCGCACGTTCTCCTCCAGTTCGGCCATCATCTGCTCGGCGGCGTCGTCCGCGTAGGGCCTGTCCCGGTCTCCCGTCGGGACGATGTGGTCTACTGTCGCGTGGGTACGCTCCGGATACGCGACCTCCACGTCCCGCTCGCGCAGCATCCCGAACGCCTGGGGGCTGGTCACCTCGTGGACCAGGTGGAGTCCGACGAACAGCTGGTCCTGTCCGGTCGGCAGCGTCGTGACTCGGTGTCGATCCCAGACCTTGTCGTACAGCGTGCCCTCGCTCATCTCAATCGTCCGATCCCGTCGCGCCCGATCGCCTCGCTACGCCCGGTACGTGATTCGCGCTGGTTTCCTCGAGCCCCCGGTCCCAGACGCAACACACGTCTTCGTTGGCCGATTCGTGGTCGACGTCGGCCATCGACTCCCGGGAGTGGTTCGGGTCGGGGCCCCGTGCCGGATTCCCGGCTCGCTTCGCGCCGCCGTCGGCCACGGCGGGACCGCGTCGATACACCGTTCCGAACGTCTCTCCGGTGTTCGGGTTCGTGTGCTCCACGTCCCCCATCGTTCGACGCTCCGTATTCTGTGCCGCCGTCGATCGGTTCGTTCCGTCAGTCATTCGTAGGCACCTCCGTTTCCGCCGCCGTTTCTCCGCTCGATTCCTCCGCGTCCGGTTCCCCGCCGGCGGTTTCGTCCCAGGCGAACAGCCCGCGGAGCTCCTCGCCGACGGACTCGATTCCGTGTTCCTTGTCGGCCTGCCGGAGCTGGGTGTACTGGGGCCGTCCGGCGCGGTTCTCGGTGATCCACTGGCGGGCGAACGTCCCGTCCTGTACTTCCTCGAGAATCGCGTCCATCTCCTCGCGGGCGTCCTCGCCGACGACGCGGTCGCCCCGGGTGAGGCCGCCGTACTCGGCGGTGTCGGAGACGGAGTTCCACATCTCGCCGAGGCCCCCCTCGTACATCAGGTCCACGATGAGTTTCAGTTCGTTGAGGCACTCGAAGTACGCCATCTCGGGAGAGTAGCCCGCGTCCACGAGCGTCTCGTAGCCGGTCTTCACGAGGGACGTGACGCCGCCGCAAAGCACCGCCTGTTCGCCGAACAGGTCCGTCTCGGTTTCCTCCCTGAACGTCGTTTCCACGACGCCGGCGCGAGTGCAGCCGATCGCTTCGGCGTACGCCAGCCCCTCCTCGGTCGCCTCGCCGGTCGCGTCCCGGTACACCGCGAGCAGCCCGGGCGTCCCCTCGCCGTTCTCGTAGTTGCGCCGGACGAGGTGTCCCGGGGACTTCGGCGCGACCATCGTCACGTCGACGTCCTCGGGGGGCTGGATCTGGTTGTAGTGGACGTTGAACCCGTGAGCGAACTGGAGGGTGTCGCCCGGCTCCAGGTTCGGCTCGATGTCGGTTTCGTACACCGACGGCTGAACGCTGTCCGGCACGAGGACCGAGACGATGTCCGCGTCCGCGGCCGCCTCCGCGGTGGTCGCGACCGCGAGGTCGTCCGCCCGGGCGGCGTCCCGGGAGGCCGATCCCTCCCGGAGTCCGACGACCACGTCGACGCCGCTGTCCGAGAGGTTCTGGGCGTGGGCGTGACCCTGGCTGCCGTAGCCGATCACGGCGACGGTCTTGTCTTCGATCCGCGATCGATCGGCGTCTTCGTCGTAATATACCGTGCTAGTGAACTCGTCGGTGTCTTCCGTATCCGTCATTGTGTGTTGGATTCCGTGTCCGTTTCCGCGTTCGTTGCTTCGTTCGTTTCCGTCTCTTTGCTTCCTTCCGCCCGAGCGTCCGTCCCCTTCCCTGCCGTTCCTGTCGCCGGGCCGTCGTCGCTTCGCTCGCGGTTGGCGTGGGCCGTCGTCGTCGCCTCCCCCGTGTAGGCCGGTCGCTCGCCGGGCACCGTCGTCTTCGAGCCGTGGGCCAGCGCCGTGGGGCCGGTCCGGGCGATCTCGATGATGCCGAACTGCCGGAAGGCGTTCACCGCGTCGTCGATCGTTGCGGAGTCCCCCGTGAGCTGGACGGTGATCGTCTCCGGGCCGGCGTCCCGCGCCGTCCCGTCGTACATCTCCGTGACTGCGTGGACCTTGTCAGGCTCCTCGCCGCTCACCTTCAGCAGCGCGACCTCCGTGCTGATCGCGTCGTCGTCGAGTTCGCCGACCGCGATCACCGGCACCAGCTTGCCCAGCTGTTTTTTGATCTGGTCGATTCCGGGATCGGGCTCCTCCACGACCATCGTGATGCGGGCGTGACCGTCGACGGTGGTGGGGCCCACCGTGAGGCTCTCGATGTTGAACTGCCGCCGGGACACGAGGCCGGACACCCGGCTGAGCACGCCGGGCTCGTGGTCGACCAGCGCGGAGATGACTGCGCGACGCGGTCGTTTCTCCGCCTCGATCACGGGGTCGATCCTGATTCCCTGCTTGTTTCGCCGTCCCTCCGGATGTGGTCTCTCCTCCGGTGCCGGTCCCGGGAGTCCGTCGCGGGGGACGTCCGATTCGCCGCTCATAGTTGCTCCTCCGAGAGGGCGAACCGCCCGTTCGCGCCGCCGCTCGGAACCATCGGGTAGACGTTCTCGTCGGGGTCGATGTGGGCGTCGACCACCGAGGGGCCGTCGTACGCGATCGCCTCCTCGACCACCTCGGCGACCTCGTCGTAGTCGTCGATGCGCCACCCCCGGGCGCCGAACGCCTCCGCGAGCTTGTCGAACTCGGGGATCCAGTTGTAGTCGG
>JAZKTH010000090.1:0-10120 GCA_036625675.1 Haloferacaceae archaeon
GTCAGAACACTCCGATCCCGGCCCAGGCGTTCGCCGTCCTGATTCCCTGTGCGACGACCGCGACGCTCGCGACCACGAGCAGCCACTTCACGGCGGTTCGCCTGGTCCCGGACAGCCCCTGGTTGATCAGCGCGTTGTACACCCCGTTGACCCCGTGGAACGTCGCCGTGACGAGGAAAAGCACCATCAGCGAGTAGTAGCTCAACTGCTCCATGCGACCCGCCGTCATCGCGAACGACACCTCGTCCGCGTGGTGGACGAAGTGCAACAGGAAGAAGTGGAACGCCAGCACGACGATCAAAAACGCCGCCGTGATCCGCTGGAGCAGCCACATCGTTCCGCCCTGCCGGAACGAGGTGTAGTACTCCGCCATCTCACAGCGCCCCCGCGATGAAGGTCGGAACCGACGCGACCGTGATCGCGCCCGTCAGTATCAACGACGCGTAGAAGCTCCTGTCCTGCGACTCGAGCCCGATCCCCAGATCGACGAACAGTAGCCGCGTTCCGTTGAGGATGTGGAAGACGGCGACCGCCAGCAGTCCGACCTCCAGAACGCGAACGAGCAACAGCTCCTCGAGCGTCACGATGGTCTGGGTGTAGACGTCGCCGCCCGCCGCGATGACCGACGGGTCCTGACTCGCCGCGGGGATCGCCGTACTCAGCACGGCGATGTGGGTGAACAGGTAGCCCACGAGCACCCAGCCCGTGAACTTGTGAAAGATCCAGGCCCACATCCCCGCCGAGAACTCCCGCCAGCGGCTGAAGTCCTCGATCACGCCCCTGTTATACGACTGACTCATAACGTTTGTTAGTCGGTGCCGGTGTGGTATAGTAGTTACGTAGAGACGAACTACCCCGCCGGCACACCGGATCGTTCCGGGCGTCGCGTTTCGGGTCGGTTCGCCCGGGACGCGTTCAGGTCGTCGCCCGGGACGCGTTCAGGTCGTCGCCCGGGACGCGTTCAGGTCGTCGCCCGGAGCGTCGATGCGGATTCGCCCTCGAGAACCCGCCGG
This sequence comes from Haloferacaceae archaeon, assembly GCA_036625675.1. Classification (GTDB taxonomy): domain Archaea; phylum Halobacteriota; class Halobacteria; order Halobacteriales; family Haloferacaceae; genus Halalkaliarchaeum. The sequence continues at coordinate 1,014 of JAZKTH010000090.1, forward strand.
ACCTCGGGTTCGACCTCGACCAGGTGACACAGCGGGTTCCCCGGGTAGACCACGGGGTTCTCGAGAACGCCCACGAGCACGCCCGTGAACGGCGCCTGGACGGTGACGTCGTCGGACTTGAAGGGGTTCGTGATCGTCGCGATCGGCATCCCTTCGCGCACCAGCTTTCCGCGGGCGGCGTGCATGTCGACGATCCCGCCCGCGTCCGCCCGAATCCACGTCTTTTCCGCGCCCCCGGCGACGATCGTCCGCCACCCCGGCCACCTGACGGCGGACGTCTCCAGCAGGCCGTACTCCGCGAAGATGGACTCCACGCCCGCGAGCGCGTCGTCGATGAGGCCGCGCTGGAACCGGTGGGCCTCGCCCATCTCGACGGTGATCGTCGGCGTTCCCGCCCTCGTCGCCTCCCCCCTGAGCGTCCCCTCCGGTGGGTCGCTGTCGATGACCACCTTCGACCCGAACGCCATCGCCAGACGGTACACCTCCGCGTCGGTCATGTCCGCCCGGACGTGGAGCATGTTGGTTCGCCCCCGCGTCGAGGTGTGGAAGTCGATTCCGAAATCGCACGGCTCGAGGAAGTTCGTGAAGATCCGGTTGGCCATTCGCTTCGAGCTGGTCGACTCCGGATCGCCCGGGAACGACCGGTTCAGGTCGCGGTCGTATATCGGGAGGTACCGCTGCTGGGCGATGAACCCCGGGACGTTGAGGACCGGGAGGCACACCAGCGTCCCCGAAAGCTCCGTGAGGTCCCAGTCGTGGGCCACCTCCCGGACCACCTCGATCCCGTTGAGCTCGTCCCCGTGGGAGGCCGCCGAGAGGAACACCGTCGGGCCGGGTCGCTCGCCGTTGACGATCGTCACCGGGATCCGGACTGGATCGCCCAGATACGTCTCGCTGATCCGATACCGGAAGTTCTGCGCCTCGCCCGGCTCCACCCGGCCGCCGTTGTACGTGAAAACCTCCCCGGGGTCCGTCATGGGCCGGGTTCGGGGACGGCGTAACTTAAACACTCGCGTCACGCGACGGGGACCGTCGAGGTCACGGTTCCGGACATCGGCAGGCCTATTGATTCGCCCCCTGTATCCGGAGCCATGTCCGAGGAGTCCGTCCGGGTCGGCGTACTGTCACTGCACAACAGCAAGGAAACGAAGGCGATATGCAACGCGATCGACGACCTGGGGCACGAGGCGGTCTGGCTCCGTCGGGAGAACGCGGCGGTCTCGATCGAGGACGGCGAGGTGACCGTCGAGCCCGACGTCGACGTCATCGCCAACCGGCTCCTGCTCTCGAACACCGAGGAACCCGCCGAGGGGCTGGGGCTGGCGGCCACGTTCAACCGGATCCGACCGATGCTAAACGAGCCCGGGGCGGTGCTGGCGGCGATCCACAAGTTCGCCACCGCCGCGACGCTCGCGGACTGGAACGTCCGCGTGCCGGACGCGCTGCTCGCGCTGTCGAACGAGCGGCTCAACCAGGATCGCGAGCGGTTCGGCGACGTCGGAGTGTACAAGACCGCGATCGGCACCCACGGCGGCGGCACCTGGAAGGTCGACCTGACCGAGCGGGTGAACCCGAAGGTCGGCAACCGCCAGGCGTTCCTCCAGGAGCTCATCGATCGCGACGACGAGCGCCACCGCGACCTCCGGGTGTACGTCGTCGGGGACCGGATCGTCGGGGCGATGTACCGGTACGCCCCCGAGGGCGACTGGCGGACCAACGTCGCGCTGGGCGGCGCCGTCGAGGACGCCTCCGACATGCCAGAGGAGGCCGCCGAGACGGCGCTGTACGCCGCGGAGGTGATCGGGCTCGACTACGCGGGCGTCGACCTCGTCGAGGGCTACGACGGCTGGTACGTGCTCGAGGTGAACCCGACCGCCGGGTTCAAGGGGCTGTTCGAGGCGACGGGATCCTCTCCCGCCCCCTACATCGGCCGGCACGCGATCGAGGCGGTCGGCGGCGAGGTGGACGCCGACCGCGTCGAGGAGCTCTCCACGACGCTGGACGACTCCCGCCCCGCGTCCGCCCCCAGACGGACCCGAACGCCCCCGGACGAATCGCCGCTCATCGGCTACATCGAGGAGGTGCTCGTCATCGGCACCAGCGGCTCGAAGCAGGCGTACGCCAAGTCCGACACGGGTGCGACCCGAACGAGCATCGACACCCAGCTCGCCGCCGAGATCGGCGCCGGCCCGATAAAGAGCATGACTCGGGTGAAGTCAGGCAGTATGAAGACGGGGAAGGCACGTCCGGTCGTGGACCTCGTGATCGGGATCGGGGGGAACCAGCACACCGTCACTGCGAGCGTCGAGGACCGTTCCCACATGGACTACCCCCTGTTGCTCGGCCGCGACATCCTCGAACACTACCAGGTCGACGTCAGGCGACGGGCGGACGACGCGGTCGACGAGGAGGAACGGGAAGAGGAGTACCTCGAGTAGCCGGCCTCCTCTGGACGTCGCTTTCGGTTGCTATTCCGGGAGCAGCTGCGCCCCCTCCCCGGACACGCGCGTCCGGTTCGGGAGGACGCCCTCGACGCCGACGCCGAAGACGGTCTCGCCGAACAGCGCCATCCCCGCGGTCCCGCCGGCCGCCTCGACCCGCTCGATCTCGCGCTCGACGAACGGCGTCGCGATGCCGGTTTCGGCGACGTACTCCCGGGACCGACCCGCGAGCGTCCGGAGCGTCGGCGCCGAGTCGAGGTCGTCGAGGGCCCGTTCCCCGACGCGCCGTGCGGCGGCCATGAACGACTCGTCCTCGAGCATACCCGCCGTGTCGATGCTGCCGTCGGTGGCGTACTCCAGGGGTTCGGCCGGTACTCGCCGGCGCACCCCGTCACCGCGCGTCCACAGCAGGCCGCCGCGCTCCTGGATGAACACGTCCCCCTGTCCCGTACCGGCGGCCAGCTCCGCCCGGTGGGCCGCGTCGAGGAGTTCGGGGCGGGAACGGTCGAGGTCGAACTCCGCGGCGGCGGCGAGGGCAGTCGCGAGCGTCGCCGCGCCGCTCGCGCCGAAGCCGTGACCCAGCGGCACCGAGGGCGCCACGTCGACGGCGGCGGTCACCCCGAGGTCGGACAGCACTCCCTCGACCGGCTCGAACGGCGCTGGCTCGCCTTCGACGGTGACCGCCACCGCCTCGGACGGCTCGACCTCGACCGCGACGCCGTCCTCGATCGCGAAGCTGGCCCCGCGGGACGCGCCGCCGTCCTCCTCCGGCGGCGCGGGGGCGAACAGTCCGGTGACGCTTCCGGGCGCGAACGCGCGCGTTGGCATACCCGGCGCTTGTCCGTTGTCCTATTTGAGACTTCCCGAACGCCGCCCGGGATCGCTCCGCGGCTCCCTCCCCCGGTGGCTACTTCAAAACCCGGTCGGCAAGCGTCGGGAGGAGTTCCGTCACGTCCTCCCGGAACGTGTACGTCGCCCGCGAGGCGTACCGCGTCGGCTCGAAGTTCGCGATCGCGAGCACCCCGTCCCGCTGGTGGCTCGGCAGCGACGCCGCGGGGTCGACCTCGAGGGACGACCCCGCCGCGATGACGACGTCGCTGTCCTCGGCCAGCCGGCGGGCCCGCCGGAGCGTCTCGCGGGGGAGCAGTTCGCCGAACAGCACGACGTCCGGCCTGAAGACGCCGCCGCAGTCGGGGCACGTCGGCGGGTTCTCCCCCCTCCGGACTCGCCGGCGGATCTCCCGGGTCGGCTCCGTTCGGCCGCACCGGTGACACGCCGCCCGGTCGGCGTTGCCGTGGAGTTCGAGTACGGCCTCGGTGCCGGCCGCGTCGTGGAGGCCGTCGGTGTTCTGGGTGACGACCGCGTCGAGCGCGCCGGCGTTCGTCAGCGTCGCGAGGGCCTTGTGGGCCGCGTTCGGCTCTGCGTCCCCCGGGTGCAACAGCTCGTTCAGCTCGAGTCGATCCTCCCAGAACCCCGCCGGATCGCGCTCGAACCGTCGGACGTGGAAGTCCGCCTCCGCGAACTCCCCTCCCCAGATCCCGTCCTCCCCGCGGAACGTCGGGATCCCCGACGCCGCCGACAGGCCGGCGCCCGTCAGCGCAATCGCGGTGTCGGCCCGACGGATGTCCCGGGCCAGCGCCTCGAGGTCGCGCTCGACGGATTCTCCCTCCATGGTCGGCGGAACTACGTGCCGAATCGGCTTGATACTGTTTGTTGGAGACGGTTACCGGTCGACCGCCACGCTCTCCGGCGGTCCACACGGTAACTTCCGACAACAAACAGTGTGAGTCCCCGGCCCCGGGTGTTCTTCCTACTCGTCCCGGGCGAGTATCTCCGCGACGTCGTCCAGTCGGTCCGAGATGTCCTCGCCCTCGGCCTCGCCGGGGAGAATGTCGCCCAGCGCCGCGCCCAGCGCCGCGGGGGTCCACACCACCGTCACCCGCGCGACCGCCTCGAGGGGAGTGGGATCGCCCGACGCGAGCCGGCCCCACAGGAACATCGTCAGCGCCGCAGTCGAAAGCGAGATCCCGAGCATTCCGACGAGGCGCCGGGGGACGATCCCGAACAGCGGCCGGTGGATCTGGACGTCCCGGAAGTCGGCGTAATACAGCAGTCCCGCCGTCAGCACGACAACGAGCAGGGTGTTCGCGAGGAAGAACGGCGGCACGCCGCCCACCCTGGCGTCGGCGAAGTACCTCGCGATCTCGAAGACGCCGTCCTCCACGAGCAGCGGCAGCGCGAAGAGGACGCTCCCCACGAACGACTCCGCCATATCGCGGGTGGTGTACTTCCGGACCCGCCCGGTGAACGCCCGGCTCCCCGGCATTTGCTCCACGAGGGCGATGGTCTGACGGACCCTGCGCCGCTCGTGCCCCTCGTCGACGGCGTCTTCGAGCGTCTCGAGTTCCGAGAGGAGGTCCGTGATGTCCGGGTTCTCGGGAACCGCGTCGACGCGGGTGCGTTCCTCTTGCCCCGTCATGGCCGCGGCACCGTCAGGACCGGAACCGGGGCGGTCCGCACGGTCTTCTCGACGACACCTCCGAGGAGCTGTCCGTCGCCGGCGTCGGCGTCCGTCCGGCCGCGAGTCCCGATCACCACGAGGTCGACGTCGTGCGCCCGGACGTACGAGGCGATCGCCTCGTGAACGGCGGAGGCTCGCTCGACGGTGCTGTTCACCGACTCGACGCCGTTCCTGCGAGCGACCTCCGCCGCCTCCTCGACCACGCGACGTGCGTCCGCCTCGAGTTCCGCCTCCTGGTCCGTCGAGAACGCGCCGAATCCCAGTCCGCCCACCTCGACCACGGAGAGCAGATGCAGCGACCCGTCGTGGGTCTTCGTCGCCTCGACTCCGCGTTCCAGCGCCGCGTCGGCGCCCTCGCTCCCGTCGGTCGGCACGAGGACCTCGCGATACGGATACTCGACCGCCTCCTCGCCCGGCCGGAGCGCAAGCACCGGGACCGTCGACCGCCGGATCACGCTCTCCGCGACGCTCCCGAGGAACAACCGCTCGAGGCCGGTCTTACCGCTCGTCGGAACGACGATCAGGTCGACGTCGTACTTCCGCGCGTACGCCGCGATCGTCTCCGGGACGCCCCCCTGGAGGACGTCGGTGACCGTCTCGACGCCGCGCCGGTCGGCGCGGGCCGCCGCCTCCTCGACGATCCGCTCGCCCTCCCTCTCGAGGACGTCGACGACGTCGCCGCCGATCCGCGTGACGCTGTCGTGAGTCGTGTCGGCGACGGTGAGAACGTGAAGCGTCGCGTCGTGCGCCGCCGCGACGTCGACCGCCCGGTCCAGCACCGCGTCGGCGCCCTCGCTCCCGTCGGTCGGAAACAGGATCCGGTCGTACATGCGTCGATCCTCGCGGGCCGGCACCAAAAACCCCGCCCGCCGCCTCACCCGGACTCCCCGTTCCGTCCCCCCAGCGCGACGTCGAGCGGGTCCTCGATCTCCCCCACGATCGCCTCGAGGGCGTCCGTCGCGCTCACCAGCCCGACGACCTCGTCCCCCTCCACGACGAGGGCCAGTTCCTGCCGTTCCTCCTGGAACCGGTCGACGGCCTCGCTGATCGGGGTGTCCGGGTGGATCGTCATCGGATCGGCGGCGACCTCCTCGAAGGTCACCTCGCCGGCCCGCAGGTCGTCCACGCGGTCGACGACGGCGGGCACGTAGACGACGCCCCGGAAGTCTTCGAGGCGTTCCCCGATCAGCGGGAACCGCGTGTGCGGGCTGTTCCCGATCCGACGGAGGTTCTCCTCGGCGGCGGCGGTCGTCGAGAGGAACACGATCTCTTCCGGGTCGGTCATCACCTCCGCCACCGATCGATCCCCGACGGTCAGCGCGTTGAGGATCTCCCCCTTCCGCTCCTCTTCCACGTTCCCCCGATCGAGCAGCGATCCCATGCGGTGCCGGAGCTCCGCTCGGCTCTCGACCCTGTCGGCCTCGGTCTCCAGCCAGGCGCCGGTCATCTCCACCCCGAACAGCCGGAGCGTCCACTTGGCGACGCCGTCCCCGATCGCGATGGCGGGGTAGATGAGCTTCGCGAACCAGAAAAGCGGCGTCGCGCCGTACCGGGCCACGAACTTGGTTCGCTCCACGCCGAGGTAGGTCGGCGTCTGTTCGCCGTGCGTGAGGTGGAGGAGGTTGATGATGAGGAACGCGACGACGCCGCCGGCGCCGATCGCCGCGAGCCTCGTGTTCTGGAACACCGGGTCGATCAGCCTCGCGAGCGCCGGCTCCGCCACGATCCCCACGGCGATACTCGTCGCGGAGATGCCGACCTGACAGCTGGTGAGGTATATCTCCAGGTCCTCCGTCATCTCCCAGGCGCGCCGGAGCCCCGGCTCGTCGAACTCGGATTCGGGGTACTGCCGCACGCGCGTCAGCGCGAACTCGATCGCGACGAAGAAGCCGTTCGCGAGGATGAGCAGGACGCCCGCGATCAGCCGCCAGACGATCTCGAGTCCCTCCATTAGCTCGTCAGTCTCTCCGTCCGTTCGTCGTTCACCCGGCGACCATTTTACGGGTTCGGTGTGGCTGCGTCGCCGGCCCGGACGCGTTCCGGATCGCTTTTCGCGTCCCCCCGACCGGCGACACCGCCGCAGGGCTCGGGGATCCGGCCCGCTCCATATCCAATCATTTAAATCGCAGGCAGCAATACGTGCGGTTGCGCTCGCTTGGTGTAGCCCGGCCAATCATATCGGCCTTTCGAGCCGATGACAGGGGTTCAAATCCCCTAGCGAGCACTCTTTTGAGGAACGAAGTGAGGAAAAAGAGAGCGCAGCGGGGATTTGAACCCGGGGAGTCGCAGCCCGCGCAGCGAAGCGAGCAGGAACGTCTCCACTCGGTTCAAATCCCCTAGCGAGCATCGAATTCTTCCGTCAAGTGCTCCCGAATCGTGGAGCGTCGTATGCACTTCGGCCAACAGGAGATCTCGAGGGGGGCTACTGTCGTGGCGGGTTTGATGCGCTATCGACGTACTGGAACGAATACATCCCCCGTTCGCTCCACTGAATATCGAGCCGAGCCCTCTCGGCGTCGCCACTCGGGGACCAGTTACTCGTCGAGTTGGTGGAGCAATTGCGAGACGTAGGGACTGTTCTCCCAGCTCCGATGCGGGCTGATCGTCGTGATCAGCGTTCGCGCCGCGTCGTGGCTCAGGTGTCCGATCCGGGCGTAGTCGACGATGAGCCGCGGCGTCGGAACGATCCGCGGGCCCTGCAGCACGGCGTGAATCAGCGGGAAGTTCGTCCCGCCAAACTCGTCGGTGAGAAACCCGTCGACGTCGAGCGCGTTCGCGAGGACGATCCCGTCGGTCTCTCCGTCGTCGAGACCGAACGTCGGCCGCGAGTCCGGTGCATCCTCGCGCTCGTAGGGGTCCTCGACCGTGTAGTGGCCACGGGCTGCGAGGACGTTGTTCGCGGCCGCGGCGTGGACGTCCTGATACTGCGTGACGTCGCGGAGCTCCGCGACCACTTCCGGCGGCACCAACACCTCACACGAGGTGAGGAGGTACTGGAACGGATCCGGGGCGTCGGTGCCGACGGCCGCGCCCGCACGAGGCACGGCGAGACTGACGAGCGCGCTGGTGTCGGCGACGACCGTTCGCAGTTGTCGGCCGCTCATCGATCGTCGTCGGCTGCGGGCTCGACCGCCGTCGCGTCGCCATCGTAGACGTCGACGTCGTCAGGGGCAGCGAGATCGAGTGGCTCGTCCTCGAGGTCCGCTTTGAGAAGCCGGAGTCGCTGGGCTGTCTCGGCGCCGACTAACTGCTTGACCGTCTCGAACTCGAGCTGGTCGTCGTAGTACTTCGTCGCGACGAGCTCCTGGAACGTCTCGCTATCGGCCGTCCCTTCGATGTACTCGCGGATGGCCTCGACGAGGAGGTCCGTCCGGTCCTTGTCGAAGAGCTCGGCGATCGCGTCGAGCCGGTCGACGAGGTACTCCGGTGACTGGAAGTGTACCCGCCGGGGATCGTCGCTTGCGCCCATTCTATGTGCATGTTTTGCACATAGGCGCATAACGGTTTCGACGCCTGCACGACGCCTGCACATCGAAGCGCGTGGACCACCCCTTGTCTCCGGCAGTTTCACCCGTCGTCCTGGGCGTTCAGTTCTTCGAGAAACTCGCCGGCGGTCGTGTTGATCGACTCGAATTTCCGTAATATCGAGACGCTCGTCGGCTTGCAGCCGCCAGGACCGCCTCGCGAAACGGCGTCGAACGTCCCGTCAGTGAACGACGACGTCGACGGTCCGCGACCGCGGGCCGTCACACTCCACGAGCAACACCGCCTGCCACGTGCCCAACGCGAGTTCCCCGTCGCGAACCGGCACGGTGACGCTTTCCCCCAGCAGCATCGCCCGGAGGTGTGCGTCGGCGTTGTCGTCGATCCGGTCGTGGCTCCACCCCTCGTCGGGCACCAGTTCCGAGAGGAACGATTCCACGTCCCCGAGCAGCCCCGATTCCGGCTCGTTCACCACGACGCCGGCGGTGGTGTGGCGGACGAAGACGGTCGCGACGCCGTCGGCGTCCGCCGGGAGGACGCCCTCCACGCGGTCGGTCACGTCGTGGGCGGCCCACACCCCCCACCACCACCCCCTGAATTAAAAAAAAAAAAACCCATATACACCCCGCCGCAAAAAAACAACCCGGCCCCCCCCCCCCCCC
>JAZKTH010000091.1:0-10083 GCA_036625675.1 Haloferacaceae archaeon
ACGCCCGACGGCGCGGACGACGGGAACAGGGACGACGGGAACAGGGACGACGGGAGCGGGGAAGGGAACGATCGGAACGAGGGCCGAAACGACCTCCGGGATCGTGGGGCCACCGTGCCGGACCGCCCGTACGGCGTCGACGTGGTGCGGGGAGTCGAACTCGAGCCCGGGTCGGTCTCCAGGCTGGGTGGGCTGGTCGCTTCCTGGCGGGAACGGACGGTGGTAGTGATCGTTCGCGGGGGGCAGTCGGACCGCAACCGGGCCGCGCTGGAGGATCCCCGTGTCGACGTCCTCTCGGCGCCGTTCGGCTCCCCAGGAGACGCCGACGGTGACGTAAACCACGTGCTCGTGAAGGCGGCGGTCGACAACGACGTCGCGATCGAGTTCGACCTCGCCCCGGTGCTCCGGGCCTCGGGCGGCAAACGGGTCCGAGCGCTCAAGCGGCTCCGAAAGCTCCGGGAACTGGTGGAGCATTACCGGGCGCCGTTCGTGGTGAGCGCCCGCCCGGACTCCCACCTGCGGCTCCGGGCGCCCCGCGAGTTGCGGGCGCTCGGGGCGCAGATCGGCCTCGATCCCGGGGACGTCTCGGCAGGATTGCGACGATGGGGCTCGATCGCGCGGCGGAACCGCCGCCGACGCTCCGATTCGTTCATTGGGGAGGGAGTCCAACGCGGACGACATGAAACGGAGCCTTGAGGAGCACGCCGAACGGTTCTCGCAGAAGGCGGCCGACTACGACGACTCGAAAGGTCCGGAGTACCGCGCCTGCGCGGATCTCGTGGTTCAGCACGCGGCCCCGCGACCCGACGACGTCGTGCTCGACGTGGGGACCGGCACGGGGGCGATAGCACTCGCACTCGCTCCCGAGGCGGGCCGTGTCGTGGGGCGTGACATCAGCGAGGGAATGCTCGAACAGGCCGAACGAAAGCGCGTCGAAGGGGGGCACGACAACGTGAGCTTCGACCTCGGATCGTTCCGCGAACCGGAGTACGACGGACCGGCGGACGTCGTCGTCTCGAACTTCGCGTTGCATCACCTCTCCGACGGGGAGAAACGGGAGGCGATCCACGCGATCGCTGACTACGCTCCCCGTCGGTTCGTGCTCGGCGACGTGATGTTCTTCGGGGACGCGGATCCGGCGGAGCCGTTCTACAGTCCGGAGGTGGACGACCCCGCGACCGTCGGCGTGCTCGCGGACGCGTTCACCGACGCCGGCTTCGCCCTCACCGCGGTGGAACAGGTCCACCCCCAGGTGGGCGTCCTGGTCGGCGAGTACGCCGCCGACCGGGAGTGATCGATGAAGCACCTCCCGAAACACCTCCGTCCCCGGTGGCGGTACCTCGCCGTGGGGGTCGAGAGCTGGCCGGACGCCTCGATCGACCGGGCCGCGTTCCAGCGGGAGCTGTGGTACGCCGCCGGCAACCTCCTCGGGGATCCCGGGAGCGCGGACGCCGACCTCCGGATCCTTACCTTCCGGTTCGACGCCGGCGAGGGGGAGGCGATCGTTCGTGTTCGACGCGGAGAGATCGAGGCAGCCAGGGCGTCGATCGCCTGCGTCGACGCGGTCGACGGTTCGCCGGTCGGGTTGCGCGTGCGCGGCGTCTCGGGTACCGTTCGAGCGTGTTCGGAAAGGTATTTAGGACGTGCGACCGGAAAATCAGAGCAGAGAGACGTGGCGTTCGCGAACGACCATCGATTCGCACGAGTGCGCGGGGACGCGTACGACGTTCGGATCGACGACGGATTCGTGGGCGCGACGGGCCTCGATTTCGAGTGATACTATGCAGGGACAAGCTCAACAGCAGGCGTACGACCGCGGCATCACCATCTTCTCGCCGGACGGACGGCTCTACCAGGTCGAGTACGCCCGTGAGGCTGTCAAACGTGGCACCGCCAGCGTCGGTGTCCGGACGGCCGACGGGGTCGTGCTCGCGGCGGACAAGCGCCCGCGCTCCTCGCTCATGGAGCCGGCCAGCATCGAGAAGATCCACAAGGTAGACGACCACGTCGGCATCGCCTCCGCGGGACACGTCGCGGACGCCCGACAGCTGATCGACTTCGCCCGCCGTCACGCGCAGATCAACCGACTCCGCTACGGGGAGCCGATGGGCATCGAGACGCTGACCAAGACGGTCACCGACCACATCCAGCAGTTCACCCAGATCGGCGGCGCGCGCCCGTTCGGCGTCGCGCTCGTCATCGGCGGCATCGTCGGGGGCCGTCCCCGGCTCTTCGAAACCGATCCCTCCGGCACGCCCTACGAGTGGAAGGCGCTGTCGATCGGGTCGAATCGGTCGGACATCCGGTCGTTCCTCGAGGAACGGTATCACGACGACCTCACGATCGAGGAGGGTATCGCCCTCGCGCTGGAGGCCATCGCCGAGAGCAACGACGAGAAGCTCTCCCCGGACGGAGTGGGCGTCGCGACGGTAACCGTCGACGAGGAGTTCAACGATCGCTCCCCGGACGAGATCGAGGAGATTCTGGCGGAACACGACCTGCTCGCGACCGACGACGAGGAAGACGCGATCAACGACGAGGAAGACGCGACCGACGACGAGGAATGATCCGCCCGTAGCTGCAGTCGAGTTCGTTCCGACGCGATCGATCCCCCGATTCGACGTGTTCGGTCAGTACTCTTCGTACGCGAGATTCATCAGCCACTGGGAGAACGCGTCGCTTTGGGGATCGACCTCTTCTTCGCCGATGAACGGCGACAGCATGTCGCCGGCCATCAGCAGCTCGAAGTCGAGGTCCCGCGCCGTCGGCTGGAGGAAGTAGGTGTTATGGCCCTGGTATACCGTTTCCTCGCGTTCGATGAGATCGAGGTCAGTGAGTTTCTCCGCGATTCGGCTCCCCTTCCGCGAGGAGATGTCCAGCTCCTTCCAGAAGTCGCTCTGGTGGACCCCTCCGGTCTCGCGGATGAGTTCGAGCCCGGCACGCTCGTCGGCCGACAGTTCCTCCTCCAGCTCGGAGACACTCATGGGCGGATAGCCGCCTGCGAGTCGCTTAAAACCTGCTCTCTGTCCGCGCCGGGTCAGTGGAGGCCACGGTCGTCCCGCGAGGGTTCGACGTCGAACCCGCACCCGACCGGTTCCGCCGGCGTCTCACACGGCGGGCCGTCGGCGTAGTCGTACCGCACGTCCCCGTCGCTCGACACCCGGATCAGTGACGTCGATCGGGTCCCGAAGCCGTCGGCGTGGACGCACACCCCTGCGTCGTGGTCGGCGAGCGCCGCACCCGCCCGATCCAGCCACGCGTCCGGCGCCTCGCCCGGTTCGGGCTGGAGGCGCCCCCGCAACTCGTCCGCGTTCGCGGCCTGCGATTCGCCCAGCTCGGAGCGCGCAGCCGGGATCGAGTAGGCGCCGTCCGCCCCGACGTTGACGACGACGTGTACCCCGGGCGCGAACCCCCGAACCCGCAGCCTGCCGTCCCACTCGAGCAAGTGGGCGCTCGAGGCGTCCGCGATCACCAGATTGAAGCCGTCGTACTCCACCTCCGTGACCTGCCGTTCCACGTCTCTGGCGGCCTCGAGGGCGGACTGGGCGGCCAGGCAGTCCGCCACCAGCAGCCCCCGCGAGCGGTCGCCGGCGAGGTCGGCGTCGGTCCAGCGGTTGGTCACGGTCGCGAACACGCCCCGGTCGTTCAGACCGATCCACGTCCCTCCGGCGCGGACGTCGGTCGGCGCCAGCGCCGCCGGAACCGATTCCGATTTCGATCCCGATCTGGATCCTGGCCCCGCTTCGGATCCTGACCCTGATCCGGGCCCGGAGTCGCCGACCCCGGACGGATGAACCGTCGGCGGAGAAGAGGAGCGATCGATCGACTCGTCGCGGTTGGCCGCGGCGATGATCGGTGCGTCGGCGAATACTTGCCAGGCGAGCGTCAGCGTGCACACGTCTCGAGGTACGGTCGATCGGATAATAAATGGACGGCGCTGGCGCGCGGTACCGAACGACTCCCGATACCGCGGCGCCTCACAACCGTCACTGTCAAGCGAAGTCCCGACGCATCGCGATTTCGAACCACGGACACAGCCTGAGTTGGCGGTACAGGCTCGGGTTCGCGTAGAAGTGCTGATAGTCGACCCACATCCGGCCGCCGATCTCGGCGTCGTCCGGGGCGAGCGTCGTATCGTCCAGGGTGACCTTCAGCACGGCGCACACCTCCCACTCGACGCCCTCGTTGGGGTAGTATCGCTTGTACTCGAACTTGTCCGTGACGCGGAGGTCGCCGTACTGGTCCGGCGTCACGCCGAGCTCCTCCTCGAGACGCTGCCTCGTCGCCTCCTTCTGACTCTGTCCCTCGACGGGGTGTGAGGCGACGGTGCCGTCCCAGTGAGTGTCCCACAGACGTTTTTGGGGCGCTCGTTGCCCCAGGAGAATCCGCCCGTCCCTGTCGAACACCATGCACGTGAACGCCCGGTGGCGGACGCCGTCGCCGGTGTGTGCCTCCAGCCGGTTCACCGTTCCCTGCGCGTTGTCCTCGGGATCCACGGCGATGACGTCCTGGCCGGCGTTCTCGTGGGGCGGCCCGGCCTCGTCCCGATCCGCCGACCCTGCTCCGAACTCTTCTTCCGCGTCACGTCCTTCCGAACTCATGCCCGTAGGCACGGAGACTGGGAACAAGAAGGGTTCGGAACTGGTCCCGAACGAGGCGACGTTTACGGAAATTCGAGGCGAAGTCCTCGCGCTTCACCACGGGGAGGATGTCAACCCAGCCGTTCGTCCAGTATGAGCCGGGTCTTGGTGCTTTTCACCTCGTCCATCTCCCTGGCCTGGGAGATCAGCTCGTTGACCGCGCGCGTGTCGACCGCGTCCACGACGAGCACGACGTCCTCCTCCCCGGAAACCTGCCACACGAAGTCCACCTCCTCCCACTCGGCCATCGTCGCCGAGACGCCCGCGGTGTCGACGTCCATGGCCACGGAGATCTCGATCATCGCCTTCACGTTGCCCGTTCGGGTGGTGATGGTGAACCGCTCGATGACGCCCTCCTTCGTCATGCGCTCGACCCGGTTGCGGACCGTCCCTTCCGAGGTGCCGACCGCCTCGGCGATCTCGGTGTACGGCGTTCGGGCGTCCCGTCGCAGGATGTTCAGGATGCGGCGGTCGAGGTCGTCCATACACGGCGATGGGCGTCCAGTGCCTTACCGATTACGAATATCGTAACTTGGCTTCGAACGACGCACTTATTACCCGGGAGTACGTTCGTATCTCGTAATGCCGGGCGCCTACATCGCGCTGGCCGACGGACGCGTGTTCGAAGCGCGGAGCCGTTCGCCGGGGCGCACCCGTGGTGAATTGGTGTTTACGACAGCGTACACGGGGTACGAGGAGTCGCTCACCGACCCCTCATACGAGGAGCAGGTCCTCACGTTCTCGTACCCCCTGGTCGGGAACTACGGCGTCCGAGAGGAGCGATTCGAGTCGAACCGCGTGCATCCCCGTGCGGCGATCGCCCGCGAGTTCACCGACGAGGTGGCCGCGTGGCTCGACGCCGAGGGCGTCCCGGCCATCGACCACCTCGACACCCGGGAGCTGGTGACCACGATCCGCGAGGAGGGGGCGATGCGGTGCGGGATCGCCGCCGGTCCCGACGCGACGCCCGAGGACGCCCGGGCCGAACTCGCCGAGGCCGAACCGATGAGCGAACACACGGATATCGGCTCGCAGGTGAGCGTCTCCCGGCCCACGACCCACGAGGGGGACGGAGAGTACGACGTCGCGCTCGTCGACTGCGGCGTCAAGGACTCGATCGTGGAGTCGCTGACCGCCCGTGGGGCCGACGTCGAAGTGCTCCCGTACGACGCGAGCGAGGCCGACGTCGCCGCGGTCGACCCGGACGTGCTGTTCGTCTCGAACGGCCCGGGCGATCCGGCAAACTTCCCCGAGGTCCAGTCGCTCGTGGAGTCGTTCGCCGGCGAGGTGCCGATCGCGGGGATCTGTCTCGGACAGCAGATCGTCGCCCGTGCGTTCGGGGGAACCACCGAGAAGATGACGTTCGGCCACCGGGGCGTCAACCAGCCGGTGCGGGACCTCCGGACCGACACCGTCGTGATGACCACCCAGAACCACGGGTACACGGTCGCCGATGTCGGCGACCTCGAGGTGACGCAGGTAAACGTCAACGACGGGACGGCGGAGGGACTCGAGATTCCGGAGCTGAACGTGCTCACCCGGCAGTACCACCCCGAAGCCAACCCCGGGCCGCACGACTCGCTCGGCTTCTTCGACGACGTCCTCGCGCTACCCGAGCGCCGTTCGCCGGTCGCCGCCGACTAACCCCTTTCCGGCGATCGATTCTCGGTGCATCTATGACCGTCCGACGCCACCTGCCTGTATGACCGAGCTTCTGCTCACCAACGACGACGGCATCGAAGCGCCCGGCATCCGGGCGCTGTACGAAGAGCTCTCGTCGAGTTACGACGTGACCGTCGTCGCGCCCAAGAGCAACCAAAGCGGCGTCGGCGGCGCCCGCACCTGGTGGGAGACGACCCTCGAGTACGACGACCACGAACTCGGCTACGCCGTGGATGGGACGCCCGCGGACTGTGTCGCGTTCGCGTTCGCCGGGCTCAACCTCTCGCCGTCGCTGGTCGTCTCGGGCTGTAACGACGGTCCCAACATCGGCGCGCACATCCTCGGCCGTTCGGGGACGGTCGGGGCGGCACACGAGGCGGCGTTACTCGGCGTCCCAGGGATCGCGGTGTCCCTGTACGACCTCGTCGACCTCCCCCCGACGAACGCCGTCCCGACCGTCGAGGACTTCGACGTCGCCACCGACATCACGCGACAGCTCGTGGATCGCTGGCTGACGGCCGGGCCGATCCAGGGCGCCGACTACCTCAACGTGAACGTCCCGGCCCCGGACTCGGCCGACGGTGCCCCGGCGGCGGAGGGGGGCGGGGACGCCGGCCCGCCGATACGTTTCACCCGCCCGGCGACCGGCTACGACGTGACCGCGGTGGATCCGACCGACCCGGAAGTGACCGCACGCGGAGAGGCGGGAATCGAACTCAGGGACCGGTTCTGGCGGTCGTTTTTGAACCTCGAAGTCCCCGACCCGGTCGGGACCGATCGGCGGGCCGCCGTCGACGGCGAGATCTCGGTGTCGCCGCTCTCGGTCGGCCGTCCGGTCTCCACCGATCGGGTGGGAGAGACGTTCTCGATCGACCTCGAGGGACGGACTGCGAGCGATTGAGTCGGGGGTCGACCCACCGGGCGCCCGGCGTGAACGGACCGCGAGTCATTTATCCGTGGGGTTCCGAGACGGTGGTATGAAGCGGCGCCGGTTTCTCGCGGCGGCAGGAACCGCCGGGACCGTCGGGATCGCGGGCTGTTCGGGCGTGCTCGGCAGTGAGGACTACGACGTCGGGATGACTGCCACCATGTTCGTCCCGACCGATCTGACAGTCGAGGCGGGAACGACCGTCATCTGGGAGAACACGAGCGCTCGTTCCCACACCGTGACGGCCTACGAGAGCGACCTCCCCGACGGTGCCGAGTACTTCGCAAGCGGCGGGTTCGAGGACGAGACGACCGCCCGCGAGGCGTGGTGGAACGACCGCGGCGGCATCCTCGAAAGCGGGGACAGGTTCACACACACGTTCGAGATCCCCGGCGAGTACCGTTACGTGTGCATTCCACACGAGACCGGCGGAATGATCGGAAGCGTCATCGTCGAAGAGTGACGTGTCGAGGGGAGCGCGTCGGATCCCTTCTGTTTGGCGATCGGTCGGAGGGCGCGAGTTCAATGCACCGTCGTTATGAAAGACCGGAACCGACGGAGCTATCCGACGCCCGACGGAGTGTGAGTTGTGGATTCTACCGACGTTCGCCGCCGATGGGCAAGCCGTTCCGGCGAGTACTCGCCGGCGTATTACGCGTACTACGGGGCGAACGACGCGAGCGAAACGATACGGGAGACGCTGACCCGGCACGTCGGGACCGACGCGGCAGTGCTCGAGCTGGGATGTAGTTCGGGACGACACCTCGCCGCGCTGCACGAGCACGGGTTCGATGATCTGGCCGGGATCGATCTCAACGAGGAAGCGTTCGCGGTGATGAGGGAAACGTATCCGGATCTCGCCGCGGCTGCCTCCCTGTATCACGGGTCGATCGAGGAGATCGTCGGGACGTTCGACGACGGCGCCTTCGACGCCGTATACTCCGTGGAAACGCTCCAGCACGTCCACCCGGACTCGACCTGGGTGTTCGAGGAGATTGCCCGGATCGCCGACCACCTGCTCGTCACGATCGAAAACGAAGGCCACGGCGGTGAAGCCGGCGGCGACGAGCCGACCGGGTCCGGTTGCGAAGTCAGCTACGTCAACGACGAAATTCCGCTGTACCACCGCGACTGGAACCGGATTTTCACCCAGTTCGGTTTCGACGAGGTCGCGTCGAGCCGGGGCGAGCGCGACACCGTCAGGACGTTTCGCAGGCGATCGCCCCGTTCCCCTACCTGAACGAGATCTCGAGTGTGTGCTCCGGAGGTTTCGAGCGTGTGCTCCGGATGAGTCCCGAGGGGCTCGTTCCACTCCGGTGTCACGACTCCGGTTCCGGAATCGAGTCCACGCCGGTGATTTCGAACCGGGCACCACCCTCCGTTCCCTCGTCGATTCCGATCTCCCAGTCGTGGGCTTCGACCACCATCTCGACGATGTTCAGGCCGAGTCCGGTCCCGTCGCGCGCCCTGGTGTAGCCGGCTTCGAACACCTCGTCGCGTTCGTCGGGCGGGATTCCCGGGCCGTCGTCCTCGAGGTAAAAGCCGTCGGACAACTCACCGACTGTCACGGTCACCTCGGTGTCGTCGTCTTCCGGGGAACCGTCGCTGTCGCCGTCCGGAGTTTCCTCCGAACCGTGCTCTACTGCGTTCTGGAAGAGGTTCTCGAACAGCTGTTTGAGGCGACTCGGATCGGCGCACACGGACTGATCTGTCTCGACGCGCAGCACACAGTCGCCGGTATCGACGGTGCCCCAGCTGCGCTCCACGAGTTCGTCGAGGTCGACGTGCTCCCTGTCGAGCCGTACCGCGTCCTCTCGGGCCAACGTCAGCAGGTCTTCCAGCAGCGTCTCCATCCGTTCGTGGGACCGTTCTACGACCTCGAGGTGGGGGCTATCGCATTCCTCCGTTGCCATCTCCAGCCGGGCTGTGGCCACGGAAAGCGGCGTCCGGAGGTCGTGGGAGACGACGCTGGCCAGCTGATCGAGGCGCTCGGTTTTCCGCTCGAGGAGCCGGGTTTTTTCCCTGAGTTCCGTCTCCCGCTCGACCCGGTCCAGCGCCGCCGTGACGACTGTCGCGAGGATCTCGACGAGGTTCGCGTCGCTTTTCGTGAACGCGTTCGGCTCCGGCGCGGTGGTCACGAAGACCCCGTGATCGCCCAGCGGGTGAACGATCCCGCTGCGGGTGGGCGTTTCCTCCGTCCGTATCGCGTCGTGTTCGCGCGCGTCCTCCATGAGTTGCGGCTCACCGGATTCGAACACCTCCCAGTTGAAGCTGTCGACCGACCTGGACGGGTTCGTCCGTCGGTAGGTCGGGTCCCCCCCGAGGTGGTCTCTCACCTCCTGGGTCACCGCGACCGGTTCCAGCGCCTCCCGTTGCTCGTCAGTTAGGTGCACTCCCGCGAGCGGAAGGTCGAGCACGTCGCGGGCGATCTCGACGGCGACCCGCGCCACCCGCTCTTGATCCCGGGCGCGGATCAGTCGCTGAACTTCGTCCTGCAGGTCCCTGAGTTTCCGGCGCTGCGTCTCGCGTTCGGTCGCGTCGCGGACGGTGCAGACGTACTCGCCGTGGTCCGTCCGCGCGACGACGTGTTCCTCGAGAAATGTGTCCCCGTCGGCCCGAAGGCCGACGGTCGTTCCCTCCCAGCTCCCGGTTTGCTCCACTTCCGGCAGCACTTCCTCCCGGACCCACACGGCGTCCTCCTCGCAGTAGAGCAGGCTCCAGTGTTCCCCGGTCAGCTCTCCGGGATCGTATCCGTACAGGTCCGCGTACGCCCGGTTGACGTAGGTGAAGTGACCGTCTTCGTCCAGAATGCTGATTCCCTCCTGGGCGGTCTCGATCGCGTCGAGGGTTCGC
>JAZKTH010000092.1:0-10077 GCA_036625675.1 Haloferacaceae archaeon
CGGCCAGTTCGGGCAACACCTCGAACAGGTCGCCGACGATGCCGTAGTCGGCGTGCTCGAAGATCGGCGCGTTCGGGTCGTCGTTGATCGCGACGACCACCTCGCTGTCCTTCATCCCCTCGACGTGCTGGACGGCGCCGGAGATGCCGACGGCCACGTACAGCTCCGGCCGGACCGTCTTGCCGGTCTGCCCGACCTGCCGCGAGCCGTCGACCCAGCCCTCGTCGACGGCCTTGCGGCTCGCGGCGAGCTCCGCGTCGATCGCGTCGGCGAGCCCGGCGCCGGGGGTCACGTCGCCCTCGACCCCGCCGCCGACGGCGACGATGCGGTCGGCGTCGGTGATGTCGGCGGCGTCGCCGATCTCGCGTTCGAGGACCTCCGAGATGGCGTCTTCCTCGCTCACCACGACCTCGACCCGCTCGACCGTCCCCTCCCGACCGGGATCGGGGTCGGCCGCCTCGAACACCCCGGGACGCACCGTCGCCATCTGCGGGCGATGCTCCTCGCAGACGATGGTGGCGAGCACGTTGCCGCCGAAGGCGGGACGCTTCGCCAGCAGGAGGCCGTCCTCTTCCACGTCGAGTTCGGTGACGTCGGCGGTGAGCCCGGCGTGCGTCGGGACGGCGACCCGGCCGGCGAAGTCGCGGCCGGTGTGGGTGCCGCCGATCAGCGCGATGGCCGGGTTCCGCTCCTCGACCATCTCGCGGAACTGGGTGCCGTACGGGTCGGCGCGGTACGGCTCGAAGACGGGGTCGTCGGCGACGAGCACCCTGTCGGCGCCGCGTGCGATCGCCTCCTCGGCGACCTCGTCGACGCCCTCGCCGATCACGAGCGCGACGAGCTCCTGGTCGAGTTCGTCGGCGAGCGTTCGACCCTCGGCGAGCAGCTCCCAGGAGACCGGCATCACCTCGCCCGCGTGTTCCTCGACGAACACCCACACGTCCGTCGCGTCGGCGACGCCGTCCCCCTCGGTAGCCGCGCCCGTCGCGTCGTCGCTCACGGCAACACCCCCTCCGCCGAGAGCTCCTCGAGCAGCTCCGCGGGCGCGTCGACGACCTCCTTCTCGCGGTCGACCGGCGAGACGGTCTCCATGCCGCCGACCTGCGTCGGCGAGGCGTCCAGCCCGACGTCGTCCCCGTCGATGCCGAGGTCCTCGGCGGTCAGTTCCATCGGTTCGAACTCGTTTTCCGCGTAGATCTTGCGGTGGAGCCCCGCCGGGCGCGGCTCGTTCTCCCCGAACGCGACGGCGACGACCACCGGAAGCTCGGCGGCGACGCGCTCGTAGCCGCCCTCGACGTCCCGGACGGCGACCAGGCGATCCTCCTCGGGACGGGGCTCCAGATCCTCGACGTACGTGAGCTGTGCCCAGCCGTTGTGCGCGGCGATGCCCGGCGGCACCTGCCCCGTCGAGGAGTCCGTCGTCTCCTCGCCCGCGACGACGACGTCGGCCTCGAAGTGCTCGACTGCCTTCGCGAGGGTGTAGCTGGTCGGCCAGGTGTCACTCCCGGCGAAGGCCCGGTCCGTGATCAGCGCCGCGTCGTCACACCCCATCGCGACCGCGACCTCGAGCACCGCCGCCGCGTTCGGGGGCCCCATCGTGATCGCGACCACCTCGCCCCCGACCTCGTCCCGCAGCGCGAGCCCCGCCTCGAGAGCGTTCCGATCCGGCGCGTTCAGCACCGCCGGGGCGTTGGCCCTGTCGAGCCGCCCGGTGTCCGGATCGATCGTTACCTCGTCGGAGTCGGGTACCTGTTTGATCCCTACGACGATCTTCCAGCCCTCTCTCATTCATGTCACCTCGGAATTGTGCCGGATTAATCACCGGCATCCGTGTCCGGATGTCCTCCGAGACCCCTCATAAATGCAGAAGATCGTTCCCACTCCGTGGGAACTCGACCCGATCCGGACGATATCGGGTTTTGACGCCTACATACCGTGATTTCGTGGGTTTTCGGGGGTTCGAGAAGGTATATAATGTGCTTCATAAACAGTCAACGGGATTCCCCACTCGAGACGTATTTTAAGTACTCGAAGCGGAGTCGGCCGACACCGCTTGCAAAGCGGGACCAGCACCCCGGAAGCCACGTCACCAGACGAAGGAGAAAAGCACCCAGAACGTCACGTACGCCCCGATCGTCGAGATGAGCGGTACGACGTTCTGCATCACGATCACCCGCCCGGTGGTGGCGGGGTCGAACAGCTCCCCCGCCGAGGGAATGTCCGCGGGCTCCTCCTCGCCGATGTCGGGGGCCGGTTCTCCGGGCTCTTCGGCCGCCAGTGCACCCACGGAGACGTTCGGCTGTTCCTCGCCCCGGAGCCCCTGGGAGACGGTGACCGTCCGCGTCGCGCGTCCCCACCCGAGGCCGACGATGGACATCGTCGCGATGATCACGAACGAGGCCGGGATGCCGATCGCCGAGAGGCCGACGACGATTATCGAGGAGACGATGGCGACGACGATCGCAGCGGTCAACGGGAGGTCGGTGATGTCGTTGCCCAGCGTGTCCAGCGTCCGGCGGGCGATCGTGAACGCCCCGACCGCGACGGCGGCCCCGCCGAGCAGGATGAGTGGATCGATCGCCACCCCGGCGCCGTAAAGCGGTGCGATCGCGTTCGCGATGTTCGAGGTGCCCGAGGAGAACGCCATCAGGCACCCGATGCTCACGAGCACGACGACGCCGACGAACTCCCGGGTCGTCGTGTTCGGCCCCTTGCGGGGGACCGGAATCGAATTCGACCGGTCGAGTTCGATCAGCGTTCCCTCGCTTTGCGTGATCGAGACCCAGCGGTTGATCGTCGGATAGAAGTACCGGCCGATCACCCCCGAGACCCAGAAACCCAGGATCGGGGCGACGATCCACCAGACCGCGATCTCGCCCATCACCGCCCAGTTGAGCTGTCCGGTGGCGACTCCGAGGCCGGCGATCGCACCCACCGCCGTCATCGACGTCGACGCGGGCACGCCGAAGTAGTTGCCGATGAACAGGGCGCCACCGATGAAAAACAGCACCACGATGCTCGCCTCGATCGTGAAAACGCCGGGGTCGTAGACGAGGTCCTGCCCAAGCGTGTCGACCACCCGCCGACCGATCGTCCACGCGCCGATCAGGAAGAACACCGACATCAGCGCCGCCGCCAGCGCCTTGGAGATGACGTTCGCGCCGACGGCGGGCCCGAACGCCGGCCCCGTCGTCGCGCCGCCGATGTTGAAGCCGACGAACAGGGCGACGAGAATACCGATCGTGAGTAAAAGTTCCACCATAGATCGAAGTCCGTATACGAGGAGATAAAGGATGTGTCTCGTCCGTGCTAGCGTCGTGGCTCCAGGTCCTGGAGTCCGGACGACTCGGTCCCGGAACCCGTAGCGACTCTACGGCCGTCTCGGCCCGCCCAGACGCAATCCCTATACGCGACGCGCGTGGTAGGTGTTGGCGTGAACGCCGGAACCGACGGGAGGGATCGGTGATGGAATGGCGGTCGATCGCCGGGATCGCAGCCGTCGGCCTCGGACTGCTCGTCGTCGCCTCCCGATCGCTGGCGGCCGCGGTCCCGCTCGACGAGACGTTCCTCTCGCTCGTCGGTGTGATCGCGGTGCTACAGGGGCTCAGGTACGCTAACAGACGTCGCCACGTCGACCGGGTCGCGGTGGACGTCGACGAGCCGGAAACCCGCTACAGGGCGCCGCGTCCCGGCGAGGACCTGGACGCCGAGTTCGCGCGCGCCGCCGGCTGGTCGCGCGGCGAGCGGCTCCGGCAGCGAAAGGTCCGCACCAGGCTCCGCCGGACCGCCGCGGAGACGCTGTCGATCCGGAACTCTCTGGAACTGGAGGCCGCCGCCGCCCGCGTCGAAGCCGGCGAGTGGACCGAGGACCCCGTCGCAGCCGCCTTCCTGTCCGAAGAGCCGGCCGTCCCTGCCAGCGCCCGCCTCCGGAGTTATCTCCGGCGGGAATCGCCCTTCGAGTACGGTCTGCGGCGCACCGTCGGGGCTATCGCCGCACTCCAGGAGAGGTGACAATGGCGGTTGGAGTGACCCATCGGTCGATCGGCGGGCCGGGTGGCCGATCGTCCGGTAACGGCCCACATCCCTCATTATGAGACCGTTCGACACCCGTCGCTGGGCTGGAGTCGCGGCGGTCGCGCTCGTTGCGACGGGGGTCGGCGTCCTCGCGGAACAGCCCGCCGCCGTGCTCGCCGGCGTCGTCGGGATCGCCTACGCCGCGGCGGCGCGCGTCGGCGAGGCGCCCGCCCCGTCGGTCGATGTCCGGCGCACCCTCTCTGATCCGACGCCGGAACCTGACGACGAAGTCGAGGTGACCGTGGTCGTCGAGAACGCGGGCGAGACGCTGTACGACCTCAGGCTGGTCGACGGCGTGCCGCCCGGGCTCGAGGTGATCGGCGGTTCACCGCGGCACGCTACCGCGCTCGGGGATGGCGACTCGACCAGCTTTTCTTACACGGTGCGCGCGGCCCGCGGCGCCCACGAGTGGGGGCCGGTGCGCGCGATCACCCGAAACCTCTCGGGGTCCTGGGAGCGTGAGAGCCGGAAGGACGTCGCCACGGTTCTCCGGTGTACCCCGAGCCTCGACGCCGGAACCGAGCTTCCCCTCCGGGGACTCACCAGCCGAATCTCGGGTCGGGTCGGGACTGACCTCGGTGGCCCCGGGGTCGAGTTCCACTCCGAGCGGAGCTACCGGCACGGCGACCCGGCGAAGCGGATCGACTGGAAGCGGCTGGCCCGGACCGGGGACCTCGCGACGATGGAGTTCAGGCAGGAGCGGGCCGCGTCGGTGGTGCTGCTCGTGGACGCCCGCGAGGAGGCGTACCTCGCGCCGGAACCGGGAAGCGAGCACGCGGTCGAACGCGGCGTGGACGCCGCCGGGCGGGCGCTGACGGCGCTGCTCTCCGGCGGGGACCGGGTGGGCGTCGCGGCGCTTTCCCCGACGGAGTGCTGGCTCTCCCCGGGGACGGGCCGGGCCCACAGGCGCCGCGCGATGGAGCTGCTGGCCGACAGCCCGGCGCTCGCGCCGACGCCCCCGGGTGACGGGTTTTACGTCCGGCCGGCGTACCGTCGGCTCCGGAAGCGCCTCCCCGATCACGCCCAGGTGATCCTGTTCTCGCCCGCCTGCGACGACGGGCTCGCCCGGCTCGCGCGCCGGTTCGACGCCTACGGTCACCCCGTCACGCTGGTGAGTCCGGATCCCACCGCTACCGGATCCGCCGGGGCCACCCTCGCGACAATCGAGCGCCGAAACCGACTCAGCCGGCTTCGAGGGGCCGGGATCCGGGTGATCGACTGGGGCGATGAACCGCTCGCGACCGCGATCGCCGGGGCGCGACGGGGGTGGCGCCGGTGAGCGACGCCGGCCCCGAACCCGACGTCGCCACAGTCGACCGCCGTCCCGCGACAGCGAGCGTCCTCCTGGCGGTGGGGGCGGGAATCGTCGCGATCGGTGCGGCGTTCACGGGGGGCCCGGTCGCCGGCGCGGCGGCGGCTACCGGCGTGGTGTTCGTCGCCGCCGCCGGCGCGACCGGGTACAGGCGGGCGCTCTCCGTCGGCTCCGCGATCCTGTTCGCGGGCGTTCTCCTGGCGAGCGTCTCCGGCGCCTCGCCGATCGCCTCCCTCGCCGGAATGGGCGCGACCGTCTTCGCGTGGGACGTGGCGGATCACGGCCTCGACCTCGGCGCGCGGATGGGCCGCGGCGCCGACACGCTCCGGAACGAACTGGTCCACGCCGGTGGAAGCCTGGCGGTCGCCGCTGTCGGCGGGGGGCTCGGGCTCGGCATCTCCCTCGCGACGGTCGGCGGGCAGCCGGTGACCGCGATCGCGTTCCTGCTGGTTGGGGTCGTCCTGCTCGCGGCGGCGCTGAGCGATTGAGTCCCGGAGGCCCCGGGCCCCCGGATCGAGGTCACTCCGAGACCGACTCCAGCGTCGGCACCGGGACCGACTCCAGGACGTCCGCAACCACGTCGTCCTTGCCGACGTCGTTGACCGCCGCGTCGGGGGTGAGCACGAGACGGTGGGCGAGGACGGACTGGGCGATCCGCTTCACGTCGTCGGGAGTCACGAACTCGCGGCCCTCGATGATCGCCCGCGCACGGGCCGCCTCGAACAACCGCTGGGTTCCGCGGGGGGACACCCCGGCCTCGACGCGGTGGTCCTGTCTGCTCGCGTGGCTCAACTCGGCCATGTACTCGAGCACGTCGTCGGCGACCCGAACGTCCTCCGGCGTCCTGCGGAGCGCGGAGACGCTGTCTCCGTCGAGTATCGGCTCGACGGACGGGCTCCGCTCCGTCCGTCCCGCCCGCCGCCGGAGGAGTTCGACCTCCCCGTCCACGTCGGGATACCCCAGGCTGGTCTTCACGATGAACCGGTCCAGCTGCGCCTCCGGGAGGGGGAACGCACCCTCGCTCTCGACCGGATTCTGCGTCGCGATCACGAAGAACGGCGAGGGGAGGTCGTGGGTGACGCCGTCGACGGTGACCTGCCGTTCCTCCATCGCCTCCAGCAGCGCGGCCTGCGTCTTCGGCGGCGCGCGGTTGATCTCGTCCGCGAGCACGACGTTCGCGAACACCGGCCCCGGCGAGAACCTGAATTCGCCAGTCGACTCGTCGTAGACGTTCGTCCCCGTGACGTCCGAGGGAAGGAGGTCCGGCGTGAACTGGATCCGGGAGAACTCGAGGCCGAGCGCGGTCGCGAACGAACGCGCAGTCAGCGTCTTGCCCGTGCCGGGCACGTCCTCGAGGAGCACGTGGCCGCGGGCGAGAACGCCGAGAACCACGCGCTCCAGGAACCCCCGATCGGCGACGACCGCCCCGCCGACGGCGTCCATCACCGCGGCGCAGGTTTCGGCGGCGTCGGAGACGTCCATGGCTACGACGGGTACCGGTACTCGTCCGCGGTCAACTGGGCGTACGAGCCGCGGAGTTTCCGCTTTTGCCACCGGTACGCGATCACCATCTTTATCGCCTGCCACCCGGCGGTGTAGGTGCTCTCGATCAGTCCCCTCCCCGACTCGGCCGCGAGCATTGCGTCCGCACAGCCGATCACGCGATCCCAGTCGCTCGGGGTGTAACCGCGAACCAGCTCCGCCATCGTGAGGTTCCGGAGCACCTCCTCGCCGATCGCGTCCCGCCACCGGTCGTTGTACGGGGAGAGGTCGCCCTGCGCAGCAAGCTCCCCGGCGATCGCGCCGGTCCGGACCGCAACGTGGTCGCCCCCCTCGTGGAACGCCGACGTCGAGCCCATCGCGCCCCCCGCCACGGCGATCCCCGCCTCGACCGGCGATTCGATCGGTCTGGTCGAGGAGATGGCGTAGGTCTCGGTTCCGTCGCGCTTCCCGTGACCGTCGACCAGGGGGAACGCCGACTCCACGTCGTAGTCGTCGCCGTACTGCCACTCCAGCAACCGCCGGATGTACTCGCTTCCGCCGGGAATCGTCTCGTCGTCGGGACGGAGGAGCCGGTACTCCTCCCGGCTTTCCACCTCGTCGATGTCGATCCCGATCGGCATCGTCAGCCCGACGCGGCACACGCGGTCGTCGTTGGGGAACACCCACGGGTAGGCGGTGTGTCCCGGCATCACCCCCCACCAGAACCGGATGCTCGAGTCGACGTCCTCGAACGCCTCCTCGGGGAACCGGCGGTACTCCTGGTAGGCGATGTGGTTCACCTTCCGCGAGGCCAGTCGTTCGGAGGCTTTCCTCCCCTCGGGAAGGTACCGGTCGAGCACGCGGTTCGTCACGGTTCGCTGTGGGCCGTCGGCGAGGATCAGGAAGTCAGCCCCGACTGTTTCACTCGAGGCGAGGGTGAGGACGTGCCGTGGTCGATTCGTTCGCGGCCCTTCCGACAGGTCCGTTTCGACGTCCTTCACCGACGCGCCGACCCGGTACCCCGCGCCGGCGTCCTCCGCCCGTTCCCGGAGCCAGTCGTCGAACCGGGCGCGGTGGAAGGTGTAGCCGAACTCCTCGTAGGAGGAGTCGATCCCCGTTCCGTACAGGGTCGCCTCCGCGTTCGGGCCGCGGAATTCAGCCCGGTCGAGCGTCCGCTGAACCACGCCGTCGGGGAACTCGTCCGGGTGGATCCCCATGATGTCGACCCAGTAGTCGAGGATTCCGGCGGC
The DNA here is from genome assembly GCA_036625675.1 of Haloferacaceae archaeon. GTDB lineage: Archaea > Halobacteriota > Halobacteria > Halobacteriales > Haloferacaceae > Halalkaliarchaeum. Next base: position 8,119 of record JAZKTH010000092.1, read on the forward strand.
GTCCGTCGAGTCGGGACCGATCCCTTCCCGATCGTCCCGCGGGACGCCCTTCTCGCAGACGAGTGCGTCTGCCCCGCCGCTCGCGGCCGCGTGGGCCGCCGAAGAACCGGCCGGCCCGCCACCGACGATCGCCACGTCGACGCGTTCCATACACGCAACGGGCCCCGTTTGGGTATTAAACTCACGGATGCCACCCGGCGGGGGAGGCCGCAGGCTGTCGTGGGGAAGATTCCCCGTCCGGAGGGAACGGCGCCGTAGTCGGGGGAAACGAACTGGCGTCGAGCCCGTTCAATCACGCTGACTGACAGAAAGCGTTTCTTTCGAAAGGACAGGTTTTTGCGCCCGGTCGCGAGATCGGTTCACATGGCACGTGCAACCTGGGCATCCCGGGTGGGATTCATTCTGGCGGCCGTCGGTAGCGCAGTCGGGCTCGGCAACATCTGGCGGTTTCCCTTCCAGACTGGACAGGAGGGGGGAGCCGCGTTTCTCCTCGTGTATCTGCTGTTCGTGGTCGCGATCGGGTTCCCCGCGATCCTCGTGGAGTTCGTGATCGGGCGGCGCACGAACCTGAACGCGATCGGCGCGTTGCGGGAACTCGGCGGGGGAGCCTGGCAGTACGTCGGCTGGCTGTTCGTGGTGACCGGATTCGTCATCCTCTCGTACTACAGCGTCGTCGCCGGCTGGTTCGCGAGGTACCTCGTCGTCGGCGTCACCGAGGGGTTCGCGGTCACGACGGAGGCGGAGGCGATGGAGCTTTTCGGGGCGGTCTCGACCGGGATGGATTCGCTGGCGTTTCACGCGCTGTTCATGGCGCTGGTGATCGGGATCGTCGCGCTCGGCGTGCGCCGGGGGATCGAGCTGGGGGTGAAGGTGATGGTCCCCGCGATCGTCGTGTTCCTGGTCGGGCTGGCGGCGTACGCGGCCACGCTGGACGGGGCCAGCGCCGCATACGCCTACTACCTCTCGCCCGACTTCGGCGCGCTGCGCGCCAACTGGACGAGTATCCTGCCGGCCGCTGCCGGGCAGGCGTTCTTTACCCTCTCGCTGGGGATGGGCGCGATGATCACCTACGCGTCGTACCTCGGCGAGGATCGCAACCTCGCCGCCGACGCGAGCATCATCGTCTTCCTGGACACCGCGATCGCGGTTCTGGTCGGCTTCGTGGTGTTTCCGTTCATCTTCGCGGCCGGGACGGATCCGGGACAGGTCGCCGTCGGCGCGATCTTCTTCAGTCTCACCCGGGCGTTCGCCACGCTCCCGTTCGGGACGCCCCTTGGGGTCGTCTTCTTCGGGGTCGTGACGATCGCGGCGCTGTCGAGCGCGATCAGCATTCTCGAGGTGCTGGTGTCGTACCTGGTCGACGAACACCCGATCAGCCGGCGTACGGCGACGCTCGCGGGCGGCTTCGCCATCTTCCTGCTCGGCGTGCCGGTGACGCTCGATTTGATCTTCCTCGACCTGCTCGACGGGATGGCCGACGGAATACTGCTGGTCCTGGGGGCGTTGATCCTGGTCGTGTTCGTCGGCTGGATAATCCCCGACGTGGGCGTGGCGGAACTTGCGACCGGGATCGGAACCGTCGAACCGTGGGACGACGTCTGGCTCTGGCTGGTCCGCGTCCCGATCGTCGTCGTGTTGGTCGTCTCGCTCGCGCTCGGGACGCTGGAGTACCTGGAGTTCCTCGGAGGCGACTTCGCGGCGTGGATCGGGAGTTGAACCCCGAAGGGACCGCGACAATCCACAGGCTTTTCCTGACACCGCCCGTTCGCCCGGACGATGAAGGAGTCGCTACTGGACATCCTCTGTTGCCCGGTGGACAAAGCCGACCTCGAACTCGAGGTCGAGGAGCGAACCGACGAGGAAATCCTCGAGGGAACCCTCACGTGTACGGAGTGCGGCGAAGAATACCCCATCGAGGACGGGATCCCGAACCTCCTCCCGCCGGACATGCGGGAGGAA
>JAZKTH010000093.1:0-10038 GCA_036625675.1 Haloferacaceae archaeon
CCCGGACCTCGTCGTAGTGGAATACCGCCCAGTACGGCATCGAGAGGTCGAAGTACTTGTAGGTCTCACCGTCCCGGAACAGGGAGGCGAACAGCTCGAGGACGTCCCTGTCGTCCCACACCAAGCTCACTTTCGTCCGGTCGGCGTCGCCGGCCATCTCGGCCAGGGCGTCCCTCCCGACGAAGTCCCGGTCGAAGTCGACGAACGACTCGTAGCCGAGTTCGATCGGCGTCACGTAGTAGTCGCTGACGTCCTCGGAGTGGAAGCTTCCGCCCAGCGCGCTCGTCGCCTCGTAGGTGTCCGGCTCCAGCCACTCCCGGTACTCGCGCATCTCCTCCCCGAAGATCGCCGGGACGATCCGGGCGATCCATCCCTTCTCCTGACCCTGTGCCTTGTAACTCTTCTCGCCGAGCCGTCGGATCCCGTACGGCTCCCCGGCCTCCAGGATCGCCTCCCGGACCTCGCGACGGCGCTCCCACGGGCCCCAGATCTCGTAGCCGGGGTTCGCGACCATCGAGTGTCTGAGCGCGCGAACGTCGATTCCGGCGACGGTCATCTCGCCGATGTTGAAAAACGGGATCTCCGGGAGTTTCCCGTCCGTCGCCTCCTCCATCACCGGGACGGCGTCGGGACCCTGGATCTGGTACCGGAACGTCTCGTGTGGTTCGTCCTTGTCGTGGTAGCGTTCGTCGGCCTCCCAGGTAGCGTCGTAGTCCCCGATCTCCAGGTTGTACTCCACCCAGTTGGGGGCGATCGGCGTGCCGGTGAGTTTCAACCGCTCCTCCTCGAGGTAGAACAGGATTCCGTCGCCGATGAGGTACCCGTCCCGGTTGCACGCCACGAACTGCTTGGCCTTCCCCGGCTCGAAGCCGTCGAAGTCGTTTACGCCGAGGTCGACGAAGACGTCGAGCGCGCCCGGACCCTCGACGTACAGGTCGCGCTGGTGGTGGGAGAGATCAGACAGGCTACACGTCTCCCGCCAGCTTTGCACCTCGTCGATCCAGTTCGTGAACTCGCTTTCGACCGGATACGGGTGCCGTCCAGTGTTGTTCCGCAGCATCTCGACGGGACTTTCGGCCTCCCGGAGCACGCCTTCGAAGTTCGTCGGGCTCATGACTCGTCCGCCCGTGTTCCCGGGCTCGTGTGTTAAGCTTTTACATCATTGACTGGACGATTCGCCGATCCTCCGGACGGCTGGCGGTCCCTCTCACCTCAGCACCGATTCGATCTCGGCGATCGACTCGACGACGTGATCCGGCGCGATGTCCCGCTTCTCGAGCGTCGCCCGGTCGGTCACGCCGGACAGAACGAGCACCGTCGTCATGCCCGCCTCGTTCCCCATCCGAACGTCGGTTTCGAGCCGGTCGCCGACCATCAGGCAGCGCTCCGGGTCCACCGAGAGCCTGCCAAGCGCCGTCTCCACCATCGTGCTGGAGGGCTTCCCGAGCACGGCGTCCACCGTCCGGCCGGTCACGCCCTCCACGGCGCCGATCATGCCGGCGGCGTCGGGAATGGCCCCGTCCGCCGTCGGACAGGTCCGGTCGGCATTCGTGGCCACGAACGGCGCGTCCCCCTCGAGCGTCCGCATCGCGAGATCGAGTTTTTCGTAGTCGAACCCCCGGTCCATCGAGACGACGAGTAGCTCCCCTGCCTCGTCGCGGGTGATCGGAACGTTCGCGCGCTGGAACTCCTCGATCAGCGGCTCCTCGCCGACCACGTACGCCCGCCGGTCCGGGTGACGTTCCGCGACGTACTCGGCGGTCACCCACCCGGAGTTCATCACGTCGTCGCGGGTGGCGGGAACCCCGAGGTCGGAGAGTTTTTCGGCGTAGTCGTCCCGGCGCTCGATCGCCTTGTTCGTGACGAAAAGCACTTCCAGCCCGCGTTCCCGAAGGAGCCCGACGCTTCCGTCCGCACCCGGTATCAGAGCCTCTCCACGGTACACCGTCCCGTCGAGATCCAGGATCGCGGCCTCGTATTCCCCGGTCATCGGCCACCGTCCCGTCGGGATTCCAGTTCGACCCGCCGCCGTCGATTCGTCGGAAGCCGCCCTCCGTCCGCGATCCGTTTCGTGTGGCCCATCGACGTTCCGGCTTCGATGCGTCGCAGGTATATAAGTTGTGTCCCGAGGTCCTCGCGATGGTCGTCCCCCCGGTGGTCGGCGACCCCCGATGGCCGACGCGATCGGGCGGTACGCCTTCCGGATCCGCCGACGCCGGCCGCGAGTCACGCCATCGCCGGCAGGATCTATTTATGAGTTAAAAGTTGCGTAGTTATTTATACTGGAACAAATGTTCCCTCTCGGCGCGCCTTTCCGAATTCGTCGTTCGAACCGACCACTCGGCTGTACTCGACCGATCCGAGCGAGGGCCGGAATACGTAAAAGACGATATATACTCCTATATATCTACGACATGACTCTCTCCTCTGACGGAAGAGCGGGGGCGAAACGTTCGAACTATATATACGGACGAGGTCGTCGCCGGGGAGCTAGAGGTCTTCCACGTACGCGTACTCCTCCGGCAGCGCCTGCGCGTCTTCGGGCAACAGCGCGATGACGAGGTAATCCACGTACTGCCGGAAGTAGTCGACCACGGCGGCGATCCGATCGGAGTCGATCGCCTCCAGCGAGTCCAGAAGCATCACCGGAAGTTCCTCGTGGACGTCGTGGACGAGATACCCCGCGAGCGCGAAGACGAGTCCGGTAACCTCCCGTTCGCTCTCCGAGAGGTGATCCACCGTGTCCCGGTAGGCCTTCCCCTCGGTCGACCGGACGACGTGGAGATCGAAAGCCGTCTGCTCCACCGTTCGGCGGCCCTCCCGGACGGTCTTCTCGCGGCGCTCGATCCAGATGCGGTCGATGTTCTCGTACTCCAGGATCTCGAGGATCGAAGCGATGTGCTCGTTGAACGACTCCACCGCCTCCGCCTCGATCCGGTCTACCCGTGTCCGCAGGTCGGCGAGTTCCTCGTTGACCTCCTCCCGGCGCGAGGTCAGTTCCTCGCGGGCGTCCGTGGCGTTCTCGCGCTCCTCGATCTCGGTTTCGACCTCCTCGAGTTCCTTCTCCAGCCGGTCCGCCTCGAGTTCGAGCTGGTTCGCCTCCCGGTGTCGGTCGAGTACATCGCTGTAGTCGGCCTCCTCGAAGGAATCGGTCCGCTCGTCCAGCTCCTCGATCTCGGCGGCCAGCGTCTCCCGTTCCTGCTCCAGTTCCTCGATGCGCTCCCTGGACGCCTCCAGTTCCGTTTCGATGCGTTCCTGGCGACGCCGGTCGCGCTCCCGCTGCCGCTCGCGCTCCCGGAGACGCGCGCGTTCGCCGGTGAGCTCGTCGATCCGGTCCTCGAGCTCGTTTCGTTCGGAGAGCTTCGACTTCCTGAACTCCCGGAGCCGGTCGAGCGTCTCCTCGATCCCGCCGACTTCGACCTCCGAGCCGCAGGTCCAGCAGACGGTGGTGTCGGTCTCGAGCAGTTCGTCGGTGACGCTCCCGTCGCCGGACTGGTGGGCCGTCTCGAAGACCTGTTCGACCGCCGCGCTGTCCTCCTCGAGGACCTCCTCGTTGAAGCCGATGACGCTTTGAAGCTTGCTGACGGTCCCGTCGAGCGCCCGTTTCCTGTTACGGAGCTCCTCGATCCGGCCGTCCAGGCGGTCGACGCTGTCCTCCGGGTCCTCGTCCGGTTCCTCGGCCACCTCGAGCTCCTCCCGTTCGGCCTCGAGCTCCTCGACTGTCGCCCGTTCGGTCTCGAGTTCGAAGTCGACGTCCTCGAGCCGGGACCGGGCGTCGCGCAGTTCGGAGAATAGCTCCTCGAGTTCCTCTTTCCGGTTCCGGCTCTCCTCGACATCGGCCTCTTCCAGTTCGGCCTCGACCTCCGCGAGTTCCTCACGCGTCTGTGCGAGCTCCGTTTCGAGGGATTTTCGCTTCGCCTCCAGGTCCGGGAGGTCGTCCTCGAAGCGCTCCAGCCGCTGGATCTCGTCGTCGATCTCCCGCTTCTCCGACTCCAGTTTTTCGATCTCGCGCTCGATCTCGGCGGTGTCGATCGGGCGCATGATCACCTCTCGCAGGTCGTCGCCCCGCTTGATCGCCTGGCGCGCCTCGTTGTTCTCGAGCAGGAACGCGAACAGGTCCGCGAGCTTCGGATCCTCGAGGAACGGGTCGCCGCCGAACGCGACGGTCCCGTTACCGCGGGCGAGCCTCCGGGTGTACGTCTCCTCCCCCAGTTCCATCTCGACGCGTCCCTCCTCAGCGTCCGCCTTGAGCGAGGGTTTCTCGCTTCCGAACGCCGCCATCAGCGCCTGCAGAAACGAAGTCCGGTTCGTCGCGTTCTTTCCGGTCAGGACCGTGACCCCGTCGGGAAGCGTGACCGTAGTCCGGTCGATTCCGCCGACGTTCTCCGCCGTGACTGTCAACGTCCGGCCTACCGAGGTTTGTGGAGACATGTTCTAGACACAACCTTCTTGCAAATCCGACCCCTTAAATATTTACTTACCGCTGCGGGCTCTATTCCGTCGATTCGACGTCGCAATCACAGCCGCCCTCCCTGACGAGATCTACCAGGGCGTAGTCGCGTCCGCAGTCCTCACAGACCACTCGCACTTCGACGAACAGTTCGTAGTCCCTGTCGGTCACCTCCCCGGCCCGCACGAGCCCCTCCAGCGTGGACTGGGCCACCGCCGCGGTCCGTCCCTCCAGTCGTTGCAGGGTCCCTACCTTCCGCTCCGGGTCGATCGACTCGTCCTCGAGTTCGGCATCCCTGTAGTCCCGGAGGTACGTGTGGACGGCCTGATGCGTGACGAAGTCGCTCCGGAGCTGTTCGACCTCCACCCCCTCCCGCGTCAGTTCGCGTTCCTTCCGGAGGGTATCCGCCTGGGGCACCCCGTCGTCCGTCAGGATCCGGTACGTGCTCTCGATGTCGTAATCGAGTGCGACCACGCCGGCGTCCCGCAACGCCGCCTCCAGCACGGCGCGATTGAACTCGTCGGCGAGGTCGCGGAGGCTCGTCCGCTCGCCGTCGACCCCCAGCCACCGGGATTCCAGCCGTTCACCCCATCCCTCGAGGTCGTACTTCGCGATCACGCGGGCGACCTTGCAGTTCGGCACTTCGCTCTCGTCCACGCCCATGTGGTCTACGAAGGGGAGAATCATTACAAAAGTAACGGTGTAACGAATCCGGATTTGAAACCGTTTCGTTATAGTACTATATATTATAATAACTCTAATTTATCTATAATCAGTATATAAAACGGAGCCGTTACTCCGTTTTCGGGTGGGGTAAAATAATACGACGCTCTATTTCAGTAAAATACACTATCGGGCGCTTAACACTCGATCGACGTCAGTCGACGCACTAGACGTGCCCCGCTGCCCCTCGTCCCGGAGTCGCAGTCCGGGAATACCCCGAATTTATACTCATTCGAGCCTGTATTGGGGGTATACCGTCGAGTGTCCCCTCGATTCCCGGAGCGAGTTGCTTCTGTGTCCGCCCTCAAAAGCACCATTTTTTATTTATATATTGCAATATTACTTATTTTATAATACATAATTACTAATTGTGCGTTTTTGGGCGATGGATTCGATCGGTTCGCTCCCGGCTCGAACGTGTTTTCCGCCGAGCCGTCAGGGGGATTTCTGACGCATCTCCGCTCGAAGCCCGGCCTCCGCGATGTTCACGCCGTATTCGGCGGTTCGAACCAGGCTGTCCAGGACGATTCCGAACGGATAGCCGTCGACGGGGCCAAGCTCGTACAGTTCCCGGTCGAGCTCCTCGAGATCGTGAAGCACCGCCTCGGCGTCGGCGACGACCGACTGGAGCTGCGTCCGATCGCCCTCGAAGAACCCCGAGAGTGCGTCCCGAACGACGTCGCGGGCGCGTTTCCCCAGCGTCCGGATCCGGGCGGCGAGAGATTCGTCGATCGGCGTCTCGATCCGATCGACCGCACCGGCGATCTTCACCGCGTGGTCCGCGATCCGTTCGAGCTGCCGCGCCGAGGTGTAGTAGTCGAAGGGAGTGAGATCGTCGGCGCCGGGCCCGTTCCCGACGTCGACCAGCGAGCGCTGGAACCGTCGCGCAAGCAGCGCGAACAGGCGATCGACGGTGGCGTCCATCGTTTTGACGTCGGCGGCGGTTCCGTCGTCGAGGCCCAGCACTGCGTCGATCGCGTCCTCGTGCATCGACAGCGTCGTCATCTCTATTTGCATCAGGACCCGTCCCGGCGGGACGTCCCCCGTCTCGAGCATCGCCCTCGCGAGTACCGCGTCGTCATTCTCCTCGTCGATCTCGAATCCGACGAGCCCCTCGACCGCCTTCCGGATCGTCCGGCGCGCATCGCCGGTGGCGACGCCCTCGATCCGGACCGCATCGCAGCCGGAGACGTACGCCGACGCGACGGCCCGTTCGAGTTCTTTGGGGTCGCTCGAGGCGCCGTCGATCTGCACAGTGCGACGGACGTTCCCTTCTCCCACACGGGCGACGATCAGTCGGTCTTCCCGGGGATAACAGTGGACCTTCGAACCGCTCTCGATCTCCTGGCGCTTCGCCCACTCCTTGGGCAGGGAGACGGTGTACGTCGAGCCGCCGGTGAGCTGGATCTTCCGCTCGATCGGGTCCGTTCCGTTTTCCATGTCAGTAGATGAGTTCGTCGTCGTTTTCCACCATGTACAGCGTTCGGGCCGCGACGTTGACGGCGTGATCTCCGACGCGTTCCACGTCGCGTATCGTCAAAAGCGCCGTGGAGACCCCTTCGAGGACGTTCCCGGGAAGCGTCCCGTCCTCGCAGGCCTCGCCTTCGATCAGCGCCGTCAGGACGCGATCGCTCGCCGCCCCGCAGGCGGCGTCGAGTTCGTCGTCGCGGCGCACCACCTCGCGGCAGGCGTCGACGTCGCCCGACTCGTAGGCCTCGACCGCGTCTCGAACCATCTCGCCGGCGGCGTCCGCGAGCTTGCCAAGCGACACCTCCTGCCGGAACTCCCCGCCGCCGTCGCGGGCGTACCCCGCGAGGTTGGTCGCCAGGTCCGCGATCCGTTCGAGGTCGGTGAGTATCTTGAACGACGCGGCGACGAACCGGAGGTCCGCCGCTACCGGCTGCTGGAGCGCCAGCAGCTCGATGCAGTCCCCTTCGAGCTCGAGGTACAGCTCGTTGACGTCGTCGTCGCCGTCGACGACTTCCGCCGCCAGGGAGTCGTCGCTTTCCTCGTACGCCCGGATCGCCAGCTCGTAGCGGTCGAGCACCAGCGTTGCCATCTCGACGACGTCGGTTCGAAGCTGGGCGAGCCGCTCCTGGTACTTCTCTCGTGGCATGGTTATCCGAACTTCCCGGTGATGTAGTCCTCGACGCGCTGGTTTTCCGGATTCTCGAAGATCTTGGCCGTGTAGTCGTACTCGGCGAGCTTCCCGCCGGTGAGCAGGACGACCGTCCGATCGGAGATGCGGGCGGCCTGCTGCATGTTGTGCGTGACGATGATCACCGTGTAGTCCTCGGCGAGTTCCTCGATGAGATCCTCGATTTTCGCGGTCGCGATCGGGTCCAGCGCCGAGGCCGGCTCGTCCATGAGGAGGACGTCCGGGTCGACCGCGATCGCCCGGGCGATGCAGAGCCGCTGTTGTTGGCCCCCGGAGAGGTCGAGCGCGCTCTTGTGGAGCTGTCCCTCGACCTCGTCCCAGAGGGCGGCCCGTTTGAGCGCTTGCTCGACGCGGGCGTCCGTGTCGTCGGTGATCCCCTGGACCCGGAGGCCGTACGCGACGTTGTCGTAGATGCTCTTCGGGAACGGGTTCGGATGCTGGAACACCATCCCGATCCGCCGCCTGAGAGCGACCGGATCGACGTCCTCGTCGTAAACGTCCGTTCCGTCCAGGAGGAGTTCTCCCTCGACGTTCGCGGCGTCGATGAGGTCGTTCATCCGGTTGATGCACCGGAGTAGGGTGGATTTCCCGCACCCCGACGGACCGATGATGGCGGTGACGCGCCGGTCCGGGATCTCCAGATCGACGCCGTCGAGGGCCACCTCGCCGCCGTAGCGGACGCTGAGGTTTCGGGTCTCGATTATCGTCTGGTCGCCCCCCGACTCCGCGTGCCCGGGGGTCGTGCCGTCGGTCGCTTCGGTCGCCGTTCCCAGTAGTAGTTCGTTGTTTCGTTCGTCCATCGGTTATCCCTCCCGATCGTATCTGTTCCTGATGACGATCGCCGTCGCGTTCATCAAAAGCATCAGCGCGAGCAACACGACCGCCGCCGCCGGAACGACTCCGTGTCTGAACTCCGGAATCGCGTTGCTCCGCGCGGCGAAGATCTGTAGCGGAAGCGCAGCCGCGCTCGAAAAGAGCCCGCTCGGCGCGGAGAAGGTCGTCGTCGCGACCGCGATGATGACGAGTGGTGCCGTCTCGCCGATCGCGCGGGCCAACGAGAGGATCGTGCCGGTGAGCGTCCCCGGAACTGCCTCGGGGAGGACGACGTTACGGAGCGTCTGCCACCGGCTCGCGCCCATCCCGTAGGACGCCTGGCGCAACGAGTCGGGAACCGACCGGAGCGCCTCCTGCGTCGAGACGACGACGATGGGAAGTATCAGGAGGCCCAGCGTCCCCGCCGCCGAGAAGACGATCCCCGTGCCGAAACCGAGCGCGTTTCGAAACAGCGCAAGCCCGAGGAGCCCGTAGACGACCGAGGGGACCCCCGCCAGATTCGAGATGTTGACTTCGAGTATCGTGGCGAGCCGTCCCCGGAGTCCGGACTCGGGCGCGTACTCCTCGAGGTACACCGCCGCGCCCACGCCGACCGGGATCGTCAGAACCATCATGAAACCGACGACGACGATCGAGCCGATTATCGGCGGGTAGATCCCCGCGTTCCGCGCGTTCAGGCCGTCCCAGGAGTTCAAAAGGAGCTCCGGCGTGAGGAACGTCTCGGGGCCTCCCACGCCGAACTGTCCCACGAGGGACGCACCGAGTAGCGTCCCGCCGAGGAGAACGAACGGGCCAGCGAGGCCGACCCGCCCCTCCGCGTCGGTCACGATCGCCTCCCCGACGACGTATCCTACCGGAACGACGAACAGAGAAAACGCGACCACCGGGAACGACGGGTCGACGCCACCCGTCAGCGCGCCCACGGCGACGAGAAGCCCCCCGCCCAGGACGGCCGAGACGGCGACCGGGACGGATCCCCGGCTGAAGCGTCGGGCCACGAGGATACCCGTGCCCACCGCGACCGGCACGGTCACGAGGACGTAGTAGGCGATCCACGCCGCCGCGATGCCCACGAGCGGACGAACGACGTCGAAGAGGCCGGCACCCATCGCGAGCCCCAGCACGACTGCCGCCGGGTACGCCGGGCCGCTGTACGTCCGTTCGCCCGTCTTTCGCGCGTACGCGTACACGGTCAGCGGAGGAATGCCGCCCCCGACGGCGTAAATGACCACGTCGTAGGGACTGACGGCGTCGAGAACCGCGTAGGTGACGAGGGTCAAGAGTATGCCCCCGAAGACGGCCGCGAACGCTTTGCCGCTTTTCGCCCGCACGGCGGGGTGTCGACGTGCGTACAGCGTGAACGCCGACGCCGGGGCCACGAGCGTCCCGAAGTAAACGAGATACCACTGGATCGACGCCGTCCTCGGCCGGAACGCGTCGAACGCGATGTAGCCGAACAACACGAGCAACGAGACGATCCCGACGAGCGTCGACGCGACGAGAGCGACCTCGAACAGTCGACCCTTCAGCCGTGCCAGCCGCAATCCGACGCCCCTGTCGAGCTCGGTGCCCGTTTCGGTGTCGACAGCCATTATTGATACTCCTCCCTGAACCGTCGCCTGACGAGTTCCGCGACGAGGTTCATCGTCAGGGTGATCGCGAACAGCGTCAGTCCCAGCGCGAACATCGCCTCGTAGGTGACGCCGCCAAGCGAGTCCGCCTGTGCGATCTGGACCATCGCGGCGGTCATCGTCTGGCTGGACTCGGCCAGGTTCCGCAGCACGTCCGGGAAGTACGGCATCTGTGGGCTCATCCCCATCGCCATCGTGACCGCCATCGTCTCGCCGATCGCCCGCGAGATCGCGAGCACGTA
>JAZKTH010000094.1:0-10032 GCA_036625675.1 Haloferacaceae archaeon
ACTCCCCGCGGACGAACGCGAGGGCGCGACAGACGACCCGACCCGCGCGACGGTAGCGCTGGTCGCTGACGCAGTCGACGGGGGCGGACAGGCGCTGGCGTTCGTCCGGTCGCGCCGGGAGGCCGAGAAGTTGGCCGATCGGCTGGCCGACGCGGGAGTCGTCGGGGACCGGCCGGACGGCGGCGCAGCACGGACCGCCGGGGAGATCGAGCGCATCGACGGCACGAGGACCGGGGAGCGGCTCTCCGACTGCGTCCGGTCGGGGGTCGCGTTCCACCACGCCGGGCTCCGGAGCGCCCACCGCGACGCCGTCGAGGCTGCGTTCAGGGAGCGGGACCTCGCGTGTCTGTGCGCGACGCCGACGCTCGCCGCCGGCGTGAACCTGCCGGCGCGGCGCGTGATCGTCCGCGACCTGCAGCGGTACACCGGCAGCGGGATGGAGCCGCTGTCGGTGCTCGAGGTCCACCAGATGTGCGGACGGGCGGGGCGCCCGCACCTCGATCCGTACGGGGAGGCGGTGCTCGTCGGCGAAGAGGACGCCCGCGACAGACTGTACGACCGGTACGTCGACGCCACCCCCGAATCCGTCGGATCCAACCTCGCGGACCCGGGCGCGCTCCGGACGCACACCCTCTCGCTGGTCGCGACCGGATTCGCCGACACCCCGCGGGGGGTACTCGACCTGTTCGACGGCACGTTCTACGCGGCGGGCACGCCGACACCGGACCTCTCGGGGGACGTCGCGGCGGCGATCGAGGAGCTCGCGTCGATGGGGCTGATCCGTGCCTCCGGAACCAGCGCCGGGGCGTCGCTGTCGGCGACGGAGCTCGGGAGTCAGGTCTCCAGGCAGTACGTCCGCCCGGAGACGGGGACCCGCATCGTCGGCGGGTTGCGCCGGATGGACCGGATGCGGGGGGCGGAGGGAACACGGGTTACGTCGCTCACGGCGCTGGAGGTTATCTGTGACACGCCCGACATGCGCGAGACGTACCTCGGAAACCGGGAGCGGGCGGAGATGTACCAGTTCGCGACCCGCCGAACGGCGGAGCTGACGACCCGAATGACCGAACCCGAGGACTTCGAGGGGTGGCTCGAGTCGCTGAAGACGGCACGGATCCTCGCGGAGTGGATGGACGGCGCCACAGTCGAGACGCTGGTCGACTCCTACCGGATCGGGCCGGGCGACCTCGAGTCCCGCCTCGAGCGCGCCGAGTGGCTGCTCGGGGCCGCCGCCGCCATCGCGGAGGTCATCGACGCTGACGCGTCCACGATCGCGTCGACGCGAGAGGCGCTCGTGGGTCGGCGGGAGGAAGCCCGGGCCGGCGACGCCCCGGAGCGTGGGTGAGGATTTATGTTTCGGGGCGAAGAAGTTTCTACCGTGACATGCACGCGAGCACCCGGGGGAGGAGGCGGCTGCGCGTCCGTCTGAGGGACTGGCTCTCGCTCCAGCGACCCGTCACGTACTGGTCGTTGTGGAAAGCGCTGCTGGAGACGGTCCCGGTAGTCGTGGCGCTGGTCGTCGCCGCGGCGCTTCTCCTTCGCGATCCGCTCGCGCTCGCGTCGATCTCTCCCGCCCCGTACGTCTTCTTCGCAGCCACACTGGGGTTCGCGATCCGCCGGTTGAACCGGCGCTACGTTCTGCTGTCGCTTCTCCTCGTCGTGGGTTACACCTCCGCCCTCGGCTTGCTGGGCCTGTTCTCCCTGCTCTTCGCCGGAAACGTGGTCACGTTCGCGGTCGTGGTCTCGTTGACGTTCCTCTCGCTCGTGATCGGGTTCGCGTGGCCCTCCCTCCACCGGGACGATGGCGTCGTCGCCTCCGCCGACGGGCCGGCGCGCCTTCGAGAGGCGATCGAGGGTCGAGGATCGCGGGAGGGACGAACGGAATTCCCCTCGGCGCCCGAACACGGCGACGTAGGATGGGGCGACGTAGGATGGGGCGACGCGAGATGGGACGACGTCGGCTGGGGCGACGTTCCGTCGTCCCCACCCGGTGGGGGAGATCAGACCGGCGCCGCGACCGGGGTCCGTTCCGGCCGGTGACCGAGTCGGGATCGCCGCTCCCGAACGCGGTCGGCCGTCCCGCGACGGGGCCCGGTTCGCTGGCGTTCGAGTCCGGGCCTGCGGCTACGGCTTCGCGCGGCGATACTGCGGGGGCCACTCGACGTCGACGTCCAGCGCCTCCGCCGCGTGGAGCGCCCAGTACGGGTCACGCAGGAACTCGCGTCCGATGATCGCCAGGTCGGTCCGGCCGTTCCTGACGACGGAGTCGGCGTATTCCGGTTCCGTGATCCCCCCTACGGCACCCACAGGGACGTCCGTCCGTTCGCGGATCTCCTCGGCCAGCGGGAGCTGGTAGCCGGGACCCGTCTCCGGGAGCTGCTGGTCCGGGTGGATTCCCCCTGCGGAGACGTCCACGAGGTCGGCCCCGGCCTCCCCGAGCTGCGGGGCGAGCCGGACCGAATCCTCGAGCGTCCACGACTCGCGATCGGGGAGCCAATCGGTCGCGGAGATCCGCACGAACACCGGCTTGTCGTCGGGCCAGGCCTCCCTGACGGCGGCGGTCACCTCCCGAAGGAGGCGGGTGCGACCCTCGAAGTCGCCGCCGTACTCGTCGGTACGGTGGTTCGTCACCGGCGAGAGGAACTCGTGGAGCAGGTAGCCGTGGGCGGCGTGTATCTCCGCGATTTCGAAGCCGGCCCGGCTGGCGCGCTCGGCGGCGGCCGCGAAGTCGTCGACCACGTCGGCGATCCCGTCGCGCGTGAGGCGCCGCAACGGCACCGGATCGTCCTCCCTGGGCCACGGCTCGTCGCTGGGGGCGACGACGTCCCATCCTCCCTCGGCCGGAGCCAGCGGTCCGCCGCCGTCCCACGGGCGTTCGGTCGAGGCCTTTCGGCCCGCGTGGGCCAGCTGGATCCCCGGAACGGACCCCTGCGACCGGACGAACTCCGCCACGTCGGCGAGTGCGTCGGCCTGCTCGTCGTTCCACAGCCCCAGGTCGTGGGGAGTGATGCGGCCCTCCGGCGAGACCGCAGTCGCCTCCGCCATCACCGCGCCGGCCCCGCCCGTGGCCCGGCTCCCCAGGTGTACGAGGTGCCAGTCGGTCGGCATCCCCTCGCTCGAGGAGTACTGACACATCGGCGACACCATCACCCGGTTCGGAAGTTCGGTGTCGCGCAACGACAGCGGACTGAAAAGTGACTCCGTCATCGACGGGGCGTTCGCCGTCCAGGCTAAAACGGCTGTTGAAACCCTCGCGGCACCGCCCCGTCTGCGCATTATGTAAACAAAAGTTTTTGAATATAGAATTTGTCTTTTCGAAATACGAATCTTTAAGGGATGGAAGGCCGAACAGACGAACGCAATGAGCACCCAGAAGCACGTCCGTCAGCAGTACGGCGACGTCGAAGGCAGCGAGTCCCTCCGTATCCCGGCGGACAAGGCCGAACAGATCGTCGACGCGCTGACGACCGATCTCGCGACGACGTACGTCCTGTATCACCAGCTCAAGAAACACCACTGGATCGTCGAGGGTGCGGAGTTCAACGACCTGCACCTGTTCCTGGGCGACGCGGCGGCGGACGCCGAGGAGGCCGCCGACGTTCTCGCCGAGCGCATTCAGGCGCTGGGCGGCGTTCCGCTCTCGGGCGGGGCGAACTTCGAGGAGCACGCCACCGTGACGCCGGAGGGCGACGACGCCTACGACATCCGGACGTCGCTGGAGAACGACATGGAGATGTACGGCGACGTGATCGAGTCGCTGCGGGAGCACATTCAGCTCGCCAACAACCTGGGCGACTACGCCACCGATGAGCAGCTCCGCGGGATCCTGGAGACGACGGAAGACTACGCCCACGACATCGAGCACTACCTCGAGGACGACACCCTGGTGCTCGAGTCGAGCACTCGGTAGGCGGACGACTACACCTCCCTCTTCTCGGCCGACGACGCGCCCGTTAATCCGTCGACGACGCGCGAGCTACTCGGGGCAGTTCGCGTCCTCGAACGAGTTCGGCTCGCTCCCCTGGTCGACTGCCCGACTCGCCCCGATGTCGTGAGCGACGACCATCGCGCGGCCGCCGTACCCGTGCGTTTCGTCGTGGCCCCGAACCACGACGCAGTCCAGTTCCTCGGGGACCGAGACCGTGCTCGACCGGGTGAACTCCCGGGTTCCGTGAGCGTGGGCGAGGTCGCGCCGCCCGAGTCGTTCCCCCTGCCGGGTCTCGACCTGCCACCAGTTCGCGTACCCGTCCTCCCCGTCGTCGTCATGGATAAGCGTGACCGAGAACCGGTAGCCGCCGTCGGTCCTCTCGAGTTCGACGGCGGTCACGTTCGCCTCCCGGAGGTCGAGGTCGTCGGTTCCGCCGGCGGTCGTCCCCGTGGCCGGAGCCTCCTCGTCGGTCGGGGTCGATTCGTCAGTCGAGGTCGATTCCTCGGTCGTGCCGTCAGGACTGTCGAGGCAACCCGCTACCCCGGAGAGGGTGAGGCCAACACCCGCGAGTACGCCGCGGCGCTGGAGAGTCATGCTGAAGTGGAATGGCTGGAAGGGTAAAAGCGGTCCCCGGACTCCTGCCCGGGGACGAGTTCGGGAACGGATTCGACAACTGCGTGAAAAACGGGAACTCTTAGGACTCGCTAACATTCGGAACGAGGTCAGTGACCGGGTCGAAACAACTCTTCTGCGGGAAGTAGCCTCGGTGTCGTCCGAAAACCTTCGATTCTCGGCATGACGAGAGGCCTGCGGCGTCTCGAATCACTTGACCCCGGGGCGGTTCACGTAGCGTTCGCGTCTCCAATATACTGAAATAGTGCTCTTGAGAAGGTCGAAATATGGGCGTGATCGACCTCGACGGGTTGACGAAGGATTACGGGGCGGTCCTCGCCAACGACGATATCACGTTTACCGTCGAAACTGGGGAGATCTTCGGCTACCTCGGGCCGAACGGGGCCGGGAAGACGACGACGATTCGGATGCTTCTCGGGCTCATCACCCCGTCTGCAGGGACGGCCCGGGTACTGGGCAGCGACATTCGCGATCGCAAGGCTCTCCGAGAAGCGAAACACCGGATCGGACACCTCTCGGACGATCAGGCCTTCGACGAACGAGCAACCGGGGCCGAGATCCTCGACTTTCACGGCGCGGTCAAAGGCGACGACAGACGGGCGGAACTCCTGGACCTGTTCGATCCGCCGCTCGACCGACCTGTCCGGGACTACTCTACCGGCAACGTCCGGAAGTTGGGATTGGTAACGACGTTCATGCATGATCCCGATCTCGTAATCCTCGATGAACCGACGAGCGGCCTCGACCCACTGATGAAACATCGGTTCGCCGAATTCCTCCGAACCGAGCGCGAACGGGGCGTCACGGTGTTTCTCTCCTCACACATCTTGAGTGAGGTCCGCCGGCTCTGTGACCGCGTTGGCATCATCCGCGATGGGCGTCTCGTTACTATCGACCCCATCGAGACGCTGTTGAGCCGAAGCGGGAAAGTCGTCCGTCTCAACAGTGTCGAACCGATCCCGATCGAGTTCGTCGATTTCGACGGCGTTCACGACCTCGAAACGAGCGTTTCGGACGATCAGGCAGCCGATTTGGCTACCGAATTCACCGAGTGCACGTTCACCTTTACAGGAGACATCAACGCGCTGCTCGACCGGCTACCTACCCACGAGATGAGGGATGTCTCGATCGAAGAAGCGCCGCTCGAAGACGTCTTCCTGCGATTCTACGGGGGTGACGGGGATGTTTGAGTTCGCCCGATACGACGCTGCCAAGCGGCTCAAGGGCAGCGTGTATCTCTCGGTCGGGATGGCGCTTCTGGCCGCGTTCGCCGTATGGGCCTACCCATCCTACAGCGAAGCGATGGACATGGAGCAACTCCGCGAGGCGTTTCCCGAACCCATGATCCAGGCGTTCAACATCCAGACGATGGCCTCACTCGAAGGGTTTCTCGCGGTCGAGCTGTACATGTTCGGCTGGATCATCCTCCTGGGGTTGTACCTCGCGTACAGCGCTGCGAGTATCATCGCCGACGACATCGACCGCGGTCGGATGGATACCTTGCTGTCGATGCCGGTATCACGGCCGCGACTCGCGCTCGAACGGTTCGGCGCCCTCGGCGTTCCGATACTGGCGGTGAACGTCGTCACGCCCGTCGTCGTGCTCGTTAGTGCTGACCTGATCGGCGAGTCACTATCCGTTGTTGATGTCGTTGCCCTGCATCTACTTTCGATCCCGTACCTGTTTGCCTGTGCGGGAATCGGATTGCTCGCGTCGGTTCTCTTCGACCGTGCGAGTATCGCACAACGCGTCGCGCTCGGCGTAACGTTCGGGATCTACCTCGTCGAGTCGCTGCTGAGGGGGACGGACTACGAGGCGCTTGGCATGATCGCTCCGATGCGGTACTTCGATCCGAACGAAGTCCTGATCGACGGGACGTACGACCTTGTCGGAGCGGCGGTACTTCTCGGGATGACAGCGGTCCTCCTCGCAATCAGTCAAGTATGGTTCGTCCGTCGGGATATCTGATTCGATGGTTCTTTCACTGCGTTCGGTACGAGCCGAAACAGGTTCGGCGGTAGATCCGACTGCGGCTTCACCGACCGGGAGCGTCCCCGGAGCCGCCGGGCGTGAGGCCGCTCACCGCGTCGCCGAGGCGATCCATCGAACCGTCGAGGAACGAGCGGATCGCCCCGTGGACGTCGGTCACGAACTCCGGGACCGGTTCGGGCAGGCCCCCGGGCGGACCCTGGGCGACGGTCCCTGCCGCGTCGGTCGCGATCTGTGCAAGCGCGAGCGGGTCGATTTCGATCATTGCAATCGTCGATCGACCCCTCGGAGGGAAAAGGGGGAGAGATACCGAACCGGATTCGTGGCGGGTTTGCCCACGGTTTAAGCGGAATTAACCGGTTTTGGGCCGCCGGTCCCCGGATCACTCCCTCTCGTCCCGGCGGTACACGGGGGATCGAAGTCCGAGACCGATCGCCCGCGGCCGCCAGCGGAGTTCGAGGTCGGTCCAGACGACTCCTGTGATACAGGTTTCCCTCGATCGAACGCGACGGCGCTATCGGCTCTCGCTGCCGCTCCCGCCCGCAGCGCTCCCGCTCTTCGACCCGGACGGTGCCGTCGCCTCGTCGAGAGTCCGGATGGTCTCGTGGAGCCCGATCACCAGCGCCGGGACCACGACCATGAAGAGGTGCTCCTCGATCGGGATCCCGAACAGGTCGACCCCGGTTCGCAGTTCGATCGCGAAGACGCCGACCTCCAGGGTGTACCAGTCCCAGACGTACGCGATCGGATACAGCACCGCGATCGTCCGCGCCGCGCGCCGGAGCGCGTCCGCGTACCACAGGAGCCCGAGGGCCGCGGCCCCGAACAGGACCTCCGTCGCCAGGTAGGTGTAGGGTCCGAAGACGCCGACGTCGGGCAGGCCGGCCGCGGACAGCGGCCGGAACCAGACGGCGACGACCAGGAGCGCGAGGAACACGTACGCGCCTCGGATCAGGAGCATCGTGGCGAGTTCGGGGCCGGCCCGACGGGCGAGGAGAACCACGGTGACGAACGCGAGCGCGGCGACCGGCGCGGACGGCGGGAACGGCCCGCTCACGGTGCCCCAGAGGACGCCCAGCGGACCGAGAACCAGCAAAACAACGGCGAGAGTCCGCGCCCGGGCCCGCCCCAGGGTTACGGAAACCGAACGCTTGTCGATCGACAGGTCGTACCGGTAGTCCTGTTCGTCGTCGACGATCTTCACCCCCGCAAGCGTCACGAGGAACACCAGGGCGAATCCCAGCGTGGCCGTCGACAGCCCTCCGGTCTGGACGTAGTATCCCCCGAGGATGGCCAGCGCGATGCCGGTCGGATATCCCAGGGTCGTCGTGACGGGGTTGGTGTCCAGCTGGGGCGCGTGGAGGTATCCGATGACCCACGTCGGGAGCGTCACGAGAGCCGCGCCCGCTCCGACTGCGATCCACAGCGCCAGGAGACAGCCGGCGAACCCCGCCGCCGTCCCGACGAGCGCCAGTCGGCAGCCACCGACCGTCATCGGATGGTCGTCGTCCTCGTTTCGGAGATAGAAGTCGACGTAGCCGTCCTTCACGTGGGCGGTGTACACCGCGAAGAACATCGCCGCCGCGTGTACGGCCCCGACCCCGACGGCGAACTCGCCGGCGATCGACGCCCCGAACCAGGACGCCGCCAGCGGGGGGAGCATGAACACGGGGTGGACCTGGGACGCGAGCGCACGCAGGTTCGCGTTCGCTCCGCTTCCGTGCCGGGAGATAGTCACGTAATACCATGGCACAGCACGCAGATAATTGTTGCCGTCGGATCGGGGAGTCTGGAAGGATGGACGCGACGCCGGGGACGACGGCGTGAGGTTCCGCTACCTCCGGACTCGCCGCCCGTGGCCGTGTCGAGCACTGTCGTCCCGGCTCACTGCTCGGGGCCGCGCCGCGCGAAATTGACGGCGAACGCGACGACGACGGCCACCGCCGACACCGCACTTAAAAGGATGAGCGCGCCGAACGGCCCGATCCCGGTCACGTACACCAGAAAGAGGAAGCCAGGAACGCCCCACTGTCCGAGGATGGCTCCGCCGGCTGTCAGGTCGCGGTACCCCCGGAACAACCCGTCGATGTACGACGAGTAAAACAGGGAGATAAGGGACAGCCCGATGAAATGCACGTGGACGCCGATGAGCCACCGCGGAACCGCCTGTTCGCCAAGAATCATTGGATCGCTGAGTATTGTCTGATACAGTCCGATTCCGAGTCCGACGACCAGCCCGAGGAATCCGGACAGGCCGAGTGCGTATTCGGCTCGCGACATTACAACACCTCAATTATAAGGGATATAAAAAGATTTATCGGAACCTGGATAGCAGTGCCGGGAGTCGACGGTTTCCGGATGCGACGGTCAGGATCGGTGGATTGATGCCGGGAGAGTTTGCTTCTCCGGTCGGCTGCTCTCCGTGGCGGACGCGTCCCAGCACGGGGTGAGTTTCGCGGGGTGGTGTCAATGGTAGAACTGGTCTCTCTCGGGGCGATCGTGTTGCAGGGCGGGATCGCCGCCGTCCTGCTCACAGCGCTCCGTCGCCGGAACGCCGCAGCCGCGACCAACGCCTTCGTTTCGCTTTCGCTTTCGGTGTTGCCGCTGTTCCTCGAGTACGGGTCCCCGTTTCTGCTCTCGGGGAGACTGATCGTCCCGCCGGCGCTTCCGTTCTGGATCGCCGGCGCGGGATTCCTGCACTCGGTGGGGATGCTGGGTCCGTACAACGACGTCTGGTGGTGGGATCACCTCACCCACGCGGTTTCGGCGGCGCTGGTCGCGGCGCTGGCGTACGCCGGGCTCCTCGTGGCCGCCGAGGTACCCGGCGCAGTGGGCGGCTCGCGGGGAACGGTGGCACTGCTCACGGTCGGGTACACGATGGCTGCGGGCGTCCTCTGGGAGTTGATCGAGCTGGTTGCCCGACAGGTCGGCGAACGGTACGACGTCGAGCCGGTTCTGATTCACTACGGCTGGCGCGACACCGCGCTCGACCTCGTGTTCGACATGGTTGGGGCGCTCTCGGTGATCCTGCTGGACGTCCGGATCTTCGTCCCCCTCGCCGAGCAGTTCCCGGTGGCGGCCCAGGAGCTCGTCCTGACCGCCGGCGCGACGCTCCTGGTCGGCTCCCTGCTCCTGTCGGCTCCGCTTTTCGTCGGCGGACTGCGGTGAGCCGTGTGCCGGGACCCGGCGGGGACAGACGTCCGTGACGCTTTCGACGGCATCATAATGGCGGTTGTAGTGATTTACCGGTCGATCGGCCGGCCGTCCGGCCGATCGACCGCTAACGGCCTACAACCGCCAGTATCACGCGATCCCGAGCCCGCCGAGCACGAGGCGAACCCCCACGACGGAGAGCAGGCCGAGGACGACCCCCCGCCGCGCCCGTTCGCTCACTTTCGGGCGCAGGCGCGCGCCGACCGCGACGCCGGCGGCTGCGGGGGCGGCGGCGAAAAACGACGCGGCCGCGAACGTCGCGTCGGGGT
>JAZKTH010000095.1:0-9957 GCA_036625675.1 Haloferacaceae archaeon
GAAGGCACGCAATTGACGGTTGGGCACTCGGCGCTTTACCTGTTGTGGCTGCGTCGGATGCTGGTACTGGCTGCTGTAGCGATTTGTCGGTCGATCGGCGAACCGGGCCGTCGATCGTCCGGTAACGGCCTACGACAGCCATCATGAGATAGGTGGACGGACAGGTGGACGACCGAACCGTACGGGTACGGATTCGGGTGGGCCGGCGATTTCGTCGCGAACCCGAACCGACTTATGCGGCTGTCACCCAGTCACAGACAATGACCGTACGAGTAGGCGTTCTCGGCGCCACGGGCGCCGTCGGACAGCGATTCATCCAGTTGCTCGAGAACCACCCGACGTTCGAACTCGCCGCCGTGACCGCGAGCGGCGAGAGCGCCGGGGATCGATACGCGGAGGCGGCGAAGTGGCGCGTCGACACCCCGATCCCCGCGGACGTCGCCGAGATGGAGGTCGTCGAGACGACGCCCGGGGCGGTCCCGGACGACGTCGACCTGCTGTTCTCCTCGCTCCCCTCGGGCGTGGCGAGCGAGGTCGAACCCGCGTTCCTCGAGGAGGGGTACGTCATCTCCTCGAACTCCTCGAACGAGCGCATGGCGCCCGACGTCCCCCTCACGATCCCCGAGATCAACCCCGATCACCTCGGCCTCATCGAGGTGCAGCGCGACGAGCGCGGGTGGGACGGGGCGCTTGTGAAGAACCCGAACTGCTCGACGATCACCATGGTCCCGACGCTCGCGGCGCTGGAACAGTTCGGGCTGGAACGCGTGCACGTCTCGACACTGCAGGCAGTGTCGGGCGCGGGCTACTCCGGCGTCACCTCGATGGAGATCATCGACAACGCGCTTCCCCACATCGGCGGGGAGGAGGAAAAGATGGAGACGGAGTCCCGCAAGCTGCTCGGCTCCTTCGACGGCGCCGAGGTCAGCCACCACGGAGCCGACGTCTCGGCCTCCTGCAACCGGATCCCGACTATCGACGGCCACCTCGAGAACGTCTTCGCCGCGCTGCGGGAGGAGCCGGACGCCGCGGAGGTCCGGGAGGCGATGCGGTCGCTTCCGGGGGCCGACCTGCCGAGCGCCCCCGACCAGTTCGTCCACGTGTTCGGCGAAGACCGGCCGAATCGCCCGCAACCGCGACTCGACCGGTTGACCGAGGACGGCATGGCCGTCGTCGCCGGGGGCGTCGAGACCACCGTCGACGGGGTGAAGTACAACTGTCTCGCGCACAACACGATCCGCGGTGCGGCGGGCGCGTCCCTGCTGAACGGCGAGCTGCTCGCCGAGGAAGGCTGGATCTAGCAGGATCTCCCCGGTTTCGATCCGACTGCGAGCCGTCGAACCTTGCCTGAAGCCGTTCGCTACGCGCCTTCCTGTAGCCGCTCGTATCGCTCCTCGAAGTTGGCCAGACAGGAGCCACAGCAGAAGTGATACAGCGTCCCGTCGATCCTGGCGGACTCCCCCTCGCTCGTGACGGTGTTACCACACTCGACGCACTCGACGGCGAGGTCGGCGTCCCCCAGCGTCGGGGACCACGAGGAGCCGGCCAGGAGCTCCACGTCCAGCTCCCGGATCCGTTCCCCCTGTTCGCCCAGCAGTTCCGCGACGAGCGGCCGGACGTCGCCCTCCGACACCACCGCGACGAACACCAGGTCACCCGATGCGGTCAGGAACGCGTGTTCGACCCGGTCGTGGCCCGATACCCTCTCCACGTCGGGATCGGCCCGCGGCGACAGGGTGACGGTGACGAGCAGGCGGGCGCCCTCCGTGAGCATCGATCGGTCCAGCGTCACGGTGAACGACTCCAGGACGCCCAGTTCCCGGAGCCGGTCGACGCGGTCTGAGACGGCCGGCGCCGAGAGCCCGACCCGGTCGGCGATGTCGCTGTAGGGCCGCCTGGCGTCCGAGAGCAGCAGGCGGAGGATCTCGCGGTCGGTTTCGTCGATGGTACGCATGTCGTCCCCTATCCGCCCCGTGTTTAAGTGAATTGCCCGTTCCGCTTTGTTTTCCGAGGTATTCGCGGGTTTCCACGACGAATTCGAAAGGAAAATCCACATAGTCGGGGACGGCCTACTGTCTCTCGTATGTCCACGACACTCACCGTGTCCGGAATGGCGTGTGATGGCTGCGAAGAGGCAGTGGTCGATGCCCTCGAAGGCGTTTCCGGGGTCGAAGCCGCAAGCGCCGACCACGAGGCAGGGACGGCGACTGTCGAGGGCGACGCCGACGAGGACGCGATGGCCGCTGCCGTCGAGGACGCCGGCTACGAAGTCGAGTAACTGTTTTCCATCGCGAGTCGGTGGATCTCTCCGCGACGACTCGGCAGCCTTCGGTCGCCGTTGTCCGCCTCCGTAACCATCTCGATCTCGATAAACTCGACACCAGTTGTTCGTTCGCGAGATGGAAACGTTGAACCGCCGGCGCTCCGTCGCGTCGGACATGAGGCTCGATGACGTCGAACACATAACGGTGCTCGGTGCGGGGAACATGGGCCACGGAATCGCCGAGGTGGCGGCGCTGGCGGGATACGACGTCCGGCTGCGCGACATCGAGGAGGAGTTCGTGCGCGACGGCTACGACCAGATCGAGTGGAGCCTCGGGAAGCTCGCCGAGAAGGATCGCATCTCGGAGGCGGACGCCGAGGACGCCCTCGACAGGGTGACGCCGCTCGTCGACCTCGAGGAGGCAGTCGACGGTGCGGACGTCGTCATCGAGGCGGTCCCGGAGAAGATGGAGATCAAACGGGACGTCTACGAGGAGCTCGAGGAGTACGCGCCGGACCACACGGTCTTCACCTCCAACACCTCCAGCCTGTCGATCACGGAACTTTCGGAGGTCACGGAACGGCCGGAGCGGTTCTGCGGGATGCACTTTTTCAATCCGCCGGTCCGGATGGACCTGGTCGAGGTCATCTCGGGAGCCCACACCGACGAGGAGACGCTCGAGCTGATCGAGGGGCTCGCGGAGTCGATGGACAAGACGCCAGTTAGGGTGCGCAAGGACAGCCCGGGGTTCGTCGTCAACCGCGTGCTCGTGCCCCTGATGAACGAGGCAGCCTGGATCGTGGAGATGGGCGACGCGACGGTCGCGGAGGTCGACTCGACGACGAAGTTCGACATCGGCCTCCCGATGGGGGCCTTCGAACTCGCCGATCAGGTCGGGATCGACGTGGGCTATCACGTGCTGGAGTACATGCAAGAGCAGATGGGCGACGCCTACGAACCGTGTCCGCTCCTCGTCGAGAAGGTCGAGGCGGAGGAGCTCGGGAAGAAGACTGGATCGGGCTTTTACGACTACGAGGACGGCGGCGCCGACGTGCCGACCGACGAGAGCAGGGACGACGTCCGCCGGCGGTTGCTCGCAGTGATGGCAAACGAGGTCGCCGGGCTCGTCGGTGATGACGTCGCGGACGTGGCGGAGATCGACCGTGCCGTCAAACTCGGGGCGGGATTCCCGGACGGGCCGGCGAAGATGGCGGACGAGGAGGGAGTCGGGACGCTCTTCGGGACTCTCGAGGAGCTGTACGAGCGGACCGACGCGGCGCGCTACGAGCCCGTGGCGTATCTGGCCGAACTCGCCGACTCCGGCGGGGCGTTCCACGGCGACGATGGCGACGGTGGTGCGGCGTTCGACTTCGAGACGGTCTCGGTGGAGGTCCGCGATCGCGTGGGTCATGTCCGTCTCTCGCGGCCCCACCGGATGAACACCATTAGCGGCGAGCTGCTCGAGGAGCTTTCGGCGGCGATCGACGAACTCGAGGCCCACGAGGAGGTGCGGGCGATCCTGCTGACCGGGGAGGGCGACCGCGCCTTCTCGGCGGGCGCCGACGTCCAGAGCATGGCCGCCGGGGGGGCGGACCCGCTGGCCGGCGTCGAACTCTCCCGGAAGGGCCAGCGCACCTTCGGCAAGCTCGAGGAGTCCGACCTGCCGGTCGTCGCAGGCATCGACGGCTACTGTCTCGGCGGCGGGATGGAGCTCGCGACGTGTGCGGACCTCCGCGTCGCGAGCGACCGCTCGGAACTCGGACAGCCGGAACACAACCTCGGGTTGCTCCCCGGGTGGGGCGGCACCCAGCGGCTCGCTCACATCGTCGGCGAGGGGCGGGCCAAGGAGATAATCTTCACCGCAGAGCGCTACGACGCCGAGACCATGGCCGACTACGGCTTCCTCAACGAGGTCGTCACCCCCGAGGAGTTCGACGACCGCGCGTTCGAACTCGCGCGCGACCTGGCGAACGGCCCGCCGATCGCCCAGCGGTACACCAAACGCGCAATGTTGGCCGGGCGCGCGGACACGGACGCCGGCCTCGAGATCGAGGCCCAGGCGTTCGGTCACCTCATGGCCACCGACGATCTGATGGAGGGCATCACCGCGTTCATGGGCGACGAGGAGCCCGAGTTCGAGGGGAAGTGAGTCGGACAGGACGACCAGTCCTGTCGGGCCCCAATCCTGTCGGGCCGCCTCACGACGTTCGACGACCGCAATCATTTATGTTCTGCCCGGGGAAGTCTCGGGTATGCTCCCTGTCTTGCTCCAGTCCGAGCCGATTCCGGTCGCCGAAATGGGCGCGACGGTGTTGCTGGTCAGCCTGTTGCTCACCGTCGTGTGGCTGATGTATCTCTACAGGTAGCTATTCGAGGACGTCGACACGTTCCCGGAGCCACGAAGCCGCTTCCTCGACCGTTTCCGGGTGGTCCGCGGTGAGTTTCACCCTGACGTGGTCGCCCGGGTACGAGCCGACGGCGACGTCGAACAGTTCCTGTAGCTCCACCATCAGGTCGATGAGCTCGCTTTCGGGCTCGTTGGCCCGCACGAACGCCGTGTACGTCTGTCGCCCGGAGAACTCCTCGGCGACGAGTTCGAACATCGCCTTCATCTCTCCGGGGACGCCCGGCAGGACGTAGACCGACTCCACGACGGCGCCCGGCGCGACGCCCTCCTCGTTGGGAAGCATCCGCGCGCCGGCCGGCAGGTTCGTCGTTCCCGACACCAGTTCCTCCGCGCTGTAGCCGCCGTGCTCCTCGAGCCATTCGAGAGCCCCGTCGTGGGGCTCCACGTCGCGCCCGAACGCCGCCGCAACCGCCTCCATCGTCACGTCGTCGTGGGTGGGTCCGAGGCCGCCCGTCGTGATCACGGCATCGTACTCGGCCCGGTGTTCGTTGACGACGCGGGCGATCTCTCCCACTTCGTCGGGTACGGTCGTCACCCGCCGAACGCGCACCCCGCGTTCGGTCAACCGACGACACAGCCACGTCGAGTTCGTGTCCTGGGTGTCACCGGCGAGCAGTTCGTCGCCCACGGTGACCACGGCTACGTCCATGTCCAGACGGTGGGGCGTCGTGCACAAAAGCGTGCGGTCCGGCCGTTTTCGGCGCCGGAATCAGCGTGGCCCCGGCGGCGGCCCGTCGTCGTCGTCGTACTCGTCGATCTCCTCCTCGACGTCGAGTCCCATCTCCTTTCGCTGCCGCTCGAGGTGCTCGATCCGCCGACGGTAGTAGTAGACGCCCGCCAGGGCGATCACGGCGGCGACGCCGAACGCGGCTGCGAAGATCACCAGGTCGCGTTCCAGGTAGAACTGGACGATGACCCGGTCGCCGGAGAACTCGTCCCAGACGATGTGCTGTTGGCCGTCGCTGATCTCCGTTTCGTACCCTCCCGGAACGACGTTACCGAACAGGAAAAAGTCCATCCGGCGGTCCGGGGGCAACACTACCTCCACCGAGCCCTCCACGGGAACGCGCGTGACGAACCGCTTTGGGGTGCTCGACGCGGTGAACGCCACGGCGTCGACGTCGCGATCCCCGGGGAACCGAACCCACACCTCGTCTGTCGTTCGCTCGACCTCGCCGCCGTGGCTTCGGAAGGTGGATCCGTTCGCGACCTCGCCGTCGGCGTATCGGACCCGGAACGCCCGCAGGTCGATCGGTTCCTCGGTGCCGTAGCCGGTCTCCCGAAACAGGCGGAGCTCGTCCCGCCCGGAGACGTTGTAGACCGCGCGGTAGTTGGCCTCGCTCGTAACGACGAGGTAGCCGTCCCGATCGGTGCCGAGCGCGTACGACTCCGCCGGTTCCCGGTCCAGCGTCGCGTCGTCCACTTCCCCTCCGCCCGTGACGTACCCCAGGCAGCCGGCGCCGAGCGTCAGGACGGCGAGTGCGACGACCGCGAGGAGGAGCCGACGGCGGTCCGTCATGGAACGACGCAGCGGAGTTCCGCCGGGAGATACTCGCCGATCGCGGCGAGCAGCCCGGGCGGGTCGGTGTCCTCGGCACAGACGATGCTCTGCTCCAGAAGCCCGAGCCGCTCGACGGTGACGATGTCGCGCGCGTGTCCCGCCCGATTGACCGTCGCGCGCACCTCCCCGCGGGTCGCGCTGTTCACGTTCACCCGACCCGACCCGCGGGTCCAGTCGTACAGCCGATCGCGTTCGGCGTCGGCGACCCTGTGAGGTGTCCTCTCGTCGTCGTTGTCCCCCGGACTTCCGGTCCCCGCTCCCGGGTCGCCAGCGACGAACCGCATCGGGAGGTGCTGGACGAGGCCGTACCGCTTCACGATCTGCTTCGGGGACCCCGGTCCGAGTCCGAGTTCCGCGGCGGGGATCTCGATCCGCCGTCCCGCGTCGAGGGTGAATCCGTTCTCGTTCCACGCCTCGAGCGTCCCGACGTACTCCTCGCCGGGCACGATCTCCTCGGGGATCTCCCCCCACTCCTCGGCCAGGAGGTTCTCCGCGGCCGTGGCGTCTCCCCCGGAGAGATCTACCTGCACGAACTCGTCCTCGCGGACCCCGAGCGTCCAGTCGGCGTCGAGTTCGCCGATCGCGTTGTCGACGAGCGCGTTCATCCCGTCGAGGGCGCGCTCCCGGGCGTCGCCGGCGACGTAACACTTCGTTGCCAGGACGACCATCAGTTCGTCACGTCGACGTTGAGTTCGTCCCGGAGCTCCTCGAGGCGCCTGTGCATCGCGTCGATCAGGTGGTCGTTCTCCATCGCGGAGAGCGGCGACCCGCACTCGGGACACTCGAACCCGAACTCCATCGCCTCACCGAACTCGAACCGGATCGAACACACCTCACACAGGTAGAACTCGTGGTTGCGCTCGTACTCCTCTCGCTCCTGAAGCGCCTCGTACAGCCGGTGCATTTCCTCCTCGAGGTTCTCCGGGATGTTCTCGTACTCGAAGGTCCACAGGTAGGTGAGCCATCCGGAGTCCTCGTCTCGAACCCGGCGGTAGGCGGCGAGGTCGTTCTCGTAGAGGATGAAAAGCGCCCGCCGAACGTCGTTTAGCTCGAGGTCGAGGCGCTCGGCCAGCTCCTCGTCGGTCACCTCGCCGTCCGGCGGGGCCGCCGCGACCGGCATCCCGGTCGGTCCAACGAGTTCGTGGAGGTATTTCTGGATGACGGGATCGTTCAAAAGCTCCTCAAAAGCCATTGCGGTGAGTTCGGTTCGGAAATCGTTTAAAAGCTCCGGATGTGACCCCCTCTTCGGTGGGGCGCCCCTCCCGTTCGATCCCTACTCCCACCGTTCGCCGGACGCCATGTCGATCGGGTTGTCGAGCTTCGAGGAGGGGCAAACGTCCTCCAGCACGCAGTCCTCGCAATCCGGGTTCCTGGCCGTGCAGGTCGCCCGCCCGTGATCGATGAACAGGTGGGTGAACTGCTGCCAGTCCTCCCGCGGAACCACGTCCACGAGGTCAGCCTCGATCGCTTCGGGATCCTTCCGATCTGTCAATCCGAGCCGGCGGGAGAGCCGCTGAACGTGCGTGTCCACGACGATCCCCTCGACGACGTCGTGGCCGTGCTGGAGCACGACGTTCGCGGTCTTGCGGCCCACTCCGGAAAGCTCCGTTAGTTCCGCCATCGTGTCCGGCACTTTCCCGTCGTATTTTTCCACGATGTCGCGGGCAGCAGAGCGGAGGTACGTTGCCTTGTTGTTGTAGTAGGTGATGGAATTCAGGCGCTCTGCGAGTTCCTCCTGGTCCGCGTTCGCGAAGTCCTCGGGGGTCGAGTACTCCTCGAACAGATCCGCGGTCGTTGCGTTGACGCGCTCGTCGGTACACTGCGCCGAGAGCACGACGGCCACGAGGAGTTCGAACCGGCTGGAGTAGTTCAACGAGATCGTCGAATCCGGGTACTCCTCGTAGAGCCTGTCGAGAACTTCCGCGACCTGCTCCTCGCGATCATCCAGGGGCGTTCCCATAGAGTGAGCGTTCGGGAGCACGGGAAAGAATCGTTCGGTTCTTCGATCCGTTTATGGGACCCCCACTCGGACTGGGACCGTGTCCAGTCGGCAAAGCGGCCGTCGTTCGCGCGCCCGTCCGATCTACGACCGGCGCCCCGACGAGTTCTACTGGCTCTGGATTTTCGCGACCGCGACCTACGGCGTCGGGGACGTCGTCTCGACGGTCGCGCTCGTGTCGTTCGTCCCGCACCTGAGCGAAGCGAACCCGGTCGTCCGGCTCGCGATGGACTCGCTCGGGCTGTGGGGTCTCGTGGCCGCGAAGGTCGCGGCTTTCCTCGTCATGGTGTGGATCAGCTATCTCGGCGCACGTGACGGCGACGGGCTGATGTACTACTTCCCCCCGCTGTTGCTCGCGGCCGTGGGTACGGCGGTGACGGCGGTGAATCTCCGGTTGTTGTTCGGATGACGGGGGGTTCAATCGGCGGTGCTCATTTCCCGTCGCCGTCGAGATTTCGGGCGATGTCGGTCAGCGATCCGCTCGGCTCCTGCGTGACCGCGTACACCGCCCGTCGTCCGGGGAGGCGGAGGCCGTAGAGGTCTCCGGGCACGACCTCGTCGAACTCGAGGGCGTCGCCGGGGCTCCGATCGACGCGCTCGAGCCACGCCACGAGCTGGTTTTCGCCCTCGTCGGGGTTCCGCGCCAGCCGGCGGTTCCGGTAGGCGCCCCGCAGGAGCGGGCCGGTGGCGTCCCGGTGGACCCCGGCGTGGTACGTCGTCCCGTCGAGAACGAGCCTGAGGAATTCGGCGTCTACGAGACCGGCGTCCTCCGCGAGCCGAACGCAGGGGCGTCGGGTGCCGCCGTATCTGGCGACGCGAGCGCGCGTCGTCCGGACCGCGTCGGCGTCGGAGGGCAGCCGGTCGGTCATCGCCGTGTCGGGACGCTCATACTGGCGGTTGTAGTGATTCCCCGACCGATCGGCCGGCCGCGTGGCCGGTCGTCCGGTAGCGGCCTACAACCGTCATTATCACTCGTCCTCGAAAGCGGCGGCGACGTCGCCCTCGCCTCCGACGACCTTGGCGTTGATCTGTGCCGTCTCGTCGCTGACTTCCCGCCCGCGGACGGTGACGCGCTTGCGTTCTCCGTCCCGGTTCGGCTCGTACCCGACGCCGCCCTCGAGGAGGAGCTCTTTGAGCCCCGCGCCCGCGACGTCGCTCCGCATCGGTCGTCCCGTGACGTCCGATCCGCCGGTAAGTTCGAGGGTGAACCCGTCGAGCCCGACGGCGCCGCCGTCGACCTCGTCGCCGAGCTCCCGCCCGATGAAGCGGTTCGCGTCCTGTCCGTCGACCTCGGTCTGGTACGTCTCGCCGCTTTCCGGATCGGCGACGACGACTTTGAATTCAGCCATACCCCGAGAACGCCGCCGCGCAATAAAAAGAACGTCGAAACGGCGTCCGATCGATCGCCGTTCGTTCGTCCCGGTCGTCCCGGTCGTCCCGGTCGTCCCGCCGGCGATCTCATTCCTCGAGCGGTTCGAGCGCCGCCTCCCGCCCGTCGAGGAAGGCCGCCTCGATTTCGGCGACGACTCGATCCGGGTCGGAAGTCCCGCCCGCAGTAGCGACGGAGCCGACGGTGGAGGGGTCGAACGCCACGTCCAGCCGGTCGTACACCGCCGACAGCACCTCCCGGAGTCCCCCGCCAGCCTCTACCACGACCACGCCCGACACCAGCGCGCTGTTTGCCCCCACGCGCTGGGCGATTCCGGCGAGTTTTCCGCCACCCTTCC
>JAZKTH010000096.1:0-9956 GCA_036625675.1 Haloferacaceae archaeon
TGTCGACGTCCTCGAGTTCGGCCTTGCGGATGATCTTGATGACGATCTCCCGAAGGAGCTCCGGCTCGAGCATCGGGACGCCGTCGCTGATGGGATGTACGAAGTACTGGTAATCGCCCTTCTCGATGATCGGGGCGTCGAGCAACGACTGTTCCAGTCGATCCATGTCGTCGGTACTCAGGTCGAGGGATAAAATGTGACGGTTCGACTCGCGCGAGCCGCCCATCCGTGGCTCGCCGCCGCCCCGTCGTCCCAAGTCGCGTCCGCCCAGTCACCTCACGTCGCGTCCGCCCAGTCACCTCACGTCGCGTCCGCCCAGTCACCTCACGTCGCGTCCGCCCAGTCGCCCGCTTTTGCTCCACTCGTCGAGGACGGCCTGACCGTCGTCCGGTCGGGAGATAGCTCCGTCCTCGGGCGACGTGGACGATGCCCCGTCGCGGGACGCGGGCGAGGACCGCCGGTCGCCGCCGGCCCGACCGGCTGTCCCGTCGGAACCGCGATGTCGGTCGGCGGAGCCGCGCGAGGCGGCGGGATCGGCGTCCTCGAACCCCTCGAGCGTCGCCTGCTCCCCCGCCCCGAACGAGAGGTTCGACACCCGGACCCCGAGCTTTCGGACCCGCCGGTCGGCGAACTCCTCGAGCAGCTCCAGCGCGATCGTCTCCACCAGGTCCGGGTCGTCGACCGGCCCGGAGAGCGACTCGGCGCGCGTGTTCACCTCGAACGGCGGTTCGACCACTTTGATCCCGATCGTGCGGTAGAGGGCGTCTCGACGTCTCGCCCGGTCCGCGACGTCGGCGGCGAGCGCCCGGAGGGTCTCGCGTTTCGGTGCCGGTTCGCGCACCGGATCAGCGAACGCCGACTCCCGCGAGAGGCTCTTGGGCCGACCCGTGGGGGTGACTGCCCGGTCGTCCTCGCCGCGGGCCCGCGCGTACAGTTCGCGGCCGCGCTCGCCGAACCGGTCGGTCAGTTCGGCGGGATCGGCCTCGGCCAGGTCGCCCGCCGTCTCCACCCCCAGCTCACGCAGCTCCCGGGCGGTCACCGGGCCGACCCCGTGGATCTCCTCGATCGGCAGCGGGGAGAGAAACGAACGGACCCGTCCCGGCGGGACGACCGTGAGCCCGTCGGGCTTGTCGAAGTCGGAGGCCACCTTCGCGGTCGACATGTTCGGCGCGACGCCGACGCTGGCGGGCACTCCCGCCTCGCGCTCGATTCGCTCGATCACGTGTCTGGCGTACCCTTCCGCGAGCCGGCGGGTCTCGGCTGGGCCGCTGGCGGCGCTGCGGTCGTCGCTCCCGGCGGGCTCCCAGCTCGTCCGGTCCGTGACGTCGAGGTAGGCCTCGTCGATGCTCACCTCCCTGACGACGTCGGCACAGTCGTGTAGCACGTCCTTCACGTCCGCCGCGACCGACTGGTAGTAGTCCAGGTCGACCGGGCGGTAGTGACCGACAGCTTGCCTCCCGGCGGAATCCCGGTCGACCGATTCGGCGCGGGGAAGCTGCTCCAGCGCCCTCGTGATCGGCTGCGCGCTGTCGACCCCGTGCTCGCGGGCCTCGTAGCTGGCGGTGGCGACCGCGCCGCCCTCCTCCCCCGGCTCGTAGCCCATCCCGACGACCACGGGCTTCCCCTCGAGTTCGGGCTCGCGCAACCGCTCGCAGGAGGCGTAAAAGCAGTCCATGTCGACGTGCAGGACGACGCCATCGTCCGCGCCTTCGGACGTCCCGGGCAGCCGCGCGGGCTCCATCGGATCCCTCTCGGGGGCGGACGACCGTTAAGTTTCCCCGTCCGGAGTGAAACTAACGTGGACCGGCGCTGGGACTGAGGCTGAGACTGAGACGGGACGGGTCGCTACGGAACGAAGCGACGTGGGAGAAGTAGCGGGAGGTAGATTTGAACTACCGATCTCCGGGTTATGAGCCCGGCGGAATCTCCTGGCTATCCCATCCCGCTATCGGACAAAAATCGCGTGTGACGGTTAAGGATTGTGATTCGTTCGCCGTATGCCAGTTCTCGCCGCACCGCTCGGGGGCTCGGACGCCCCGACCGAACGCGGAAACGGACCACCCACAGGGTTTTGCTCGTCCGGCCGAAGGGTGGGGCGTGGACGCCGCACAGAAAGACGCGAGCAACCCGTTCGGCATGGACGAGGCGTGCGAGAACTGCGGGCGCTGTGAGACCAGAGAGACCGTCGTGCACGGCTACGGGGACGTGGGAGCCGACTTCCTGTTCGTCTCCGCGTCCCCCTCGGTCGAGGCGGACGCCCGCGGGGAGCCGGTGCTGGACGACGGCCGGCTGGGTCGGATCCTGCGGAGGATCGGCTTTCTGGCGGAGTCGCCCGCCGGCCAGTCGGGATCGGACGCAGCCCCGGAATCGGACGCAGCCCCGGGATCTGACGCCTCCCCGGAATCCGATTCGGGGGCGGGGCTGGCTCTCGAAAACGCGTACGTCACCCACCTCGTCCGGTGTCACGGGCCCGACGCCCCCACCGACGGGGAGGTAGCCGCCTGCGATCCGTTCCTGACCGCCGAGATCAGGATGATCAACCCCCACGTGATCGTCCCGATCGGAGGGCGGACGCTGGAGGCGCTCGCGATCGAGTACACGACCAGCGCCCCCGGGGCGTTCGACGTGGAGCAAGCCCACGCCACGACCATCCGGGGGCGGGGATTCGAACTGGTTCCGATGCTCGAACCGGAGCGCCAGGACGACGCCGACGCCGAGGCGTTCGTCGACTACCTCCGCGGGAACGTGCTCGACCGCGATTACCGGCAGACGAAGGGTCGACAGGAACGCTGAGTCGGGGAGGGTTGCGAGGACCGTCCGGTGACGCGGGAGTCGATCGGCCACCGTCCGACCGGAAACCGCGAGTTCAAGGGAATCCGACGCAAACTCCGCGTATGACAGTCGTCGCCGTTCTGGCCGATCCGCCGGTGGAGGGTCACGTCTTCGAGACGCTGGTGGAGACCAGCCCCCTGTCGGAGGCGGACGCCGCCAGGCTCTACGAGGCGCTGTTCCGGGACGCCGTCCGGGCGGTCGACCGCTCCGCCGGGGAGCTACTGGTGAACTACGCCCCCGCGGAG
Source organism: Haloferacaceae archaeon (assembly GCA_036625675.1). Lineage (GTDB taxonomy): Archaea > Halobacteriota > Halobacteria > Halobacteriales > Haloferacaceae > Halalkaliarchaeum. The sequence continues at coordinate 3,078 of JAZKTH010000096.1, forward strand.
GACTTGCCCGGGAGCGCCCCGGACGACCCCTCGCCCGAGGCCCGGCTGCGCGCAGTCGTCGTCGACGAACTCGACGACCGGGAGGCGAGCGACGCCGTCCGGTTCGAACCTCAGGTCGGCTCGTCGTTCGCCGCCCGGGCCGGGAACACGGCGACGCACCTGCTGCGCGAGGAGGGGGCGAGCTCCGTCGCGATCGTCACGCCGGCGGTCCCGTTCCTGGCCCGGACGACCCTCGATTCGGCCTCGATGAAGCTGCGCGGCGCGGACACGGTGCTCGGGCCCGCGCCCGGCGGACGGGTGTACTACGCCGGCTTCGGGGAGCCGATCGACTTCGCGGACGCCTGGGAGCCGCCGGCGCTGTCGACGCTCGCGGACCGGGCGATCGACGCCGACCACGACGTGGACTTCATCGACATGCAGCCGGTGATCGAGGACGGCCGCGACCTGGCCGCCGCCCTGGTGGAACTGCGCGCCCGGGTGGCCGCGGAGCGCATCGTGCCGGTCAACACCGCCACGGTGCTTTCCGAACTCGACGTCGACATCCGGACCGAGGACGGCGAACCGGTCCTGGTCCCGGTTTGAGACGTTCGGCCCCGATCGACGGGAAAGGTCCGCTTGAACGGGTTATATAGTTAAGAAACAGTCCGGTACTGCTGGAGTCCGAAATGCGTGACATGCGCCAGCGAAGCACAGGGCTCGTCCTCGTCCTGCTGGGCGCGGCACTCTTCGGGACGCTGGGCGTGTTCGGCAGGGCGGCGACGCTGTCCGGGATGTCGATGGCGACGCTGCTGGGGCTCCGGTTCGTGGCCGCGACCGGGATCCTGCTGGGATATCTCCTGGTCCGGAACCGGTTCCGCGTGCTCGGCGGGCGGTTGCTCGGGGCGGAGTTGGGGCTGGGCGTCGTGTACGGCGTCATGTCCGTCACCTACTTCGAGAGCCTGGCGTGGCTTTCGGCGGGAGTGGCGGCGCTGCTGCTTTTCACCTACCCGGTCCAGGTGACCCTGCTGTCGTCGGTCACCCTGGACGAGCGGGTGACGCTCCCGAAGCTGCTCAGCCTGGCGGCGGCGGTCTCGGGCGTCGCGCTCGTGGTGACCGGGGGCGAACTCGCCGCGACGCCGGCGGGCGTGGTGCTGGTCGGCGTCGCCTCGGTTTGCTACACGATCTACGCGATGGGGACGCGCGTCCTGGTGAGCGACGTCGAGCCGCTGATCCACGCGAGCTACGTCTTTGCCGGCGTCACCGTCACGGTCCTGGCGTACGGCGTCGCGACGGCGTCGCTTTCGGTGCCGGCGACGGCGACGGGCTGGTGGCTGGTCGGCGGGGTGACGGCGGTCGGGACGCTGGTTCCGATGGTGCTTTTCACCGAGGGGCTCGCCCGGATCGAGGCGAGCACCGCCAGCATCGTCGGGACGAGCGAACCGCTGACGACGGTGCTTTTGGGCGTGGCGTTCCTCGGGGAGTCGCTCACGCCGTCGATCGCGGTCGGGGCCCTGCTCGTCCTCTCGGGTGTCGTCCTCACCTCGCCGGCGGCCGAACGAGTGATACGTCGGCGGCTGCAACGTCGGGGCGAGAACCCCGTACTCGGAGGCTCCAGAGAATGAGTGACGTCACGGCCACGCTCCGGCTCGAGTCGCCCGACCTCGCGTTGACCGAGACGGTCGCGCACGACGAGACCGCGACGGTGCAGCCGATCACCGGCGCGGGGACGGTCCCGGCCGCCGAGGGCTACCTGTTCACGATCTCCTCGGCCGACTTCGACGCGTTCGAGGCGGGGCTGGAACGAGACGGGACCGTCGCGGCCTTCGAGCGGGTGATCGACGCCGGCGGGGAGGCGGTGTACCGGTTCGAGTACGCCGACGACGCGACGCTGTTCTCGCCCCTGATCGCCGCGGTGGACGGGGTCTCGCTCGACTGGACGAACGACGGGACTGCCTGGACGGTCAGGATCTGGTTGCCCGACCGGTCGGCGCTTTCCACGCTGCGGGAGCGGGCCCTCGAACGCGACGTGGACTTCTCGCTCCGGCGGGTCGACGACTACGCTGAACCCGTCGAAACCGACTGGGGATTGACCGACCACCAGGGGGAGGCGCTGCTTTTGGCCTTCGAGATGGGCTACTTCGAGGAACCCCGGGAGTCGACGCTGGAGGACGTGGCCGCCGAACTCGGCGTCTCTCAGCCCGCCGCCGGCGGACTGCTCCGGCGGGGGATGCGACAGCTGGTCGTGTCCACGCTGGGGGAGGCCGCGGAACGATAGCTTCAACTTTCAGGGACCTGTTCCTCCGAACGCGCCCGAGCCAAGCGCGTCCGGACGCCCCCGCATCGGATCGATGGCCTCCGGACGCCCCCGCATCCGATCGCCGACTCGCGGGCGGAAACACTCACCCCGGTGGGATGGCAGAGTGGACTATTGCGCCTGCCTTGAAAGCAGGTGGCGCAAGCCTCCTGGGTTCGAATCCCAGTCCCACCGCGTCTTTCACTCCGTGCCGAGTCGGCCGACCGTCGGGGTCGCCCGGAGCGCAAGTTCTATCGGTCGGGTGCGAGTAGGGACGCGCATGGACTGGCCACACGATCCCGACGGCGAGCAGGGGAGCGAGGGAATGCGGAAATACGGCCACGCGGTGATCGCCAAGAAGGTGAACGAGGAGGAGGACTTCCCCCTCTCCCGGGACGAGTTCGTCGGAGAGTACGGCGACGATCCGGTCCGGATAAACCACGACCGTGTCGTCGCCCTCGAGGAGATCTTCGAACACGTGGAAGAGGAGGAGTTCGAGGACTTCGTGGAGTTCCACCGGGCGGTCGGTCGCGCGATGCGGGCGGGCGGATTCTGGGATTACGAGGGCGCCGAGGCGTTCGTCGGCGACGCCGCCTGATACGGGGGAACCGGGGCGTTCGTGGGCGACGCCGCCCGAGGTGGCTCACGCCGAAACCACTACTCAGCTCCGAGTGAGGCCTTCTACGGGAGGTTCGGCTTCGGTACTTTGATATGCCGCTCCGTGGATGAACCCGATACAGGATGGCAGTAATTTGGCTGGACGACGTGCGGGCCGACGACATCGAGACGGTCGGCGGCAAGGCTGCCTCGCTGGGCGAACTGACCGACGCGGGGCTGCCCGTTCCGCCGGGCTTCGTCGTCACCGCCGGCACGTACCGGACGTTCATCGAGGAGGCCGGGATCGACGAGGAGCTGTTCTCCGCCGTCGACGTCGACCCGGAGGACTCGACGGCGTTGCGAGAGGCCGAAGAGACGGCGGAGAAACTGATCATGGAAACGGAGCTCCCGGAGAAGGTCGCCGAGGGGATCCTCGAAGCCTACCGGAGCTTCGAGGGCGAGGAGGAGGCGTTCGTGGCGGTCCGCTCGTCCGCGACCGCCGAGGACCTCCCGGACGCCTCCTTCGCCGGGCAGCAGGAGACGTTCCTGAACGTGCGCGAGGAGGACCTGCTGCGCCGCGTCAAGGAGTGCTGGGCCTCGCTTTTCACCCAGCGGGCGATCTACTACCGGAACCGCCAGGGGTTCGACCACGACGCGGTCGACATCGCCGTCGTCGTCCAGCGAATGGTCGACGCCGACAAGTCCGGCGTCATGTTCACCAGCCACCCCTCGACCGGGGAGCCGGAGGTCATCATCGAGTCGGCGTGGGGACTCGGCGAGGCGGTCGTCTCCGGGTCCGTCTCCCCCGACAACTACGTGTACGATCTCCGAACGGGGGAGGTCGCGGACGTGACGGTCGCCGACAAGAAGACGAAGATGATCAAGGACCCGGAAACCGGGGAGACCGTCGAAGTGGAGGTCGAGGAGAACCACCGGACCGAACGCGTGCTCTCGGACGGGGAGGTCGAGCGGCTGGTCGAACTGGGTAAGCAGGTCGAGTCCCACTACGGCGAGCCGCAGGACGTCGAGTGGGCGATCGTCGGCGACGACGTGTTCATGCTTCAGTCCCGACCGATCACGACTATCGCCGAGAAGGGCGACGACGCCGAGGCGGCCGCCGGTTCCGGAAGCGGCTCCGGGATCGACGGGCGGGACGAGAATCAGCTCGATCCGATCGACGGGAACGGCGACGCGAACGGCGGGACGAACGACGGCGACGACGTCCTGTTGAGCGGGCTGGGCTCCTCGCCGGGCGTGGTCTCCGGTGCGGTCCGGATCGTCGAGAAACTCGACCACCTCGATTCGGTCGCGGACGGCGACATCATCGTCACCGAGATGACGATGCCCGACATGGTGCCCGCGATGAAACGCGCCGCGGGAATCGTCACCGACGAGGGCGGAATGACGAGCCACGCCGCCATCGTCTCCCGGGAACTGGGCGTGCCGGCGATCGTGGGGACCGGATCGGCCACCAGGACGCTGTCGAACGGCCAGCAGATCACGATCGACGGCGACAAGGGGACGGTTCGGGAGGGTGCCGTCGAGGAAGCGGAGCCCGCCGAGGAGTTCGAGCCGACGGAGGATGTCCGCCCCCAGACCCCCGTGAAGCCGATGACAGCCACCGAGGTGAAGGTGAACGTCTCGATCCCCGAGGCGGCGGAGCGAGCGGCCGCGACCGGGGCGGACGGCGTCGGGCTGTTGCGCATCGAGCACATGGTGCTGTCGCTCGGACAGACGCCCGAACGCTACATCGAGGAGAACGGCCAGCGTGCGTACGTCGACGAGATCGTCGACGGGATCCGGGAGGTCGCCGAGGAGTTCTACCCCCGGCCGGTCCGGGCGCGGACCCTGGACGCCCCCACGGACGAGTTCAAGGAACTCGAGGGCGGCGAGAACGAGCCGAACGAACACAATCCCATGCTGGGGTGGCGAGGGATCCGCCGAAGCCTCGACAAGCCCGGCCCCTTCCGGGGGGAGCTGGCGGCGTTCCGGCGGCTCTACGACATGGGATACGACAACGTCGAGCTGATGCTTCCGCTGGTGAACGACACGGCCGACGTCGAGCGCGCCAAGGAGCTGATGCGCGAGGAGGGCATCGAGCCCGAGAAGCACACCTGGGGCGTGATGATCGAGACGCCCGCCAGTGCGCTCCAGATCGAGGAGCTGGCCCGGACGGGGATCGACTTCGCCTCCTTCGGGACCAACGACCTCACGCAGTACACCCTCGCGGTCGATCGAAACAACGAGAACGTCGCCGACCGGTTCGACGAGCTCCACCCGGCGGTCCTCGAACTCATCGCCACGACCATCCGCACCTGCCGCGAACACGGCGTCGACACGAGCATCTGCGGACAGGCGGGCTCGAAGCCGGAGATGGTCCGGTTCCTCGTCGAGGAGGGGGTCTCCTCGATCTCCGCGAACATCGACGCCGTCCGCGACGTGCAACACGAGGCCAAACGGGTCGAACAGCAGCTCATCCTGGATTCCGTTCGCTGATCGGGGCGGTGTGACCGGCCCGCGATCGGTGGCCGCCCGCCAAACGCCGACGACGGGATCCTGCACCGCCCCCACGCGCCGACGTCGATCCCCCGACGACCGCGAGGGCCCCGCCGACAGCCTTATGAACATAAACGTACACTAGTGAACATAGATGGTAAGAAGGGACGGGGAACTCGCGCCGGCGGTCCGGTCGATCCTGGCTGCGGCCCGGGACCGGAAGCCGCCCGGCGACGGACCGATCCAGGTCGACGCCCGATCCGTGACGGACGCGTTCGCCGCGGCGGAGGCGGACGGGCGGGTGCCGATCGTCGCGGAGGTGAAGCCGACCAGCCCGACGACGGAGGGAAGGAGGGAGGACGACCCCGCCGAACTCGCGCGGGCGATGGTCGACGGCGGCGCCGCCGCGATCTCGGTGCTCACCGAGCCGGACCACTTCGGCGGGAGCCCGGCGGCGCTGACGCGAGTCCGGGCGGCCGTCGACGTGCCGGTGCTCCGGAAGGACTTCCTGCTGTCGCCGGAGCAACTGGACGCAGTCGAGGCGGACCTGGCGCTGCTCATCGCGCGCTTCCTGGGCGACGACCTCCCGGACATGGTCGAAGCCGCCCGCGATCGGGGATTCCAGCCGCTCGTCGAGGTCCACGACGGCGCGGAACTGGAGGCCGCGCTCGCGGCCGGCGCGGAGGTCGTGGGCGTGAACAACCGCGACCTCGCCCGCCTGGAGGTCGACCTGGGGACGTTCGAGCGCGTGGCGCCGGGCGTCCCGGACGAGGTGACGTTGATCGCCGAATCGGGCGTGACCACGCCGGCGGACGTGCGCCGGATGCGGGCGGCCGGCGCGGACGCCCTCCTCGTCGGCTCGGCGATCATGGACGGCGATCCCGAAGAGAACACCCGGCGGCTCACGACCGCTACCGACACGACGACACGAGGCGACACGACGACATGAACTCGAACGCAACTGACACGGACGACGACAGCGCGGAGAACGACGGCAGCTTCGGCCGGTACGGCGGCCAGTACGTGCCCGAGGCGCTGATGCCGGCACTCGAGGAACTGGAGGACGCCTACCGTCGATACGTGCTCGAAAACGAGGACGGCTTCCTCGACGAGTTCCATCGCCGGCTGGACGACTTCGGCGGCCGGCCGACACCCCTCCAGCGGGCGGATCGGCTCTCCGAGCGGTACGGGACCGAGGTGTACCTCAAGCGGGAGGACCTGCTCCACGGCGGGGCACACAAGCTGAACAACGCGCTCGGGCAGGTGCTGCTGGCGAAGTACATGGGGAAAGACCGGATCATCGCCGAGACGGGCGCCGGACAGCACGGCACCGCCACGGCGATGGCGGCGGCGCACCTCGGGATGCCCTGCACCGTCTACATGGGCGAGCGGGACATCAACCGCCAGCGCCCCAACGTCTTCCGGATGAAGATAAACGGGACCGAGGTGAAGCCGGTGACGACGGGGCGGGGGACGCTCAAGGAGGCGATCTCCGAGACGATGCGCGACTGGGC